>JBFFMY010000001.1:0-138395 GCA_041563475.1 Salibacteraceae bacterium
ATTATGGAGTAGAACTGAGCGGATCCATGTATTTTATTTCTCAATACGACAGTGTATTAGGCATTGAACTCTGGCGCATGTACGATAGCACCGCAGTAGGCATTGAAGAAAAACCCTTGGTTCAATCAAACCTAAAAGTGTACCCCAACCCCAATACAGGTAATTCTATTACCCTAGAATTAAATGAGGTTTTTAAAGGCACTATTCAAATTGAAATACTTGATTTTTCAGGGAAAAGTGTGCGAAGTATGAAATACGAAAACACGGTAAATCAAACCATTCAAATATCCACCAAAGAGTTAAACCAAGGCGTTTATTTTATAAAAGTGAGTAATAAAAACTATGAAGAAGCGGTAAAGTTTGTTCAGTTTTAAGCTGCAACCTTTTTGGCTAATTCACCGTCAAGAGAGTAGCAAACAGAAATATTTTTGTTACGGGTGTAATACTTCAAAATGAACGGAATTAAAAACATCATTCGGGTAATTGTAGTATGGCTTGCGCTTAGTGTTCAAGCTATGGCCCAGCACAATTTTAAATTGGAACTGGTAAAAAATATTAACATATTTGGAGACTCTCATCCATCAAATTTTTACTCGATAAATGAATCCATTATTTTTCTTGCAAACGATGGGATTCACGGAAGAGAGTTATGGACGACCGATGGAACTCCACAGGGCACCCACATGGTAAAAGATATTCACCCTACCGGAGATGGCATCACTTTTAGGTTGTACAAAGCAAATGGCAATTTTTTTTACCGGAGATAATGGAATAGACGGAAGAGAATTATGGGTTTCGGATGGAACTACTCAAGGCACTAAAATGGTGAAAGAGATTAATCTGGGACCAGATCCTTATGGGAGTGGTGATATTTGGGGGAATAATCCAGACAAGACAAACATAATCATTGTGGGAGAATTTCAAAATCGTTTGTATTTTACTGCAAATGATGGCATTCATGGAAGAGAAATGTGGATGAGTGATGGAACTGAAATTGGAACCAAATTATTGAAAGATATTAATCCGAGTCAAACATCAGAACCCGTGGGAATGGAGGGGATAGTCTATAACAATAAATATTATTTTACAGCAAACGATGGTGTACATGGTATGGAATTATGGGCAACCGATGGAACAACTGTTGGAACCCACATGGTAAAAGATGTTAATTTACAAGGAGATAGTTCCCCCCTGCATTTTTATGAATTTAATGGTAGACTATATTTTTCAGCATTCGATTCAAGTGGTAGAGAGCTGTGGGTTTCTGACGGAACAAGCCTAGGTACAAAAATGTTTGCAAACATGAATCAGGATACTGCGGGTTATAAAGGATCCGACCCTCAGATGTTCTTGGAGTATCATGATAAACTATATTTTAATTCATCTCCTACATACCCTTATTCAAACCAGTTCTTTTATATAGATGGAAACGACAGTAATGTAAATGAGATAGTATTAAACATAGGTGTTAACTGGATTCCATGGGAGAGATATGTTTTCCACGATAAAATATTTTTCTCTGGTTTCAATGCTGATTTTGGAGCTGAACCATATTTTACTAATGACGGATTTGTAACCTCTCAATTAATTGCGGATATTGATACGTTTATGATTTCACCCCTTTCAGGACAGACGCAAAGTAGTTCTCCATCACACCATTTTGAGTTTCAGGATTATTTGATTTTTAAAGCAAGGGATAGGTTAGGTGGTGGCCGTCAACTATGGGTGTATGATGATAGTAATGATACGTTACAACCCCTGATTCCATTTTCTAAACACCAAATTTATAATAGTGCCAATAATTTCGGCTCCGATTTTGGGGTAATAGTAAGTGGTTCATCATGCTTCTTAGTTGGTGAATATGATAGTTCTGGTGTAGAACTCTGGCGTATGTACGATAGTACCGCTGTTGGAATAGAAGAAAATGAAGCTAATTTTAGTTCAAACCTAAAAGTGTACCCAAACCCCAACACGGGCAATTCTATTACCCTAGAATTAAACGAGATTTTTGAAGGCACTATTCAAATTGAAATGCTTGATTTTTCAGGGAAAAGTGTGCGAAGTATGAAATACGAAAACACGGTAAATCAAACCATTCAAATACCCACCAAAGGCTTAAAACAAGGGGTGTATTTTATAAAAGTGAGTAGTAAAAACTATGAAGAAACGGTGAAGTTTGTGAAACTATAACGCCACACATTTCTTTAATGCGCTTGCAGCCAGTTATCTCCAGTGTTTGCATCCACATCCATAGGCACGTCAATCTCCATGGCTTGGCTCATTAGCTCTTTCACTTTCTTCATGAGGCTTTCAGCTTCGTCTTTGGTAGCATCAAAAATCAATTCATCATGCACTTGTAAAATCATTTTTGATTTTAAGTTTGCTTCTTTCATGTAGGCTTGAATTTTAATCATAGCCAGTTTAATCATGTCAGCTGCAGAACCTTGAATGGGTGAGTTAATTGCGTTTCGTTCTGCAAAACCACGTACCACCGCATTGGCTGAATTGATGTCGCGTAAATAACGTTTTCTACCTAAAATAGTTTCTACAAAACCATTATCACGTGCGTTTTGTATGGATTGATCCATGTAGGTTTTGATGCCTGGAAATTGCTCAAAATAGTTGTCAATTATTTCTTTCGCCTCTCTTCGTTTAATATCTAAACGCTGAGATAAACCAAAAGCAGAAATTCCATAAATAATTCCGAAGTTTACCATTTTAGCATGTGAACGTTGGTCTCTGGTAACCTCATCAATAGCAATTCCATACACCTTAGCCGCTGTTGAAGCATGGATATCTTGTCCGCTTCGGAATGCCTCCAACATGTTTTTATCGCCTGATAATGCTGCAATAATACGTAGTTCAATTTGCGAATAATCAGCTGCGAGCAACGTGTGGTTTTTGTCTTTTGGAATAAACGCTTTCCTAATTTCTTTCCCTCGATCGGATCGAATAGGAATGTTTTGCAGGTTGGGTTTATCTGAACTCAATCGGCCCGTGGCGGCTACTACTTGATTGTAACTCGTATGTAAGCGATGCGTTTTTGGATCTACCAATTCGGGTAAAGGGTCCACATACGTGTTCTTTAATTTCACGACTTCTCGATACTCCAAAAGCAAATCCACTACAGGATGCTTAGAGCGCAATTTTTGTAAAATATCTTCTCCCGTAGCGTACTGACCTGTTTTGGTTTTCTTGGGTTTATCTGATACTTTTAAGTGGTCAAACAACACCTCACCTACTTGCTTTGGCGAAGAAATAAGGAATTTTAAACCTGCTTCCTCGTATATTTTAGCTTCAATTTCATTGATTTCAATCTCTAGCTTTTTGGAGTAATCATTCAACAATTTAACATCCAAATTCACCCCTTCTTCTTCCATATCTGCCAACACCAAAACTAAAGGCATCTCTACATCTCTAAATATATCGATTTCCTTGCCTTTCTTTAATTGGGGTTCAAAAAATGCTTTTAGTTGAAGCGTAATATCGGCATCCTCACAGGCATATTCACACACTTCTGCCACTTCAATATCACGCATTGACTTTTGATCCTTCCCTTTTTTCCCTATCAGTTCGGTAATAGATTGTGGTGAATATCCCAATTCATTTTCGGCCAACACATCCATACTTCTTCGGTTATTATCAGGATGCAATAAGTAATGCGCTACCATGGTATCAAACAATGGTCCGTACACTCGAACGTCATACTTCTTCAAAACTTGAATATCGTACTTTAGATTATGACCTATTTTCTCGTGAGAACTGTCTTCCAATATCGACTTAAATTCCGATACAATTGCATTGGTTTCTGTAACGTTTTCTGGGCAAGGAACATAATATGCTTCTCCTTTTTTGACGCTAAAGGCTATTCCAACAAGCTCCGCTTCCCATACATTTAATGAAGTAGTTTCGGTATCAAAACAGAACGATTTAGAGGCCTTTAACTTTTTAACTAAATCCGAAATCTTCTCAGGAGTATCACATAAATGATATTTATGCGGAGTATTGGAAAGGTTGTTCATTTCCTTTTCCTCTATTACAATTTCCTGAGCTGAACTAGACACAGTAGCGAATAAATCCATTTGTTCACCTGCAGGTTGGGCTACAGTAGTAATCGATTCTCCTAATATTCTTTCGGCTAATCTTCTAAATTCCAATTCGGCAAATAGTTCTTTTAATTCCTCCTTATTAGGCTCTTCCATTATGGCTTGATCTACATGGAAATTATGCGGTAGATCGGTAATAATAGTGGCTAAATGTTTCGACATAAAAGCTTGTTCCTTGAAATTCTGGAAGTTTTCTAGTTGCTTCCCTTTTAATTGATCTAGGTTTTCATAAATCCCTTCCATGGAATCATATAACCCAATAAGTTTTTTGGAAGTTTTTTCGCCAATTCCAGGTACGCCAGGAATATTATCTACGGCATCACCCCATAACCCCAAAATGTCAATAACCTGCTCCACGCGATTCACCTCAAACTTTTCACACACTTCGGGTACTCCCCAAACTTCTGCGGGTTTACCTGATCTGCCCGGTTTGTACATGAAAATATTTTCGGAAACCAATTGAGCAAAATCCTTATCGGGAGTCATCATATAGGTAAGAAACCCTTTTGCCTCTGCTTCTTTTGCTAAGGTACCGATAACGTCATCTGCCTCATATCCATTCTCCACCACGGTAGGAATATTCATGGCTTTTAGAATCTTGAAAATATAGGGAACGGATAATTTGATGTCCTCAGGTGTTTCATTTCTATTGGCTTTGTAGGCTTCAAAAACTTCCGCTCGTTTTAACTGAGTTGGCGGATCAAAAACAACGGCTAAATGAGTCGGCTTTTCATTATTTATAATTTCTAACATGGCATTTACAAACCCAAAAATGGCCGATGTATTCATCCCTTTGGAGTTAATTCTCGGATTTTTGCTAAATGCAAAATAGGCTCTAAAAATTAAGGCATACGCATCTAATAGGAATAACTTTTTATCGGTGTCTTTGGTTCTCATATTGGAAATTTGGGACTCAAAAATACATTAAAGATTGTGGGAATTCCGGGTAAATGGAATAGTATTTCGGGTAAAAAAATCTATGAAAATTAAAAAGGCCACGAATTAATTTCGTGGCCTTTTTAACTTTAAAAAAAATCAGATTATCCCTCTATTTCCCACGTGGTATCTTCTTTCGTATCTTTTATTGTAATTTTTAATTTCGCCAAAAGGTCTCTAATTCTATCGCTCGATTCAAAATCTCGGGTTTGACGCGCACGTTGACGTGAATCAATAATAATGCGCATTAGTTCATTCACCAAATCATCACTTTCACCTGACGCATCCATTTCAGCCTCTTGTTGAAATCCCATTACATCAAATACAAACGCTCTAAAAATTCGCTTCAATGCTTCTAAATCCTGTGCGCTAATATTCGATTTTTTATTCGAAACTGCATTGATGAATTTAACGGCTTCAAATAAATGCGAAATCAAAATCGGACTATTAAAATCATCATCCATCGAGGCATGCAGTTTATCACTCCATACTTGAATATCAAAATCAGAACTGTCGCCTAAAGGTTGCAAGGAATCTAACAACGACTCTGCTTTCATTAGCCGAGTAAAACCTTTTTCTGCCGCCTCTAAAGCATCACTCGAAAAATCTAATGAACTTCTGTAGTGCGCCTGAAGCATGAAAAAACGAACCGTCATGGGTGAAAAACCCTTGGTTAGTTTATCATTATCTCCCGTAAATAATTCAAAAGGCAACAACGTGTTTCCAGTTGATTTACTCATTCGTTGACCATTAAGGGTCAGCATGTTGGTATGCAACCAATATTTTACAGGTGTTTTATCTCCGTGGGCCGCTTTGTTTTGCGCAATTTCACACTCGTGATGCGGAAATTTTAAGTCCATTCCACCCCCATGAATATCAAACTGTTCTCCTAAATACTTCGAACTCATCACCGAACATTCTAAGTGCCAACCCGGAAAACCAATACTCCAAGGCGATTTCCAGCGCATAATATGCATTGGAGAAGCTTTCTTCCACAGCGCAAAATCTGCAGGGTTTCGTTTTTCAGATTGCCCATCTAAGGCCCGTGTATTGCTGATTAACTCATCAATTTTACGACCAGACAATTCACCATACGCCCCATTGAATTTGGCATTATATGCATCCACATCAAAATAGATGGATCCATTGCTTTCATAGGCTAAACCATCCTCTAAGATTTTTTCAGCCATGCTTATTTGCTCAATAATATGACCCGTAGCTGTAGGCTCTATACTCGGAGGAATGTTGTTAAATAAACGCAATACTTCATGAAAATTAAGCGTGTATTTCTGCACAATCTCCATGGGTTCTAATTGTGTAACACGCGCTTTTTTAGAAATTTTATCTTCCCCTTCATCCGCATCATTTTCTAGGTGACCTGCATCGGTAATGTTTCTAACGTATCGAACCTTGTATCCTAAATAAGTTAAGTAGCGATAGATAATGTCAAAGGAAATAAACGTTCTGCTATTTCCTAAATGAACTTCGCTATACACGGTAGGGCCACAAACATACATCCCTACATGAGGTGCATTAATGGCTTCAAACTTTTCCTTTTTTCCGCTAAGGGTATTATAAACTTGTAAATTGGAATTCATGATAACGATACTTTATTCTGTTGCAAAAATAGTTTCTAGATGCTTTAAATTTTAACATCTGTACCTACAATTTCCCCTTTATGCTCTCTCGAAATTTCTTTCGGTAAACTCGCTTGAATAGCATAGCCTAGGCGATCAATAATTCTACGCTTCAAAAATTGACGCGTTACTACAATACTTATTTCTCGAATTGGAGTTGCGCCTTCAATGGTCTTTACCATATCCATGTTTTTACTGGAAATACCTGGTAAACTCAATTCGGGTATCAATGTCATCCCATTTTTTACTTCCACAATTCGTTTTAACGATTCAATAGAATGACTTTCAAAGCGGAAATGATCTCTAAACGACTGGTTCTTAGATTTTTTGCAGATATTAATGACTTGATTTCTAAAACAGTTTCCTTCTTTAAGAAGCCAAATATCATCCACATTTAACTCTGAAATGTTTACCGATTGATTCATGTATTCTGGGTTGGAACGTGAAACATAAGCGAAAAATTTCTCATAGTAAAGCGGAATAGTCACAATACCTGTTGTGTCTACAGGAGTGGCTATAATACCGGCATCCAGTTGGCCATTTTTCAGTTTATGAATGATTTCCTCGGTAATTTCTTCCTGAACCGCAATGTTTATTTTTTCATTGTCTTCACTAAAGTTATTAATAAACAAAGGCACTAAATACGGAGAAATTGTAGGAATTATTCCGATAGAGATATCCCCCTTTTCAACCTGTTGATACTCTCGAACCAAGTCGGGTAACTTACGCGATTGATTTATGACTTCCTTCGCTTGTTCAATTATTTGCGACCCAATTAGAGTGGGTACAATAGGTTTTTTGGTTCGGTCAAAAATCATAACACCCAACTCCTCTTCCAAATTCTTAACTTGCGTGGTTAAAGCTGGTTGAGTAACAAATCTTTTTTTTGCCGCATCTACAAAACTTCCTTCTTCGGCAATGGCCAATACATATTCAATTTGTGTTAATGTCATATTATTTAGATTTACGAATTCGCAAATTTAATAAGTTTTTATTATAGTTCAGGGTATCAACCGTTAAAATGGGGTTAATTTCTTCTTGAAGCCTATGTTTTTAACCTAAGATTAGGCTTATTTTTGGGCCTCCTTGGAAAATTAAACCAGGGTTTATTATTTCAAATTATCAATTATGTTTAAACAAATAAGAGTCGCAGTTTTAACCGTAGTAGTCGTTTCATTATCGGTATCAACCTATGCGCAAAAAGAACGCATGACCCCAGAGTTGCTTTGGAAATTAGGTCGCGTAAGTGGAGAAACTTTAAGTCCGGATGGAACGAAATTATACTTCGGAGTAACCAATTATGATTTAGATGCCAATTCTGGAAATCGAGATTTATATGTAATTCCTGTTACGGGTGGAAAAGCCACGCAAATTACCGAAATGGAAGGCAGCGAATATGGAATTCAATTTACCCCAGACGGGAAAAAAATGGGTTTTATGAACGGAGGCCAATGGTGGGAAGCCAATTTGGATGGCTCAGATGCCAAACAAATTACCACTGTTGAAGGAGGTATTTCTGCTTTAAAATATTCTCTCGATGGGAAAAAAGTAGCGTATACGGCTGAGGTAAAAGTTGGTCAAACTACGTTGGATAAATATCCCAATTTACCAAAGGCAGAAGCACACGTTTTTGATGATTTAATGTATCGTCATTGGGACCATTGGGAAGATGAAAACCGCTCGCATGTATTTGTAGCTGATTATTCAAATGGATTGATAACTAACGCTGTTGATATTATGAAAGGCGAACCATACGATTGTCCAATGCAACCATTTGGGGGTTCAGAAGATTTTGTTTGGAATCCAAATAGCAACATGATTGCCTATGTATCTAAAAAATTGGTCGGTGTTGCTGCGGCTGAAAGCACAAATTCAGATATTTATTTATATGATTTGAACACCAAGCAAACAACCAATTTTACCCGAGGCATGGAGGGTTACGATATGAATCCTTCGTTTAGTAAAGATGGTAGCATGTTGGCTTGGTTAACTATGGAAACACCAGGATACGAATCGGATAAACAAAATTTAATGGTTCGTGCATTAGACGGTTCAAGAAAAATGCGCTATGGAGGCCAATGGGATAACACCATTACGGGTTACACGTGGAGTGAAGACGAAAGTGTTTTCTATCTAAACGCGGGAGAAAATGCTACGTACCAAGTGTATCAAACAAAGATGTGGCCCATTACAGATGAAGAAAACGCTATTACTGCAATTACCACAGGCGACCACAATATTGGAAGCATTATTGGTATTTCAAATGGTAAAATTATTGCTGCAAAAACAGACATGAACCATGCAGCTGAAATTTATTCGTTTGCTATTTCAAATGGAAAAGAGAAAAAATTAACTATGGTTAACGACAAAATCTACGAAAACTTAGAAATGAGTAACGTAGAGAAACGCTGGATTGAAACCACTGATGGTAAACAAATGTTAGTGTGGGTAATTTATCCGCCAAATTTTGATAAAAACAAACAATATCCATCTTTATTGTATTGCCAAGGTGGGCCGCAATCAGCGGTTTCGCAATTCTATTCTTTCCGTTGGAATTTTCAATTAATGGCTGCTGATGATTACATCGTTATTGCGCCAAACCGAAGAGGATTACCCACATTTGGAGAAGAGTGGAATCGAGCCATATCCGAAGATTGGGGTGGACAAGCCATGCAAGATTACATGCGTGCAGTTGAAGTTATGAGAGAAGAATCATTTATTGATCCACGTAAAATTGGAGCCATTGGAGCAAGCTACGGAGGCTACTCCGTATATATGTTGGCTGGACTTCATCAAAATATGTTCTGTAGTTTTATCTCTCATTGTGGACTTTACAATTTAGAAAGCTGGTATGGAACGACCGAAGAATTATTCTTTGCCAATTTTGATATCGGTGGTTCGTATTGGAAATTTCCAATGCCTCAATCCTACCTCAGATTTTCTCCGCATAAATTTGTTGGGCAATGGAATAGACCGATAATGGTAATTCACGGTGGAAATGATTTTAGAGTGCCAATTAATCAAGGAATGGAAGCGTTTCAAGCCGCTAAATTATTGGGATTAAAATCGCGCTTTTTGTATTTCCCTAATGAAGGTCATTGGGTTCTTAAGCCACAAAATGGATTACTATGGCACACAGAATTCTTTCAATGGTTAGATGAAACCGTAAAAAATACGGAGTTCTAAAAGCCAATTTGAACCGCGCAAAAAAAGCCATCCGTCAGCTGACGGATGGCTTTTTTTATTTTGTGAAAAACGGTTTTTAGCTTTTCTTAAAGCGCACATTTAGCACTACTCCAAGCAATACTAAAAGGATTCCCGTAATGGTTGTCCATGCAGGAATAATATCAAATAAAGCAAAATCAAAGAATAGCGCAAATACAATTCCCGCATATTTCATGCTCGCCACTTTATTGGCCTCTTCACTTTGCCACGCCTTGGTCATTGCTACTTGGGCAATCTGTGTGAAAACTCCCATTGCGAGTAAAATTAACCACTCAATTCCAACCGGTGTTTTCCAATCAAATAAAGAAAACACACCCATCACAGGAATGGCAATTAATGGAAAATACAATACAACAACTACCGGGTGATCTGTATCTTTAACCTTACGAATCATATTATATGCTAACCCCGCAAAGGCCGCAGCAAAAACACCAATTATCAAATATTCAATTTTGATGTCATTATTAAATCCTTTCATGACTAAAATCCCTGAAAATGAAACAGCAAAAAAGAGCCATTGTCTATTTTTCATCGGTTCCTTTAAAATCCAAATAGCAAACAAGGAAGTGAAAATTGGAGATAAATATTGGATGGTAATGGCGGTAGCTATGGGTAGTTTTTGCAGGGTGTAAAAAAATAAACTCAACGCAGTTACGCCAAATACTCCCCGCAAAATCAAATATTTTTTTCCGTTACCCCACGGAGAAACACCAATACGTAACAGCACACCAAAGCTTAAAACAAGAGATACCAGACTTCGAAATAAAATCAATTCCGTTACAGGAAAACCCGTGAGCATTTTAACACACACTTGCATAAGCGAAAATGCAAAAGCAGAAATTAACATGTACCGTATGGCGGGGTTCATTTTATCTAAATTTTAGCGGGCAAAGTTCATCCAAATTAATTTAACATAAGTGCTTCGGGAAACGTATATTTGTTAGTAGATATAACGAAAAGTAATGGGTTTAAACGGTTCAAGAATTGGAGTTTTAGGTAGCGGAAGCTGGGCATCAGCAATTGTTAAGATGTTATCTGAAAACGTGGATTCAATAAATTGGTGGGTTCGGGATGAGAAATCTGCAGAACATATTATGAAATACGGCCACAACCCAAAATATTTAACATCGGCTAATTTCAATGTTTCCAAATTACATATTTCCAGTAATATCGATGAGGTAATATCTAATTCTGATATTCTAGTCGTTGCCATTCCTTCTGCTTTTGTGGTGCGTGCATTTGAAGAATACCCCATTAATTTAACTGGCAAAAAACTAGTTACAGCCATAAAAGGTATTATTCCCGAGCAAAATAGAATTCCCGTTCGATTTTTTCATAAAGAATACGGTGTTGCGTATGAAGACATGTGTATGATTTCTGGACCATGCCATGCCGAAGAAGTGGCTTTAGAGCGTCTTAGTTATCTTACCATTGCGGGGCAAGATGATGCTTTTACAGAGAAAATAGCCAAAGTTTTATCGTGTCGTTATATCAAATGCACCACCTCCGATGATTTATTCGGAACAGAGCTTTCCGCTATTCTAAAAAATATTTATGCCATTGCGAGTGGTATTTATGCAGGTATTGGATATGGAGATAATTTTCAAGCCGTTTTAGTTTCAAACGCCATTCAAGAAGCCGAAAAATTAATTGATGCTATTAACCCTATTCACCGCGATGTATTGTCATCCGCTTATCTAGGTGACCTTTTGGTAACAGCATATTCTCAATTTTCTAGAAATAGAAATTTTGGATTTATGATTGGTAAAGGATACTCGGTTAAAACAGCTCAATTAGAAATGAATATGGTTGCTGAAGGATATTACGCCACCAAAAGTTTTATGGAAATCAACAAAAAATTTAATGTTGAAATCCCAATCGTTGAAGCGGTGTATAATGTATTATACGAAAAGATTTCTCCGGTCATGGAAATGAAAATCCTTGCCGATAAATTCAAATAAACTTCTCCTCATATTTCTAAAATAATCATCACTCAAAAATTGCCTTTCAACCCTATTTTTGATACATGGAAAACAAGGCGACTTTTTCTGATTACCTAAAACTACACACCGTAATTTTAGTTTGGGGCTTCACTGGGATTCTTGGAAAAGTCATAACCGTTTCATCCATTTCTATTGTTTGGTATCGCACACTAATTGCGTTTTTAAGTATCGCTATATTCTTGCTTATAAAAAAGCAATCTTTTAAAATTTCACTAAAAAGATTGGGTAAGTATTTGGGCGTAGGGGTTATTGTGGCCTTGCACTGGGTTTTCTTTTTTGAAGCTTTAAAGGTGTCCACCGTATCGGTTACATTAGCCACTTTAGCGTCCGCTACTCTTTTCACCTCGCTATTGGAACCCCTCTTTTTTAGGAAGAAAATTGTGCCTTATGAAATACTTTTAGGACTCATTGTAATTTTGGGTTTGGTACTCATCTTCAACTTTGAATCGAAATATACTTTAGGAATTATTTACAGTTTGTTTTCTGCATTTTGTGCTTCATTATTTACCACTTTAAATGGAATTTTCGTTGCTGAAGGAGGTATATCTAATCGAATAACCTTATTCGAAATGTTGGGGGCAGCACTCATAATTACGCTATATCTTGGGGTTACTGGAAATTTAAGTTTAGACACCCTAAGCTTAATGAAAAATGGCATGGATACGTTCTGGTTGGATTTGCTTTACCTCTTAATTTTAGCCATTGTTTGTACGGCTATTGCTTTTGTAATAAGTGTAGAAGCAATGAAAAACCTAACACCATTTACCGTTTCAATTAGTATAAACATGGAGCCAATTTATTCTATTATTTTAGCTTTATTGTTTTTTGGTGAAAGTGAACGAATGAGTTGGGGGTTTTATCTTGGTGCCGCTTTGGTCATGGCCACTATTTTTGGTAATGGATTTTTAAAGAAAATTATTTCCCGTAAATAAACTTTTGAAAGATTTTAAACAGATAGCTATAACAGGAGGCAGCGGCCATTTAGGCACATGCTTAATTGATCGGTTGTTGAGCCAGGGTTATTCTGTTCGCGCCCAATATAATTCCAATTTACCTTCGATTATTCATCCGAAATTAACATGGATTCAAGCAGAGATATCAGATAAAAAAGCCATTCGTGAACTTATACTCCATTGCGATGCTGTAGTGCATTGCGCCAGTTTAATTTCTATTGGTGATTACCCAAGAAAACATGTGCTTCACATTAATATAAATGGTACGGCTAACGTTATCGGAGCCTGTATTAATCAACCCGAAACTCGGCTCATACATATCAGCTCATCTAATGCGGTATTAGAAGGTAATTCATACGCTACTTTCGATGAAAATCGTCCATTAAAAGGCCCGAATGATTTTGATTATCCCTATTCAAAAGCGGAGGCAGAAAGATTGGTTACGGAAGCTGTAAAACATCAAAATTTAGATGCCGTAATTTTACGGCCAACCTCCATTATTGGTTGGCCAGATTACAAACCCTCTTTAATGGGGAAAGCCATTTTGGATTTTAATTCGGGTAAATTACCTATGGTAACCACAGGAGGTTATGATTTAGTAGATGTTGAAAGTGTTGCTCAAAGTATTATCCATAGTTTCGAAAAGGGTCGAAAAGGACAAACCTACCTGTTGGGAGGGGTCTTTACTACCATAAAAGAATTAGCTGAAGCAGCCAAAGAAGGTAAGCGATTCTATGCTATTCCAATTGACATAATCTTATTCTTTCTTCCCTTAATTTGGGGGTATAAAAAAGTATTTAATAGCCCCATTCCTGTGACCAAAGAAAGTTTAATCACATTAAAAAATGCCCCTAGAAAAACCAATTCTCAAAAGGCCATATCTGAATTAAATCATACTACTGGTGACCCAAATAAAACAATTAAGAACTTCATCATTCAATACAAAAAATACCAAAAAAATGACGGTCTCCACGTTTAATATTATCTGCATTGTTTGGGCGCTTGTAGGAGTTGCAACGTATGTGTTGTTGCAATTTGTTACGGCTCCCTATGGTCGACATATTCAAAAGGGCTGGGGTCCGGAAATGGCAAATAAATTGGGTTGGATTTTAATGGAAGTTCCCTCTTTTCTCATCATCCTCTATTTCGTTCTGATATCCAACCAGAGTAATTACGCCCTGTTTTTGAGTTCTTTATGGTTGGTGCATTATTTCAACAGAACATTTATCTACCCGTTTCGAATTCATACAAAGAACAAAAAAATGCCCGTTACTATTGTGCTTTCGGCTGTGTTTTTCAATTTTATAAATGCGGGAATTAATGGATATTATTTGGCAAATTTTGAACATTACTCTAATTCTGCGTTTACGAGTCCGAGCTTTATTATAGGTCTACTCATTTTCCTTGGTGGTTTCATCATTAATCAAAAAAGTGACACTATTTTGATTAACCTAAGGTCTCCCACTGAACAAGGATATAAAATTCCATTTGGGTTTTTATTCCGATACGTTTCTTGCCCGAACCACCTGGGAGAGCTTATTCAATGGGCGGGTTTTGCTATTTTGGCTTGGAATATACCTGCCACATGTTTCTTTATTTGGACAGCCGCCAATTTACTTCCTAGAGCCAATAAACACCATATTTGGTATTTGAATAAATTTGAAAATTATCCGAAAAATAGAACAGCAATATTCCCATCCATTTTCACTAAATAACCACGGTAATCAACTGGCTTCTCGCCTCTTTGTTATAATAATTTCCTTAACATGAGGATTTACCATGAATTAAAATTGCTTACTTTGTATTCTTACTTGAACCCCCTTGATTATTGAAAGCGTGATTAAAAATTATGAAAAACCGGACTTCCGTATTTATACTTAGTTTTTTGATTGTTTTATTATTTGGAGAAGTTCAAGTAATGGCTCAATCTGGTTATGTTACGGGAACCGTTCATGATAAAGAGCTTGGTGATAAGTTATTTGGGGTTAACGTGTATTTGAAACAAGACAGCGCCATAGGAACTTCCTCAGATATTTACGGAAAATTTTCATTGACTCTTAAACCCGGTAAATATGATTTAGTTTTTTCATTTACAGGAATGAAATTAAAAACTATTCCTATTCAAATAATTGAAAATGAAACCACTACGGTTCAAGCGGAAATGGAGGATGCGAGCATAGAGTTTAGTGAATTTTTGATTTCCTCCACGCGATTTGAAAGAAAAACGGAAGAACTCATTGTCTCCACCGAAACCATTAAACCCGCCTTACTAGAATCAAAAAATACAACCCAAATTGAAACAGCTCTGAATCAAGTGCCCGGTGTGGTTATGCTCGATGAAGAACCACAAATTCGAGGTGGAAGCGGATTTACTTTTGGTGTAGGTAGTAAAGTGGGGGTTATGATTGATAATGTTTCAATAATAACGGGAGAAGCAGGAAAACCTGATTGGAATTTAGTTCCTATAGAAAATCTAAAACATGTTGAAATTATTAAGGGACCCTCATCTGTACTAACTGGCGCAAACGCTATGAACGGTGCCATTTTCTTTAATACCCAATATGCTGGATTAAAGCCAGAAACCAAAATCCAAGTATTCGTAGGAGGATATACTGATCCACAATACCCAGAAATGAAATGGTGGAATGGATTTAGCGCTATTTCCGGAGTTTCATTTTTACATT
The DNA here is from genome assembly GCA_041563475.1 of Salibacteraceae bacterium. GTDB lineage: Bacteria > Bacteroidota > Bacteroidia > Flavobacteriales_G > Salibacteraceae > CAJXZP01. The sequence goes on from JBFFMY010000001.1 coordinate 15,545, forward strand.
CACGAAAATTTGGGAATCAAAAATCAAATGATATTGTAATTTCAGGAGTGGTTAATGTCAGTAAAAGTTACATTGGCCCTCCATTACAAACTGTTTCAACACTTGATACTACTATCATTTCAGAGGATGATATGAAAAATCAAAAGTTTCGATTAAACGTAAATTACAAACATCGCTCCAATAAGGTAAAGGGTTTAAGTTATGGCATTAATGGAAATATCATGCGAAATAATCATAGCTTGGTAATGGCTTGGTATGATGATAGCACCAATTTTTTTCGCGGGTATCCTGGTACCGTTTTTATTAGAAAACAAACCTCTTTTTATATGGACCCATTCATTGATTTTTATAGCTCCGAAGACACGAAGCATCACTTATCTGCTCGGGTTTTATACAATGATGTTAATGTGAAAAATAATGAAAATCAATCCACTAATTCGACTTCACTATTCGGGGTCTATGAATTCAATAAAAAAGTAAAAAAGATAGCCGGTTTAGAGGTAGTTCTTGGAACTTCCGTAATGAAGACTTATTCGAATTCTCTTTTGTACCAAGCATCCGGATCGCCCAAAAACTCGGTTTTTAATTTCTCTGTTTACGGAGAAGCAACCCAAAAAATTGGGAAGTCCTTAACAATAGTCGCAGGTTTAAGAGGGGAGCACTACAGCATTAATGACAGCATTGATTACAATAAGCCCATCTTTAGAGGTGGATTAAATTACAAGCTATTCAAAGCTACATTTGTACGCGGTTCATTTGGCCAAGGATACCGATTCCCATCCATTGCAGAAAAATACATTAGCAGCTCCTTTGGTTCGTTTGGCGTATTTAGTAATCCTGGTTTAAAACCGGAGGAAGGCTGGAATGCCGAAATTGGAATCAAGCAAGGGTTTAGACTCGGAAATATTGAAGGTTATTTTGATGGTTCGGGTTTTATTCAAGGATACGAAAACACCGTGGAGTATCTATTCGGGTTTTGGTCACCAGATTATGAACCAGCACCTGCAGGATTTAAATTTGTAAATACTGGTAAATCAAGAGTTACGGGTTTGGAAGTTTCCACAGCAGGAAAAGCAAAGGTTTCCCAAAATTCCAAAATTAATTTTATCGTTGGGTACACCTACGTCTTACCAATTGCATTGGAGCCTGATTTAATTTTTGCGGAAGACTATACCCCTGGTAAACCTAGTTTTTATAGTTACAATTCCACAAGTGTAAACCCTACCAACAAAATCCTTAAATATCGTTTTCAACATACGTTTAAGTTTGATGTGGAATATCTATTTAAAAAGTTTAATGTGGGTGTAAGCGGAAGATATTTCAGTAAGGTCGAAAACGTAGATAAAGCAATTTTCGACTTTGAAGAGTTTACCAGAAATATTGGAGGTGATTTTCCTCCAGTGATGTATGAAAACTATTTCTATAATCACAATATGGGACGGCTTGTTCTGGATTTTAGAATAGGCCTTGAGCTTGGCGAGCACCAAAAAGTGAGTGCCATTGTAAGCAACTTATTAAATTCAACTTATTCTTTACGCCCTCTGAAAGCGGAAGCTATGAGAAGTGTATTAATTCAATATGTAATGAAATTTTAATTATCTTAGTACCAACTTTGAAAAAATTCTTATGAAAAAAATCTACGTTCTATTACTAGCTGTGTTACCTATTCTAACATTTGCACAATACGTTGAAAATTCAAGTTTTGAAAATTGGGAAACAGAATTAGGAAAAGACGAGCCTGTAGATTGGAATTCTATTCAAACAGGTTTACCTGCTAATATCGCAGCCCTTGCCCCAAAGGTTATGAGCCAGTCTACCGATGCACACACTGGAATGTATAGTATAAAACTAACCTGTGTTTCTACTTTTGGAATTGTTGCCACTGGAGTGGCATCAAACGCTAGATTTTTTGCAGACTTTGACCCTACCAAAGGTTATACATTTACTGATCCAACGGATTCTAGATGGAATACTTCCGTTTCAACTCAACCGGATAGTTTGGTAGGATGGTACAAATACGAGCCTTCAGGGGCAGATATAACGGAGGTTAAAGCGTTAATTCATACCGGTGAAGCTAAAGTTCCAGATGTAGATAGTACTAATTATATCGGTAGTGCCGTTTTTCCCATTGGAAATACTACCGTATCCAATTGGACGCGTTTTTCCGTGCCTTTTAATTACACCTCTTCAGCAACTCCGGAATATGTGATGATATTATTAAGTTCTGGTAATGGCACAAACGCTACAGCTGGAAGTGTTGCTTACTATGATGATATTGAACTTATTTATAATACTGTAAGCACTGGCGCTTCTTTAGAGGAAGAAAATATTTCTGTTTTTAGTTTTGAAAATCACATAAATATTGATTTGCGGAAAATTCAAAATAACGAGCCGATTGCCGTTTATATTTATGATGTTTTAGGAAAACTAGTATGGAATAAACCAGTCCAAAACGGAATTGTAAATGTCGTAAACGAACTTCCATCTGGAATTTATATTTGCACCTTAAAATCAGGGGCTACAGTAATGAATAAAAAGGTTTGGGTACAATAAATCTCTGCGTTAATTTTGATTTATGTTAGATTCTAAAAACCAAAAAGGAATTCCACAAAATCAGCCCAATAATCCTTTACATGGGGTTAAATTAGTAGAGATTTTAGACTTTTTAGTCGATGAATACGGCTGGGATGAGCTGGGAGATCGTATTGATATTAATTGTTTTCAATCTAATCCGTCCATAAAATCTAGTTTGAAATTTTTACGCAAAACACCATGGGCAAGAACGAAAGTAGAAAATTTGTATTTAGACAGTATTTAATACAAATCCATTTAACTGTTTTTTTTCTTTTCCTTCTAGTCTGGAATACCGTGGCATTTTCCCGGGATTCAGATTCCAATTTTATTCCTGTTGATTCCGTTACAAAGACCCAACCCTGGGGCAAGTTTTCTGTAAATTTAGGGGGGATTTTTTCTGGCTATTCCAGTGCAGTAACAATTGGAAGTGAACAATTAGGACTCGGACTTGCCGTTGATGTAGAACGTTTATTAGGTCTATCCGTTTCTTCTTGGGGCTTAAAAGGAACTACACAAATTAGATTCGGGAAGAAAAATCGAAGCATGTTATATCTTTCCTATTTTGGGGTACAGCGAAAATCCACTAAAGTTTTAGAAAAAGAACTTGAAATTGGAGACATTGTCATTCCCCTTAATACATCCATCACTTCTCGGTTTAACTGGAATATATTCCAGTTAAAGTATGATTATTCATTTTATCAAGATGATAGAGTGTCCTTAGGTGCTTCAATAGGATTGTACATTCTCCCAATTAGCTTTTCAATAGAAATTGAAAATCAAAAAGGAACTGCCCAAAGCGTATTTGCCCCTTTACCTATTCTTGGATTACGCTCGGATTTTTTGATTAGTAAAAAATTCCTTTTTCATCAAAAAGTTGATTTTCTTTATTTAAGTGCAAATGGCTTTGTGGGTAGTATTTTGGACTTTGATTTTTCTATTGAATATCGCCCGATCAAACACTTTGGGTTAGGGCTGGGTATCAATACGGTTAAATGGCAATTATCATCAGACGGATCTGATTATCCAGGTGTTGATTTTTATGGAGATATGGAAGCGGGCTACACCGGTATCTATGCTTTTGGTAAGTTCATTTTATAATGCCAACCAACTGCCCTAATCTTTTTTGATGAACTCATGGATGATTTTTTGATGTATTTTAATTGAATACATTTGGAAAACGCTAATTTTTTTGAATCATGAGTAACTATCACATAAAACACTTGGAAGAGTATTATAGAGTGTACAGAAAATCGGTTAGAGAACCCGAAAATTTTTGGGAAGAAATTGCCGAAGAACATTTTATATGGCGGAAGCGTTGGGACAATGTTTTACGTTGGGATTTTTCTATCCCTGAAGTAAAATGGTACGAAGGGGCAAAACTTAATATCACCGAAAATTGTATCGATCGTCATCTCTTCATTCGAGGGGATAAAACGGCTATTTTATTTGAACCAAATGATCCAAATGGAAAGGCCGAACATATCACCTATAAACAACTTTCAGAACGTGTAAATCAATTTGCTAATGTCTTGAAAAATCATGGAGTCAAAAAGGGTGATAGAGTATGTATTTACCTGCCCATGATTCCAGAATTGGCCATTTCAGTGCTCGCTTGTGCGCGAATTGGAGCTATTCATTCTGTTGTGTTTGCAGGGTTCTCTGCTACCGCTTTGGCTACACGTATAAACGATAGCGATTGTAAAATGGTCCTTACTTCGGATGGCTCATTTCGTGGAAATAAAACCATCGATTTAAAAGGTATTGTAGATGAAGCTTTGGAAAGTTGTCCGGGGGTTAATTCCGTATTAGTGGCGAAAAGAATTCATTCTGAAATCACCATGAAAAACGGACGAGATGAGTGGTTGCAACCCTTATTAGACTCTGCCTCCAAAGAATGTGCTCCTGAAATCATGGATTCGGAAGATCCCCTCTTTATCTTATACACTTCGGGTTCTACAGGAATGCCAAAAGGAATGGTTCATACCACTGGTGGCTATATGGTGTATACCGCATATACGTTCAAAAATGTATTCAACTACCGAGAAAATGACGTGTATTGGTGTACCGCTGATATTGGATGGATCACTGGGCATAGTTACATTGTTTATGGACCCTTGCTAAATGGTGCGACTACAGTGATGTTTGAGGGAGTCCCAAGCTACCCCGATTTTGGAAGGTTTTGGGAAGTAGTGGAAAAACATAAAGTCACCCAATTTTACACTGCCCCAACTGCCATTCGTGCTTTGGCTAAAGAAAATCTTGACTATATATCCAAGTATGATTTATCCTCCTTAAAAGTGCTTGGAACGGTTGGAGAACCAATAAATGAAGAAGCTTGGCATTGGTATAATGACAATATTGGACAAAAAAACAGTCCAATTGTAGACACTTGGTGGCAAACCGAAACGGGTGGGATCATGCTGTCTCCCATTCCTTATGTAACACCAACCATTCCGACCTATGCCACACTTCCATTACCTGGTATTCAACCGTGTTTAATGGATGAGCATGGCCATGAAATAGAGGGAAAACAAGTTGATGGTCGCTTATGTATAAAATACCCATGGCCATCTATGGCACGTACAATATGGGGTAATCATGAACGGTATAAAGAGACTTACTTTTCTGCATTTAAAAACATGTACTTTACTGGAGATGGCGCCTTACGCGACACGGTAGGTTATTATAGAATCACAGGCCGAGTAGATGACGTGATTATTGTATCGGGACATAATCTCGGAACCGCTCCAATTGAAGATGCCATTAATGAGCACCCGGCAGTTGCAGAATCTGCTGTTGTTGGGTTCCCACATGACGTAAAAGGAAATGCCCTTTATGGATATGTGATTTTAAAAGAAACGGGAGAATCTAGGGACCACGACAATCTTCGAAAAGAGATCAACCAAATGATTACGGAACATATCGGTCCAATTGCCAAACTAGACAAAATTCAATTCACAAGTGGATTGCCCAAAACGAGATCAGGTAAAATTATGCGTAGAATTTTGAGAAAAATAGCCTGTAATGAAACAGATGATTTGGGAGATACCTCTACACTTCTTAATCCAGAAGTGGTACAAGAAATTATGGACAACGTGATATAAATCGCACTTAGAGCCTTTGAGTTCAGAATTCAAAGGCTCTTTTACATTTCTATGATTTTCCTTACCCTATCTAAATTTTAAATCTGATTTTTATTCTATACTCTTGTTACACAAATTGATCTGTATATGTCTAAGGAAAATAATCATTTGAAAGAAGTCGCGCAGGTAATGTTTAAGCTAGGTGTAATTGGCTTTGGTGGACCTGCCGTTCATATTTCCATGTTGGAAGAAGAAGTGGTTGAAAAAAGAAAGTGGGTTACCCGTCAACACTTTTTAGATTTAATTGGTGCCACAAACTTAATTCCGGGTCCCAATTCTACCCAAATGACCATGCATTTGGGTAAAGAACGTGCAGGAAATCTAGGTCTGTTTGTTGGAGGGATTTCATTCATACTGCCAGCGGTAGTAATTACTGGGTTTATAGCCTGGCTTTACAAAAGTTATGGTCATTTACCCCAATTTGAGCCATTTGTATACGGCATTAAACCTGCTGTTTTGGTCATCATTGCAGCGGCTGTGCTAAAGTTGGGAAAAAAGGCTTTAAAAAGCACGGAATTGGGCATATTGGGTGCTTTAGTTCTCATTGCCTCCCTCGCTGGGGTGAATGAAATATTAGCCTTATTAGGGGCCGGTGTTTTAGGTCTGATTTACTTCCTCATTAAAAACAATAACTCCACCGCTTCCATTGCCATTACTCCACTGATTTTTCTTCAAAACCTAACGGCTCCAATAGTTGGCTTAACCTCCGTAAAAGTGTTTTGGATTTTCTTAAAAATTGGACTTGTACTTTACGGAAGTGGATATGTTTTATTTGCCTACCTAGATGCAGAGCTTGTAACCAAAGGTTTCTTAACCCGATCTCAGTTAATGGATGCCATTGCCGTGGGTCAATTTACTCCAGGCCCCATTCTATCTACAGCCACTTTTATTGGCTACCAAATGACAGGGTTTTATGGAGCTGTATTAGCCACAGTGGGTTTATTTCTACCTTCCTTTTTACTCGTAATGATATTGAATCCGTTAGTTCCAAAAATCAGGAAGTCCCCTACTTTAGGGTTCTTTTTAGATTCTGTAAATATTGCCGCAGTAGCTGTAATTGCAGGTGTTTTGGTTTCTATGTCAATAGAAACCCTTACTGACTGGCGTAGCATTGTAATTGCTATTTTAAGTATTGCTGCTACCTATTTTATTCCTAAAATGAATGCGATGTGGGCCGTTTTAGGCGGGGCTATTTTAGGGTACCTTTTATTTTTGATTTAAACTCCTTCCTTAGAATGAAAAAATCCCGACAACTTTCGTTATCGGGATTTTAATCCTTTCATTAATAAGAAGCTCGTTAGGCTTCTAATTTAATCTGCACCTATTGTTTCAAGATTTTAGTGCGTTGTATTAACCCCTCTCTGGAGTCGATACGTAAAATATAAACCCCACTTGTCAAATTAGAAATATCGATGGTATTTGAACTTAAACTACTTGTTCTAAAAACCACATCACCCTTTACATCAATCAAAGTTATTGCGGAGATATTAGATAATTGATCTGTTTCAATATTTAGCATTCCATTAGTAGGGTTTGGGTAAACTCGTGCTAAATTATCTACAAAAACACCTTTAATTCCATCTGGGCCCCATACGTATGGGTCTGATAATTTGGTACATCCATCACTATTTGTAATGGCAATTGTATAGGTACCAGGTTGCATAAATTCTAAAGCAAAAACATGAGGTAAGTTTGAATCTGGGGCATCAATAGAGTCCCCATTAAAAAACCATTGAAATGTGTAATATCCTTGAAATGGAGTTCCGTAAATTAACGTATCCTGATACTCTAGTATATCCGCGGTTAAAAATGTAACAACAGGGCCTGAACCACTGGTAAATTCATAAGTAGGGCATGCGGCAGGGAATCCAGATATTACATATTCTCCTGGAACTTTACCCCAAATAGTATCATTTGTTTCTCCTGGGATTTCTACACCATTTACATACCACTTAAAAGAGACCCAAGTTCCTGGGAAAGCCAAGTGCATTAATGCAGAGTCACCAGGTTCGCAAAGTTCATTATTACCATAAGATGCTACCGATGGGTTTTGAAATGCCCAAATGTCTGTCAACAATGGAGTAGATTGGCCCTTACATCCATTGGAATCAATTACTATAGCCGTTAAAAACTTCGTGTCCATTTGATAGTTACTCACGGTATCCAATGAAGAAAAATAATTCCCCGGCAAATAATCATCATCACCCATGTAAATTTGATCATACCACATAATTGTGTCATAATCTAAATTGTTTAGGGTAAATTCAATTGGTTGATTTTGGCAGCCAATTACACTTTTAACCGAATCCCATGCAATTACATGGTTGTTATAATCAGATAACGGAGTAATAATTTCAATTACAGGATTTACCGTAGGAGTAATAAAAACGATATTACTCTTCACTTTTAATCCATTTGGACAAGAAAGGTGTTTGGCACTAATTTGATATGACCCATATTCAACAACATTTTGCGTATCGGAAGCAGAGTTTGTTAGCATTCCTTGATAAACTCTTTTATATCCTCCACTACCAATTACAACACTTGCTTCAAGCCATTGTTTCGCATACCAGCTATTACCACCACTTAGTTGCAATAAAATAGTATCTCCTTCGCACATGGTTGATTGCATAGGATATATATAGGGCTCACGATCTAAATAACTATTAATTGTTATGCTATTTGAAGTAGTAGTAACTGCAGGACAAGATGCTGGCACAGCAACAACTCTATACTCCCCAGGAGTATCCACATTTAAATTAGCATTGGTATCATTTACCATCAATGTCCAAACCCCACTAATATTTTCATACCATTGAAAACCTTGATAATCATTTACTAAATAACTTGGAAATAATACGTTAACTGTACTATCTACACACAAAAATTGTTGCTCATAATTATCTACTGAGAGGTACACAAATTGACTTTCCCATCCATGAAGGTTTATGGTTTTTATTTTAGAACAACCTCCATACTCTGCTACGATAGTTACATATTTATCAGTGGCAAAAGAATGTTGGTAAACACCCGTAGGTACATTAATCAAATGCGTTGAATTATACACGTTAAAAGTATCATGAACATACCAAGTATAGGTATATCCTTCATCTGTCAATATCATTGGCACAACGTCTCCAGGACAAAAATTATCGTAATAATTTGCACCAGTTACATCAGGGGTGATTAAGTCAACAAAATTAACCGAAACACTATTTGAAGAAATTAAAATCTCTGGCCATCCAATTGGTGAAACATCAACAAACCAATTACCATTTTGATAAGACCCGTATAAATTAATCGTAGTTGAGCCAGAGTATGATGGGTTTCCATTGAACATCCATTGGTGAAAACCAGAATTACCAGTTGAAACGAGAGAAGTTGGCGTTCCATTACAAACATTTCCTTGTGGGTTAGTTGTAGTATTCAAGACAACAGCTGGAATATTAAATAAGGTGTCTATTACCATTCTTTCTATGGATGAAACCACACAACCAGAAGTTGTAGTTCCTTCAAATGAATAATATTTTGCTGAAGTTGTTACCGCTGCAACATATTGATTATTAATTGCCCCAGAAATTGCAATAGGATTTCCTGTACCTGTTCTTTCGTACCATTGGTAACTTGAAAAGGTTTGATCTGAAACAAAGGTCATTTGGTTGCTGGCATATGCTCCAGAAAAGGAAGCTTCATATTCAAAAATAGTTATCGTGTTTGTAATATTTGCTGTTCCATTATTTACAATACAATGGTATGACCCAGCAGTTGTTGCCGTGTATGTGCTATTAGTTGCACCTACAATTGTGTTCGTGTCATTATACCATTGGTAGGTATATCCGCTACCTGTTGGTGCTGTAAAAATCACTGAACCAGATGTTGGGCAAATCATGCTATCGCTTGCAGTAATAACCATTGGAGAAATAACCTGAATTGGAATTACATTTGAGTATTGCCAACCCAAAAAGCCATTAAGTCCGCCAAAAACCCAAATATCAGAATTTACAGTAATGTTTATTGAATAATCTCCATTTGCATCTGGGCCTGTCCAATTAGTAAGGATAGACCATGCTGAATTAGGAGGAAGGTATTGATTTACAGAAGGAGTACTAGTATGGGTGTAAAAATTTGTTGGTGCGGAAGAAAAAAACGACCACTTAAAAGTGACCACCGTACCAGATGTTACTTGATATGGACTAGTTAATACCGGATTTGTAATGGTTACTGTTTGTGCAACAAGCAAGGTACTTGCTAAAACAAACGCTATGGATAAATATATTTTCATTCCTTTCATAATGCTAATAATTTTTTTGCAAGAGTACTGGGAGTAAATGAATATCCGTGCGTTTTACATGTGACATAGTGTGACATGTTTTGGATAAAGTGTGACGTTTCTAAGAAGTGTAGGTATAGAGGAAGTTAAGCAGATCCTCTCCGACACTTAAATTAAGTTTTTCACGTAATCGCTGTTTTCTTTTCCTCACAGAGTCGGGTGAAATATTTAAAATTTGGGATATTTCTTTAGCATTAAACTGAAGCAAAACAAAGGCCAATAATCGTAAATCGCCAGAGGTTAGGTTGGGATATTTTTTATGTATTTTTTGGAAAAAATCAGTATGTACTCGTTCAAAATATACTTTAAAATCCTCCCAATTTTGCTCCACATTACTATCTCTTAATAGGTGTTGCTTTAATTGACGCACATGCTTGTTGTTAACCTCATTTGTACGTTCTGCTTCAGAAACCAGATTGCCAATAGAATCCAAAATCTGATTCTTATTGTCAATTAAGAGCGTTTTAGAAACGAGCTCATAATTGATCGTATCAATTTTTTCTTCTAATTCAATATTCCGGGTTTTGGCCTTCGACAATTTTTCCTTATTTACTTGTTTTTCAGCTAAATATTTTTCTTCTTTCAACTTGGAGGCTTTAAGTCTCATGCGTAAAATTATAATCAGTAACACAATTATTATGATGAGCCCTGAAACTATTAAACGCACAAAAAAAGAACTTTTTTCTGCATTTTTTTGCAAAATCTCATACTCCCTTTCCTTTAACTCGAATTGATATTTCACCTTACTTTCTTCAATCCAGTTTTCTTTTTCTAGTTGTATTATTGAATCCTTAATTTCAATCGACTTCCATGCATAATCCAGCGCCTTCTCATATTCATTGAGCTCCCTATACACCTTAATAATCCAATTTAAGGAAACAGCCGCTTGATCTAATTGATTTGTTTTAAGGGCAGAGGTATAGGAAGTATCTAAGTAATTTAAAGCATCTTTATAATTCTTCAGCGCAAACTCTGTCCTTCCTAAATTGAAATATATGGATGACACTTCTATAGCGTGCATATCAAAATTTGAAATACGTAAGCATTTTTTAAATCGAATTAACGCATCTACATAATTGGAATCGATATAATCCAATCTCCCTAGGCTTGTATTAACTGATCTCAATCCAATAGAATCGTTCATAAGGGTATAAAATCCCTCTGCCTTTAACAAGTTACTTTTCGCAGCCCAATACTCTTTTAAAATAATGTTTTGTGCCCCCAAATTGGTCAAGTTTAGGGCCATTTTAAAGGTATCATTTAACAAAACGCTTATCGCCAACGCCTTTTCCATAACCTGCTTCGCTTCGGTATTGTGGCCCGTTGACGCATAGAGTATTCCGATATTATTATTGATTGTATTTTGTAAATACAGGCTTTCTGATTTTTCCGCAATGTCTAGGGCTAAATAAAAATACGCCAATGCTGAATCGGGTTCGTTTAAGTAATAAAATAAATTTCCAATATTATTTATAGCTAAAATATTTAACGTGCTAGAGTCTTGCTCCTTTGATCGAATCCTTGCTTCTTCAAAATACATTCTAGCCAAATTATACTGACCACTTTGCATTTGATTTACGCCTTCACTCAGTAATTCACTCGTGTTTAATAAACTCATTCCAGTTCGAGTAGAGCCGGTTTGAGAATCAATATTTTCCGCAAGCACGTTGGTTAATACTGCACTTTGTATGATGAACAAAAGCACACAAAGAAAGTGCAAATGCTTTACGAACAAATATTTAGATATCGTTTTAAAAAATTTCAATTCTTGAATTAAGATGATGCATGGGTTACAAAGTTAATGGTATTTACCAAATCGGATAAATAAGTTTTGTTAGACGAATCTAAAAATAGATATTTGCACCGTCTAAAACTTAGGGGTGCAATCAATCAAAAAATTCGGGTTTACGATCATATTATGTTGTTTTTGGGTAATTGGCTTTGCGCAATCCAACCAAATCAATGGAATAATTAGCACTAGAAATGAGAATTTAGAATTCGCAACCGTTAAAATTACTGGTTCTAATTTAGGAGGAATATCTAATTCTGAAGGCAAATATATAATCACAAATATCCCCTATGGAAACTATAATGTATCCGCTTCTTTAATGGGGTTTCAAACCTTAACTAAGTCAATTAAAATAGATTCTTCAACGACTTCGGTCACCTTAGATTTTGAGTTGGTAGAATCCGACTTACTCCTAAACCAATTTGTGGTAACCGGAACTAAAACCTTTAAAAGAGAGACAGAGTCCGCTGTAATTGTAAATATTATAGATAGTAAAACCCTAGATGATGTTCAAGCATGTAACCTGTCTGAAGGGTTAAAATTTCAACCCGGACTACGTGTAGAAACAGACTGTCAAACCTGTAATTACACTCAGCTAAGAATGAATGGACTTGCGGGTGGATATTCGCAAATTTTGATTAATGGACGTCCTATTTTTAGTCCGCTAACAGGGTTATATGGTTTGGAACAAGTTCCAACAAATATGATTGAACGAATAGAAATTGTTCGTGGGGGTGGTTCAGCTTTATATGGTTCAAGTGCAATTGGTGGCACCGTAAATGTTCTCACAAAACTTCCAACCAAAAATAGTTTCGATATTGGGTTTACTCATCAAAATATAAACGGTGGCGCATTAGATAATATAGTTAGTGGCAATGGGGCCCTTATAACCAAAAAGAAGAATGCCGGAATTTCATTTTTTCTTAATGGTAGAAACAGACAATTCTACGATCACAACAATGATAATTTCTCAGAACTTCCAGAATTAAAAAATCAATCCTTTGGAAGCACCGTTTTTTTACAACCCACAAAGAATCAAAAAATTGAGCTTAGCATAAGCAATCTAAATGAGTTCCGATACGGAGGTGAAATGGTAGACAAACCAGCCTATTTAACTCAACAAGCCGAAGAACGAACCCATAAAGTTTGGTTAGGAAGTTTAAATTATCAAATAAACTTTAACAACGATAGCAGTTCAGTAATTGCATATATGGCTGGGCAAAACACAAATAGAGATCATTACACAGGTATTTTCCCTGATGACAGTACAGAAATTATACAGCATCTGGAAAATCCACCATACGGATATTCAACAAATACTACTTTACAAGGTGGTGTTCAATTCAATCATAAATTTAAAACCTTTAACGACTTACAAAATGTACTTACCCTAGGTACGGAATATGTTAGCGATAAGGTTTATGATGAAATAGAAGCTTATAATTACTTAGTAGATCAAGAAACACAAACGTTCGGTGTATTTGCACAGAGTGATTGGGAAATTACTCCTTCCGTAAATTTACTAACAGGATTACGCCTGGATAAACATAATTTTGTAAATCGTGCCATTTTTAGTCCTCGGGTATCCCTGTTATATAAGCTGAAAAAAACAACACAATTTCGAGCTACTTGGGGTACCGGATTTAGGGCTCCTCAAGCTTTTGATTCTGATTTACATATTGCATTCGCAGGTGGTGGGGTTTCCAGGATTTCGCTAGCTAACAACCTTAAGGAAGAAAGGTCAAACAGCTTAAGTGCTTCCGTGAATTATGACCTATCCAAAGAAACATTTGTGGTAGGATTTACCTTTGAGGGCTTTTACACTTTTCTATATAACGCCTTTTATTTACACCCTTTGGGAGTGGATGAGTTTGGCCAACGCTTTGAAAAAAGAAACGGAGATGGAGCAACGGTTCAGGGTTTAACATTAGAGTTAAGAGGAAATTACAATCGTAAATTACAACTTGAAACTGGCATGACTTTGCAAACAAGCAGTTATACTCAACCAATAGAAAACGCAGAAAACCTGCCTCCGAAACAAAACTTTTTACGCACACCAAATGTATACGGTTACGGAACGCTAACCTTTAATCCAACTCGAAAATTCAATACCACACTTTCCATGGTTTATACCGGAGGTATGGATTTAGTTCATTTTGCTGGTGCTCCAGAAATAAAGGAGGATCAATATTTTACCTCTCCTTCGTTTACAGAAATTGGAATTAAGATTAGTTATACTATAGGCATTAAATCAATCCGCTCTGGAATTGAACTTTTTGGTGGCGTAAAAAATATATTCAACGCTTATCAAAACAACTTTGATAGTGGGAAAAATAGAGATAGTAACTTTATTTACGGGCCTGGAGCTCCAAGAACATTCTTTATGGGACTAAGAATTAAATCTATATAACGAACTTAGAATTGTATATTCGATGGGTACAATCAGTAAACCTAAGAAATGGCAACACCAAATATTCTTGAAATAAATAAAATGAACTTTCCATGGGAAACGCAAGATCCATTTTTATTCTGTGCCCATCATGCCGATGATTACCCTGAAGGAAATTCGGAATTGGGCCCTGAAAAAGGACTCTTAGCTGGACGAAGATTAGGAGAAGATTTCATTATCAAAGACGGATGGAGAATGTACCACGGACAAACAATTCCTGGGTTTCCATATCACCCTCATAGAGGTTTTGAAACCATAACCATTGCCAAAGAAGGAGTTGTTGATCATGCTGATTCTTTGGGTGCTTCGGGTCGTTTTAGTAATGGAGATGCACAATGGATGACGGCTGGAAAAGGTGTGCAGCATTCAGAAATGTTCCCATTAATTAATTCAGATAAAGGAAATCGCTTAGAGATTTTTCAAATTTGGTTGAATTTGCCCAAAAAACACAAGCTCGTTGAGCCTCATTACAAGATGCTTTGGTCAGAAGATGTGCCCATTATTTCAGAAATGGACGAGAAAAGGAAAGAAACAAATATTACGTTAATCGCTGGAAATTATAAAGGCACAGCAGCGCCTCAACCAACTCCAAACTCTTGGGCTAACGACCCTGAAAATGAAGTGCGGGTTTGGACGATTAAAATGGAGGCTAATTCTAAATGGACTCTACCTAAAGCAGGGTCTCAAGTTAACTCTACTTTGTTTTTTTACGATGGAGATTCTTTGAATATAGAAAACCAAGAAGTTAAAAATTACCATTCTATTGAAGTTAATTCTTTGGAAGATATTCAAATTACCGCAGGTCCAACCGACTGTTTTTTACTCCTACTTCAAGGGAGGCCTATAAATGAACCTGTAGCTAAATACGGTCCATTTGTAATGAATACCCAACAAGAAATTCAGCAAGCTTTTGCGGATTATCAACGCACCCAGTTTGGAGGATGGCCTTGGGATCGGTCGGATGTAGTTCATGAAAGAAAAATGCCTCGATTTGCCAAATATGCAGATGGGGTAACGGAGGAAAAAAAATAAGCAGTTACACACGGTTTTGAATGCGCTTATGATGATTGAGGATATTATTTCTTACAAGAAATAATTAAACACCCATTAAAACTTAAATGTCTTTTGAATCAAAATGTTCTATTTTTATCGGGCGGTATATTTAAAGCGTCTAACACCAATGTAAATATTTCTATTGCAAGATTTCAAAACTAAATACGGGCCATGGGCCATAATCGCGGGCGCATCAGAAGGATTAGGTGCTGCTTTTGCAAACGCTTTAGCAGAGCGCCAATTGAATTTAATTTTGTTTTCTAGAAGAAAGGATAAATTGGAAGCCCTATCCAAGCAACTAATAGAAAAATATAATGTTGAGGTCGTTTACCA
Source organism: Salibacteraceae bacterium (assembly GCA_041563475.1). Lineage (GTDB taxonomy): Bacteria > Bacteroidota > Bacteroidia > Flavobacteriales_G > Salibacteraceae > CAJXZP01. The sequence goes on from JBFFMY010000001.1 coordinate 31,216, forward strand.
CCCCATAGACTTAGTAGATTTTCAAAAAACCAAACAATTCATTTCTCAACTTCACGTAAATATTGGCCTTTTAGTTTACAATGCCGCCTTTGCCCCAATAGGTTATTTTAAAGAAATTAATGAAGAAGACTTAGAAAAAATTGTAGATGTAAACATTAAAACCCCTCTGCTTCTATCTAAACTGGTTTCCACAAAAATGATAGAACAAGGAAGAGGCGGTATTGTATTAATGTCCTCTCTCGCAGGTTCACAGGGGAGTCCAAAAATTTCAACGTATGCAGCATCTAAAGCTTTTAATACTGTTTTGGCGGAAGGAATTTGGGATGAACTAAAAGAAAATGGAATAGATGTTTTGGCTTGTGTCGCGGGTGCTATTCGAACGCCCGGGTACGAAAATGTAAAAAATGTAAAAGATGCTCCTGGAACATTAGACCCATTCCAAATTGCAACAGATACATTAAATGCACTAGGCAACGGACCCACAATTGTTCCTGGCTTTACCAATAAAATGGCGCGTTTTTTTATGGGAAGATTATTTTCTCGTAAAATGGCTATTTCAATAATGAATAACAACACTAAAAATTTATCATAATGATTTCAGTACTTGGCTTTTTTACTCCTTGGATCATCTTCGCTATTATTACTTTACTGCACTATTATTTACCTGGCCGTGTAGTTACAGGATATGTAAAACATGCTGTTACAGGTGAGCTTTTAAAGTATAGACTTAACGGAAGGTTGGTTCTATTTGTATCGATAGCATTATGGTTTTTATTGGGTTATTTCGATTGGATACCCTTCGATTGGTTGTATACCATTAGATGGTTCAGCTTGGCTGGAGCCATCACTTTTGGTTTGATTTTTACAGCATTAATCGTTATACCCTACCCATCCACTGGAAAATCAATTTTCGCGGATTTATTTTTAGGTCGACTAGAAAACCCTCAAACGTCTAACGATCGAATTGATGCCAAAATGTGGCTTTATTTAGTGGGTGCCATAATGCTTGAATTAAACGTATTGAGTTTCGTAGCGCATCACTACATCACGTTTGAGGAAGTTTCACCAGGTATACTATTATGCGCTTTTATGTTATCCTACTTTGTATTGGACTACCTCACATTTGAGAAAGTTCATTTATATACCTACGACATCTTTGCGGAACGTGTCGGTTTTAAATTAGGATGGGGATGCTTGGCCTTTTATCCCTATTTCTATGTTATTGTTTTATGGGCAACCGTTAATTTACCTAGCCCCGAAACACCGACTTGGTTTCTTATATCCTCAACGCTAATTTTCTTCTTGGGGTGGACGCTCGCAAGGGGTGCCAACATGCAGAAGTATTTTTTTAAGACTCAACCCGATAAAGCCTTTCTAGGAATGAAACCTCAAATCATTTCAGATGGGAACAAAACCTTGTTGGCTAGTGGTTTTTGGGGGAAGAGTCGACATATCAACTACTTAGGTGAAGTTTTGATGGCTACAGGTATCGCCATAAGTGTTGGGTATCCTGATGTTTTATGGGTTTGGCTTTACCCTCTTTATTATGTGGTTCTTTTACTACCTAGACAATTGGATGATGACAAACGCTGTGCAGCAAAATATGGTGATTTATGGACCGTTTATACGAACAAGGTGAAGTACCGAATTATTCCATATATCTACTAAAATATTTTATGTCTAAACAGTAGGGTCGAGTCTAGATATCAAGGGACAATTCTTTTATGAGGTTTTCGGAAAGCGCCCATAATTTTTCTCCATTTAGAGTATCTGAAGCCTTTTCATCCAATTCTTTGCGTTGCATTAAAAATAAATAATCAAAAGGTTTTAATTCCACATCTTTAGAGGCAGATAAGTAAACAACCGGTTCACTCGCCTTTAAAGGCGAGCTAAAAAACATTCCAAACACCAAACTTAACAAGGGCTGAAATAGAGCGGGAGCTTCGCGCGCAATGTTTGAGTTCACTGGGCCAGGACATAATGAAAAAACGGAATACGCCACCTTTTCCTTGTTTAATCTTCGAGATAACTCACTCGCAAAGGTGGCTAGAAGCAACTTATAATATCCATAAAGCTGTACTGTCTTCCCCATTGTGTAAGGTTCAAATTTCCCGAAGCTATCCCAATTAAATTCCTTAGGATCTCGATGACTTTCGGAGTTTACAATCACGATTCTGGGTAAATCCGCTCCTTTGGTATTAAATACATTTTCTTTTAGCATTAATCGAACTAAATAATAGGTAGAAAGATAATTGACCATGAACATTTCCTCCAATCCACTCTTGGTCTTTCTTGCTTTACTAGCTACCATACCTGCATTGCACACTAGCACATCAATGGAACTGTATTGCTCTTTTATTTCAGCTACGAAGTTTTTTATAGACTCGAAGTCTGAAAGATCCACATAGTTCATGGTTACTTTATCTGATCCCGATTCCCTTTTTACCTCTTCACCTTTTTCAAGAATACCGCTTCTCACCGCCATTATAACCTCCGCCCCTAACTTTGCCACTTGTTTGGCAGTGGCTAAACCTAAGCCAGAACTAGATCCTGTGATTATTACCTTTTTACCTTCCAACCGATCATTTTCTGAAAGTACGCCTACGCGTTCCCCTCCTTTAAATAAACTTTTTATTCCAGTATAGGTTGCCATTAATGGGCTATTGAATTTCTTATTACTTTCCATATTCTAGGTTAATTGAAGACCTTGATGATACTTTTGATAAGCGTGTGTAAACTGATGAATAAATTGCTCATCAATTCCAAAATCATTCAATTTGTATTGATGCGTTCCGTATTTCCCTTTCGGGCTTTTAGCCTCGGTTGTTTTAAAAATTGCAGCCAATTCTAAATCAATTATTTCACCGCGTTTCGAATAAATCTTATTCAAAACTTGAGAACTATCATTCACTAGATTTTGGTACGAAACATCAATAAATTTATCGTTGTTGGCTGGATTGGTTCGAAAATCCAATGCTTTTTCCAACATATAAGAAATTTTCCTTACCCAATGTTCTGCCACCTCATGCGCGTCCACCTTATTGCTAAACAACACTCGTGAATAGGCTACCATACTTAAAAAGGATGGAATGGCCTCCAGAATATCTCTATGAGTCCACACAAATTGAACATCCCCAAAATGTTTAGTGGCCAATTCTGGAAACTCCAAATGATGTGGTGTTTTTAATACCCATTTTTTTGCGGGCTTTTGCCATTGCAAAAATTTCATCAGTTTAGCGGAATATTCATAGGCAGATGATTGATCCGTTTTCTCAAGCCAAGAAGCGTACGAAGGAACATGCATCGTAGCTTCTGCGGTGGTACTTAAAAAAGAAACATCCAATAGCAAAACGTCCTCTTCTGGAGCCAAATGCTCAACGGGGTGAATGGCAAAAAAACCGGGCGACATATACTTTAAAGCGTTTTCACTCATTTTAGCAAATTTTATCCGTTCCACTCCGGTATGTTCATCCTTTTTTATAGGAGATGGATTTAAGGCTTCCCAACTACGTAATGCCCTGCAATCAGGGTCCGAGGCTAATAATCGTTGTAATTTAGTGGTACCTGTGCGTTGCAGTCCTAAAATTACCGTAACTGGATATAATGACTGCTCAAGTATTTCGGGATGTTTTTTGAAATAATCCTCCGCTCGTAACCGAACACTCAGCAAGTTCTCTATTCGCTTCTTGGTAATAAAACGCCCTATGGGATGCAATTGGGCCTCATTATTAATAGAGTGTAACATCTTGTCTAATGGTTCATCCCAAAAATCAGATCCAAAATCTTGAAGCCCTATTTCCCTTCTAGCCGATTTAATCAAACGGTCTTTATCTAATTTCACTTCCGTGCCAATAGCATACGAAGATTTCCACATGGAATTTAAAGTAGTAAACCATAATGGCTTTTGGTTGAAATTACTTGATTGGATTTGGTTTTTTCTTCCCATCCTTAATTTAATCTACCACGTTTGATTACTTCACATTTTGGTTCAATAGGCTCTATTCCATTGTCCAATCGGTACCATCTCCAACACATTGTTCCTTCAAAATGATCACAGGTATTAATCCAGTTTTTTACCCCTAGATCCTTATGCGAAACATAAATAATTACACTTCCATCCTCTTCATATTGGGCATTTCCTTTATTCAGGCAAATCGTGAAATATCGATAATCTAGGGATTCCATCCAGTAATTATTCAGCTGAAAGTTCCAGGTATCACAATCTGGAGGGGTCACCGAAATTCGTAAAACCTCATCCTCTTTCAAATTCCAGTAACTATGGTAATAGATAATATCCGCATCGCCACCTGCGGCATTTGAAATAGCAGGATCAAACTGAGGTAATGCATTTACACTTTTTTTGAAGTCCTTGGCCCACCTTGCAAATAATAACGGAGCTCCTGCTACAAACATCGATGCCATTTTCAATCCCTCCTCTAAACGTTGCGGGTTTAATGGACCGGGAATATTATTCCCGTTTAAATTCTCAATTTCCATTTCGGCAGGAACCTCACTATTTCTATTTAAAAAAGTCTGTCTTACCATCACCAAAGAACTTTCCGATTCTATTTTCAACCAATTTTCGCCCTTTCTTTCTTTACTCAAAAAAATTTCAAAACTACCATCTTCATTAACCACTAAATCTTCTCCTTGCAAAACCCCACATGGTGCCAATCCGCCAGTACTACCATAACTACCGTTTTGGGTGAAAAACCCAATGTAGTGAATGCTATTTCTATTTCCTGTAATCCGGTATTCATTTTGTCCATCAATTTGCGCATTGAAGTAGTAATTGTCGGGATTATCTGCTCCAAGTTTTACGGTCTCATGTACCATTCTTCGTAGTACCGGAAACGAGGGGTCGTTGTATTCTACATATGCTTCTAAGCCCGCCCTGGTAAGTCGAGTTAAATAACGTATTCCTTCGGCTTGCTGAAAAACATCTTGCGGAGTTCCTGGATATTTCAGAACCGCACCAGCTAATTTGAGTTGATCACAAAAATCCTCCCAAGCTTCACCAGAAACAATTCTTTGATCTTGAATATCGGATTCCTTTTTCCCGGATAAGAAAAGCCCTAATTTCTTGAAAGAACCTAAAACGGATAAAAAAATAAAGAGTAATTTCTGCATCAATCAGGATAATAATATAATTTTCAATTATATAAGAAGTAAAAATAAAAATAGCACTATTTTATTTACCCATTGACTGAATTTAAAAATAAATATGGAGATTGGGCCCTCTTAATTGGAGGCGCCAAAGGTATCGGGGAAGCCTTTGCAATACAGCTTGCCAGTATGGGTTTTAACCTGATAATGGTAGATAATGATCAAGATGCTTTGACCTCCTTACGTGAAAAATTGATAACTGATTTTACAATTGAAGTTAGAAGCGTACATCTCGATTTAAATAACCCAATTATTACTACTACGGTGCTAAAAGAAATTGAACCGGTAAAATGTCGCTTATTAATTTACAATGCGGCTTTTAGTTTAATTAAAAAATTTCCTGATCACAGTACGGAAGATCTAGATCGTTACCTAAACGTAAATATTGGTTCTCCCTTAAAACTAGCACATGCCTTCTCCAAACATTTAATACATAAAAACGAAAATGGAGGAATTCTTTTTATGTCCTCATTGGCGGGTTTATTAGGCATGCAATATATTTCTCCTTATGCCGCCTCAAAAGCATTTACATGGAACTTAGCGGAGGGGTTATTTCATGAATTGAAGCCGTACAATATTGACGTTAGTGCCTGCATTGCTGGAGCCACTTTAAGCGAGACCTATGTACACACTAAACCCAAATATGGGCTGATTAAACCTCAGCTTCAAAGCACAAAAGATGTGGCAAAAATTGCTCTCGAAAATTTGGGGAAAAAGGCTTTTTTTATCGCTGGGCTCTTTAATCGAATAAACTACTTTATACTTACCCGCTTGCTACCTAGAAAAATGGCTGGTCGCATCGCAAATAGCGTGATCGAAAAAATGTATGATTATGTATAATTAGCTTTTTATAATAAGCTCATTTGCATAATAAGGTTCAATACTTTTATAGTCTAAAAACGATTGCGTATCTGAATATACTTGCCACATTCGGTAAAACATAACCAATGGGTTTCCGAAAAATTTAATTGGATTGAGTAATTCAGACGTTGTTCTAAACTGTTCCTCTACAATCCCATCCCATGGAAAAGTATCGGAAGTGAGCTTTTTGTTCACTACGTTTCTATTGTAATTCCATAACGGGTGAATCTTTAGCGATAAAGGAGTGTGGCTATTATGCCAGATATCAATAAACCGCTCATGGCTCATTCCTTTCTTTTGGCTAAAGAGCGTAAAAAGACAAATTCCTGGCGTGAAAGTCGAATCTTGCCATGTTTTCTCATATTTAACAGGCAAAGCTTCCTCCACCTCATAAGCACCTACAAACCCAACGCTATTAACCAATTTCGTGATTTGATTTTCACTTATTGTTAAAATAGTAAACGCAGCAATCTTCTTTCCTTTAAACGGAATAATAGAAATTTTGGGTGGTGGCGTATTGGTAAAGGTTACTTTAAGTTGGTGAATCTTACTACTCTCTATCACCTCTTTAGCAATAGTCGTTATTCGATTGGAGAAACCATCATAAGTCTCCCCTTTTAGACCTTCTATTAAATAAATTTCCTTTCTCATGGGTTGGTTGTCATTTTTTCTGAAATGAAATGTAGCTATTAATCCTAAGGACTAATTTAAAGTAACAAAACGTCTTCAGGTAGTTTTTATATAATTCTAATTAATATATATTTCCACACAATCTAAAGGTGAAATTATGCAAGAGAATATGGTGTTAGGTTATGTTAAAAAGGTATTGGAAAATATGCCAATTGGTTGGTTGAACTTAACGACTCATAGACTTGATATTTATGATGAAAGCTTAGCGAAAAAGCAATTTTTAGAGCAGTTCGAAGCTTTATATCGTGAGAATAATTATGAAGCAAACGCATTAAATAATTTATGTACTGCCTATGATTATATTCGTTTAGGTCACCCTTTGTCTTGCTTACTTGAATGGGCAATTGCAGAATTAAATGACTTAAACGCAGACAGTGTTATTAGTTTTTCGTCAAAAACGACACCAATTTTAGCTGTCTTAAGAACGAATTTGCTAACCAATACAAAGACTCAAATAGCATATACAGATGAGTTACCTTCTAATTTTGATATAGATGTTATTACGAATGTTTATGGCTATAAATTTGAGGTAAAGAAGGTCAACAGTATTGATGATGTTTCTGCGTTTGACGGCAGTACCATTTTTGTTTCAAATAATGATGATGTAGGAAAAATAAGCCTAAACCCAAATATTGACTTTTATATTCGTTTATATGATCAATTGGGTAGCCTGTTAGTTGTAAATGGCGTACAAAATGAAAGCTACATTTCAGAAATCCAGCACGTAAGAAGAAGAGAGACTATTGCCATGACCCCAGCAAATACTTTAGTAGCGCTACAAAAACTAATCGGAATACCAACCACCGACAACCTAAAAGGGAAGTTTGAATCAAATACAAAATCAGTTGTAAACTCTATTTGTGAGATTACCAATACCGAAATCAAAGCCGAAATAGCTTCAAGTGGATTGTCAATGCAATATGCTATTGTAATGGGATTAGTTCATGATGCACTTGAAAATCACCAAGGAAAGGCTATAAAAATTGTTGTTCCTCCGAATTGCTATGGCGGCACAAACGATCAAGCAAGAAGATTGGCAGCATGTATTGATGAAGTAGAAATAATGGACTTACCTGTGGATGGAGGTAATGACATGGTGCAAAGTATTGATAGTCTTTTAGACAAAATCGCGCAAGAAGATGCGGTTCCGTATATAATAGCAGAAATACCTACCAACCCACGAGTAGAAGTTCCTGATTTAGAAAAATTAGAAGAAGTATTACGTAAAAAGCGTACTACAATTTCAGGAGCGAATGCTATCACGCCTGTTTTTATTTTAGATCAAACCTTTTGCCCGAATGTGCACTTTTTAGGCGAAAAGGATTTTCTTTCAACGGTAAAAACTATTGCATATGTGAGTGGATCCAAATTTCCAAGTGGTGGTAAATGTACTGCCGGTTATTGTGTCTCAAATAAAAAGGCAGAAGCCTTAATGGGTAAAATAGGATTGCATTTAAACCTTTGCGATAATGAAGCTACTGATCTTCAAATGGAATTTCTAGCACAACAACTTCCTTCTATGAACCAAAGAATTGCTGATGCCTATCAAAACACCCGAGAGTTTGTGACTTTTATCAATGAAAAACTACCAGAGGCTAAAATCAATTTTGTTTCAGAAGAATTAGCCCAACAAGGATTTACACCGTCTGTGTTTTCGTTAGATCTTCCTACCAAAGGAAATACAGAAGAAGAAAGAGAAACGTATAAAAGAGGGTTAAATCTTAAGTTAATCAACTTAATGATTACTAAAATTCCGAATGAAAGCAAATACTGTGTGAGCTACGGCCAATTAAATGGGTGTTATTGGACTATTCCTGCAACCTCTACTCAGGGCACCACTAAAGAAGGCGACAAGGATTATATTGCTCGTGTAGCGCTTTCTCCTGATATGGACTTAGAGTTACATAAAAAGGTTTTTTTAGAATTTGTAAAAGGGATTTAATCGTTAGCTCGGTTTCTTTTCTCATTTACACCCTAAATTATATCTTATTTTTACAAAACAAGATTCTCTTATGACGCAATTAAAGGATAAAACCAATTTAAACAACCCTATTGTTTTAATTACCGGAGGCTCGGGTTTTTTGGGAAAAAACATAGTGAAAGAACTCTTAGACCAAACTTCTCTAATACAACCAAAAGCAATTAGGGTTTTAGATATTGCGCCTTATAGTGGTGATTATTCAAATCAGATTTGCTTTTATAATGGTGATGTACAAAACTATGAGACTGTGAACTTGGCGTGTAAAGATGTGGATTTAGTCATTCATGCCGCTGCTATAATTGACTGGGGGACAAAAGACGAAAAGGAAGTTTTATCCATTAATGTAGGAGGAACTAAAAATGTAATTCGTGCTTGTCAAGAAAACAACGTGAATAGTTTGGTCTATACCAGCTCCTTGGATGCCGTGTATACCGCCAAACCATTAGTAAATATTAATGAAAGTCAAGAGTACCCTGAAATACATCAAACCTCCTATTGTGAAAGTAAATGCCTCAGTGAAAAGTTGATTCTTGCAGCCAATAGCCCTGAATTAAAAACATGTGTGTTACGTCCATCTGATATCTACGGAGAACAAGATCCGTATCACATTGACCCTTTAATTGATATGGCGAGAAGTGGTTTTTATATTCGTCTTGGTAACGGGAAGTCAAAGTGTCAACATGTTTACGTAGGAAACATGGCGCATTCGCATATTTTAGCGGGAAATGCCTTGCTCAATAATAACAAAAAGGTTTCTGGAGAAGTGTACTTCATTACCGATGGGCCTGGACATAATTTCTTTACTTTTTTTGATCAAATAGTGCGTGGGGCAGGATATAAAATTCAGCCCAAAAACCTATGGCTTCCAAAATGGTTAGCCTATCCAATGGCAAGTTTAACAGAGTTTGGCGCCCTATTAATTCGACCTTTCAAAAAAATGGATGTAAAATTTAGTCGTTTTGCAGTTAATTATACCTGTACCGATTTCACGTTTACTTCTCAAAAAGCGTTAACTGACTTTAATTTCGTTCCAAAATATAGCGTGAAAGAAGGAATTAGAAGAACTACTAATTACTATAAAAATTAGTCCCTTTGCTAAAAATGAAGATGGAAAAGAAGAGTTAAAAACACCCCTTGGATAATCCTTTAGTAAATTAACCTTCAACTCCTAAATTAGCTTTAATTTTACCCCGTAAGTATCTGTACTTATTGGTTATACAGCATATTAACAATAAAATAATACTCTATTATGCTAAATCGATAGTATTACTATTATATTTGCGTTTTAAAACATGAAAGTTGTGCTATATACGAGTTTATTGATAGACTTTAATACAATCAAAAAATAATTCTTTGGACATGAATAGTATTCTACCAATCACCCCTTTAAAACGGTTTTTTAAATTACTTAAAGTTGATAAGCAGGAGATTTTAAGTATTTATGTATACGCTGTTTTTAATGGTCTGGTGACTCTCTCCTTACCTTTAGGAATACAAGCAATTATTAATTTATTACGAGGAGGGCAGGTCTCCACTTCTTGGATTATTTTAGTTGTTTTAGTAATCGCAGGGATTGCCTTTACAGGTGTAATGCAAATATTGCAGCTCACTATAACGGAAAACCTTCAGCAAAAAATATTCACGCGTAGCGCTTTTGAATTTGCATACCGCATTCCACGAATGAAATTGGAAGCAGTAGATAAGCATTACATTCCTGAACTAGTAAACCGCTTTTTTGATACTTTGTCGGTTCAAAAAGGGCTTTCAAAAATTCTTATGGATTTTTCAAGCGCCTCACTCCAAGTGATATTTGGTTTGATTTTATTATCCATATATCATCCCTTTTTCATCTTATTTAGTGTGGTTTTGGTGATCATTGTTTATTTAATTTTTGCCCTAACAGCACCCCAGGGTTTAAAAACTAGCCTTACAGAATCAAAGCATAAATACGAAGTTGCACACTGGCTAGAAGAACTTGCTAGAACCATGGAAACTTTCAAGTTAGCAGGAAAATCACCATTGCCTTTAAATAAAACCGATGAGCTAGTAGAAGATTATCTTTCGGCTAGAAAAGCACATTTCAAAACCTTACTAGTACAATACATCAATTTAGTTGGTTTTAAAGTAATTATTGCTGCCGGGTTGCTTCTAATAGGTGGCTTACTGGTGATGAATCAACAAATGAATATCGGACAGTTTGTTGCCTCAGAAATAATCATCATTTTGGTTCTCTCGTCCGTTGAAAAACTTATCGTAAGTATGGAAACGATTTACGATGTACTTACAGCTATTGAAAAAATTGGTAACGTGACCGACATTCCTTTGGAAAGAGAAACAGGGTCCACATTTCCAGTTTCCCAAACAGATGGCCTAGCTATCAACTTGAACAATGTCACTTTGCGATTTGAAGGAACACCAGACGACACCCTTAAAAATATTTCACTAAATATTAATTCTGGCGATAAATTATGCCTTTCAGGGTATAACAATTCTGGAAAATCAGTTCTCCTTCAAATGATGGCAGGCTTGTATGAAGATTTTTCTGGGTCCATTTCATTTAATGATATTCCTTTGGGTAATTGGCAAATAGATAATTTACGTTCGAACATAGGCGATAGTTTGGCTAAGGAAGATATTTTTAAAGGTACACTAGAAGAAAACATCTCATTGGGCAAAAGAGATGTGACGATGGAGCAGATTCAAAAAGCGGTTTCGGTTGTTGGTTTAACGGAATTTGTAGAGTCTCTTTCAGAAGGATACAATACCCATTTAATTTCCGAAGGAAAAAACCTACCGAAAAGTATTCGCCTAAAAATTCGATTAGCCCGAAGTTTAACCGGAGATGCTAAATTGATATTGCTAGAAGATAATTTTAACCAGTTAATAGAAGTAGAAAAGAGTCGCTTTTTAGACTATATACTTCATAAAAACTGGACCGTAATTGCTATTTCAAACAACCCACGTATAGCCGCACAATTTGAAAAAGTAGCGGTGTTACAAAATGGTCACGTTATCGCTAACAAACCATTAGAGGAAATAAAAAACGAAAAGTGGTATTCAAACGTATTTCAAACCACATAAAGCCATGCTAAATTTAAGTACAAATAGAATAGACGGAAAGATTGATACAAAACTGTACCATTCTTTTTCTATGGTGAAAGACCACCGACCAGGTAAAATAGTTACACGTTTACTCATTATCTCGTTTGCTTTATTATTGATTATTTTGTTTTTACCTTGGACACAAAACATTCAATCTCGTGGATTTGTAACCACGCGTCATCCGGATCAAAGACCCCAAAATATCCATTCGGTAATTGCTGGTAAAATTGAAAGATGGCATGTTCAAGAAGGGGATTATGTGAATAAAGGTGATACCATTATGTTTATTTCGGAAATAAAAGATGAGTATTTCGATCCCCAATTATTGGATAGAACGGCAGATCAAATTAAATCTAAGGAACTTACCGTAACGGCCTATATGGACAAAGTTAAATCGTTAGATAACCAGATTGATGCCATGCTGGAAACAAAAAAACTAAAACTAGAACAAGCTGGAAACTATCAGAAGCAAGCTGAACTAAAAATTCTTTCCGATAGCATGGATTTGCAAGCGGCAACAACCAACTTAGAAATCGCAATTAAGCAATATGGTCGGATGGAAGAATTGTATAAAGAAGGTTTAAAGTCTCTCACTGACCTAGAAACTAGAAAGCTAAAATTACAAGAAGCCCAAACGAAGAAAATTAGTGCAGAAAACAAACTGTTAAGTACTAGAAATGAGTTGATAAATGCCAAAGTAGAGTTGCGCTCTGTTGAAAATCAATACCAAGATAAACTCTCTAAAGCAGAATCAGAAAAATATGCTTCCCTTTCCAGTATGTATGATGCAGAGGCAGTGGTAACAAAAATGCAAAACCAGTACATGAACTACTCCGTTCGTACTGGATTCTATTACATTACCGCTGCACAAGATGGTTATGTTACTGAAGCCATTCGTTCTGGTATCGGTGAAACCATAAAAGAAGGAGAAATTTTAGTGAGTATAATGCCCGCAATTTATGATTTGGCTGTCGCCATGTACATTCGACCAATGGATATGCCTTTAGTTTCCAAAGGTCAACATGTTCGATTTATGTTTGATGGATGGCCCACAATAGTCTTTAGTGGTTGGCCAAATCTTTCCTTCGGAACTTTTGGTGGAGAAGTAATCGCCATTGACAATAATATTAGCGAAAATGGGAAATACCGCATATTAGTTGCGCCAACCTCGAATGATGAAAAGTGGCCAGAGAGACTGCGCGTTGGGTCTGGAGCAGATGGATTGGCCTTGCTAAAAGATGTTCCAATTTGGTATGAAATGTGGCGAAACTTAAATGGTTTTCCACCCGATTATTACGTATTAGACAAATCTAATTCCAGTAAAAAATAAAATGTTCACATCTAGAAAATTCAAACCGTTATTGCTTTGGTTACTCCTTGTTCCTTGGTCATTGATTGGGCAAGAAACAACAACCATTTTTACGCAAGGCCAACTTCTTTGGTACGTAAAAAACTATCATCCTATTTCCATACAAGGGGAGCTTCTTCTTAGCAAGGGAGAAAGTACCGTGCGAAAGGCAAAAGGGGGGTTTGACCCATATATTTATGGAAATATGGATCAAAAATATTACGATGAAAAAGAATATTACAGCATTTTAAATGGCGGACTTAAAATACCAACTTGGTATGGCATTGAACTCAAAACGGGGTACGATCAAAACACCGGGGAGTTCCTCAACCCAGAAAACAATGTGCCTTCAAACGGTTTATGGTATGCGGGAATTTCTGTTCCCTTAGGTCAAGGTTTGTTTTTGGATAAACGAAGGGCCACTTTAAAACAAGCACAAATTTTTTCAGAAGCCACGCAAGCAGAACAAAAACAACTCATGAACAACTTATATTTTGATGCGGTGAAGCAGTATTGGAAATGGGTTGAAGCATGGAATCATTACCTCATCTATAAAGAATCTGAAGAGCTTGCTCAAGAACGTTTTGAAGGAGTTAAAAAAAGTTTTGAATTTGGTGATAACCCGGCCATTGATACTTTGGAGGCTTTCTTACAGGTACAAAACCGCCAGATGTATCTTAACCAGTCCATATTATATTACCAAAATGCCACTTTAGAATTGTCCAATTATCTATGGTTTAGCAACAATACCCCGCTAGAAATTTCAGATAGTTTGCGTCCGCCTGCCTTAAAAGATTTACAGATTCAAGCTGTTATTCCTTCCGCGGCTTTACAGGCTCGAGTGGAGCAACTGGGCGTTTCCCATCCGGCAATGCAATTGTACGATTTTAAACTTTCCTCTATGGATATTGATAGAAAATTGAAAGCAGAAGGTTTAAAACCAAAAATTAACCTCAACTATAATGCAATAAATGAACCTGTTGGGTTGGATTTGGGCAACAATTACAATATCCAAAATTACAAATGGGGCTTTGAAGTTGGCTTTCCTTTATTCCTTCGTGAGCAACGCGGAGATTTACAACTAACTAAAATAAAAATACAAGAAACGGAACTTGGACAACAACAAAAACTTTTGGAACTTCAAAACAAACTAAGGAAGTACTTTAATGAACAAGTAAATTTAGATACTCAAATAACCCTATTTATTAGCGCAGTAGGTAATTATGAGCTTTTGCTTAAGGGCGAAAAACAAAAGTTTAATACAGGTGAAAGTTCCCTTTTCTTAATTAATTCGCGCGAAATGAATGTAATTCAGGCGCGCTTAAAACTTACAGAGCTTATTACCAAATACAACATATCACAAATTGGGTTTGAATGGGCCGCAGGTAGTTTGTTTACCAATACGCTGTAATGTAGTGCCATCCAACTTAATCCCCTTTAATGAAATATATGTGGCTATCGGTAATATCTTTAGCAACTAATTAAAAGTAACTGACACGAGCATAGATGAATTTAACTGAAATTAAAATATTAGAAACTGTAATTTCAATTGTCCTGTTTTTTCTAATTCGAATGGTAATCATTAAATTAGTTGATAGAACAGTGACCAGTAGTCTTTTGCAAAAAACGCGCGGGAAAATCATTAAAAAATTCCTACAAATTGTACTTATATCGGTCAATTTGTTCTTTGTCCTTACCGTTTGGGGCGTGGATCAATCTGAACTTTTCATGTTTATGACCTCTGTTCTAACCGTTATTGGAATAGCATTATTTGCTCAGTGGTCTCATTTATCCAATATCACATCGGGTATAATTATCTTCTTTAATCATTCTGTGAAATTAGATGATACTATTTCCATAATGGACAAAGACTTTGAAGTAAATGGACGTATAAGTGATATAGGGCTTTTCTTTGTTAAGTTAAAAACAAAGCAAGGTGAAGAAGTGTCATTGCCAAATAATATCTTCCTACAGAAGATGATAAAAAAGAAAATCGCATGAAAAAAACGGGATATCCAAGGTCGTTTTCACATATCGGAATTACTGTTCCAGATATAAATAAGGCGGTTGCCTTTTATGAAGAAGTTATGGGGTGGTATGTAATTATGTCGCCTTCAAAAGTCCAAAAAGAAAACGATACGGCCATTGGGCAAATGTGCATTGATGTTTTTGGAGATGATTGGGAAGAGTTTGACATTGCGCATATGTCGACCTCCGATGGGATTGGTATTGAATTATTTTCATTTCCTAATGGGAAAAAAGAAGCCCCAGAATTTAACCCATTCAATACAGGTCTATTTCACTTTTGCGTACAAGACCCAGATATTGAAGGTTTAACTAACAAAATAGTGGAATACGGGGGGAAGCAACGCATGCCAATACGAGAGTATTATCCCAATGAAAAACCGTATAAAATGGTATATGTTGAAGATCCTTTTGGAATCGTTTTCGAGATTTACACGCACAGTTATGAACTCACTTATTCTTCTGGAGCGTATCAAGATAAAAACTAATTCTTTTCGTTCTTGCGCGTTATAAAAAACAGATGATGAATTCTACCCAATTAACGCATAAAATGGATTTGAATTAACTGTTTGAACCTGTGGCCAAATCAAAAAAAGCCTAAATGCGATGGTTCGCACAAGTTTATTTATTAAGCATATCTGGAAGACAGAAGGAAATAAAGTAGGGCTTCATTCTAAATCTTAAAGATTTAATACTCCCCCCCTATTCTTCCGAAAACTATTCTGGTTCCACAAAAGCAATTTCTGGCACAATGTCTTCCGCTCCATGCGCGAGTACCTTTAGCTTTTTAACCAAAAAGAAAAGTAAGATACCTACCAATAAACAAGCGAAAGAAATTATCCCGAAAATGGCCATTTCACCGGATTCCTGGGCAGCTTCTCCTAAAAGGCCTGCCGCTTTGTTTCCTAAACCGGTAATGGCAAAATAAGTGCCCATCATCAAACTTGCGTACTTCGCTGGAGCTAATTTGGTAATGAACGACAACGCCACCGGAGAAATACTAAGCTCCGCAATTACGTGTAAGAAATAGGAAAACAATAACCAATAAATAGGAGCTTTTCCTAACATATTAACCGAAGCATCATATACCGCTCCCATCAATGCCAAAAAGCTAATACTCATAATAATCATCCCCACTGCCATTTTAAAAATAGCCGATGACTCTTTACCCATATTGCCCCATTTCAACCACAACCACGCCATTGGAGCGCCAATAAGCACCACATAAAAGGCATGTAAAGATTGGAACCAACTGGTGGGAACCTCAAAGCCCCAAACCATTCTATCCACACTATCACGAGCATACAAATTCATTAACCCTCCGGCTTGTTCATACGCTGCCCAAAACACAATTACAATCAAGAACGAAAGCATTAAAACAACGATTCTATCTTTTTCAATTTTTGTTAATGGCTGTGTAGCTAAATGAGATTCTGTTTTAGAATGCTTTAAAAGATTACCTACATCCTTCAAATATTTCCCTCCAAATACAAATACAATTTGACCTACAATCATTCCGAATCCAGCTAAAGAAAATCCTAAATGCCAACTCACTTGCTCCCCAAAGTATCCTACTAATAATGGTGCTCCTAAAGCTCCAATGTTGATGCCTATATAAAACAAAGTAAATCCGGCATCACGCCTTCCATCTCCTTTTGGATACAGTCCACCTACCATGGTGCTAATATTGGGTTTCAATAAACCCACACCACAAACGAGTAAAACCAATCCTGTATAAAACATAGTCATGTTGTGTACGGTCAGGGAAAACTGTCCCAATATGATTAGAATTCCGCCAAAAATGACTGCTTTTTTCTGCCCAATCCACTTATCCGCAATCGCACCACCAAATATTCCCATGAAATACACAAACATTCCGTACCATCCGTAAAGCGCTAGTGCCTCCGTACTCGTCCACCCTAAACCTGGGTTAATTTCATCCGTAGTTAAAGCCGTTAAGTATAAAACCAAAATTGCGCGCATCCCATAATATGAAAAACGTTCCCATAGTTCCGTAAAAAATAAAATGAAAAGGCCTTTTGGGTGGCCCATAATAGTGTCTTGTTGCATAGTTTTTTTTTGAACCGGACTAAAGTAGGTTATTTTATTAGGTGATGAAATCTTTCCAATTATCCCGGCAATATATTTCCCGATTTTCAAAAAAATCCTCTCGTTTTATAAATTGATAGAGTAAATGTTATAAAATCAAACATCTTTGCATGAAACTAGCCCTTTATTACAAAAAACAAACAAGAATTATTATAACATTGCGAACCAGAATTATTTCGTGGTATGAAAATAACAATAGGTCGAAACGATAAGGCCGATTTTCCAGAATTAAACCTTCAAGATATTGGTGTAAAAGTGGATACGGGTGCATATACTTCTTCCATTCATTGCCATCATATTAAAGAGCGTGAAATAGACGGCAATAAATATATTGAGTTTTTCCTTCTGGATCCGTCACATCCTGAATACAACAACGAAAAATTCACGTCCAACAAATTCAAAAGAAAAAGTATTAAAAACTCTTTTGGAAAGGCAGAAGAAAGGTATATTATTGAAACCACCATCAAACTTTTTGATACTGTTTTTCCAATAGAACTTTCTTTGAGTTTGCGAAGCGAAATGAAATTTCCGATTTTACTTGGAAGAAAATTACTAAACAGGAGGTTTGTTGTTGACACCACAAAGCATGATCTCTCTTATAAATTAAAAAAACAGAATTCCAATAAATAATAAAGTATTATGAAAATTGCCATTTTATCTAGAAACCCAAATTTATATTCCACTAAAAGATTAGTTGAGGCGGGAAAGAAAAAAGGACACGAAATGATTGTTGTCGACCATTCAAAATGCGTTATTGAATTGGAAAAGAAGAGTCCAAAAATTTTTTACAAAGGCCAGTATTTAGATGATATTGATGCCATCATCCCGAGAATTGGAGCTTCGGTTACCTTTTACGGAACCGCTGTAGTTCGTCAATTTGAAATGATGAAAGTGTTTTCAGCTGTAGAGTCTCAAGCTTTGGTGCGTTCAAGAGATAAATTAAGAAGCTTACAAATATTAACCCGTGCGGGAGTTGGTTTACCGAAAACAGTATTTACCAATTACGCGAAAGATGTGGATCACGGTATTGAGTCGGTTGGTGGTGCACCATTGGTCATAAAATTATTGGAAGGTACCCAAGGGTTGGGTGTTGTTTTAGCAGAAACAAAAAATGCAGCAAGCTCAATCTTAGAGGCATTTAACGGCTTGAAAGCCCGAGTTATTACACAAAAATTCATCAAGGAATCTGGGGGTGCGGATATTCGCGCATTTATTGTGGATGGAGTTGTGGTTGGTGCCATGAAACGTCAAGGTAAAAAGGGAGAGTTCAGATCTAATTTGCATCGAGGAGGAACGGCCACAATTATCGAATTAACTGATGAAGAAGATACAACGGCAAGAAAAGCAGCCAAAGCCATGGGATTAGGTGTTGCTGGTGTAGATATGCTACAATCCTCTTCTGGGCCATTAGTTTTAGAAGTAAATTCATCTCCTGGATTAGAAGGAATTGAAGCCGCAACCCATAAGGATATTGCCAAAGAAATCATTAGATACATTGAAAGAAATGTTTAATGAAGATATGGTTATTCTCGGCCGAAAAATTAAAGCTGGGGAAAGTGCTACATTGGATTTAGAAGTTGCAAAACTCCATACAAGAACACCCATTTCTGTCCCTATTATTATAGAACGCGCAAAGAAAAAAGGGCCTACTGTTTTACTTATGGGCGGTGTGCATGGTGACGAAGTAAATGGGGTCGCCATAGTGCGAGATATCATTCAAAAAAAAATTAACAAACCAACTTCGGGTACTGTTATTTGTATCCCTGTATTCAATGTTTTTGGATACTTAAACCTTTCCCGTGAATTTCCAGATGGACGAGATTTAAACCGCATGTTTCCAGGGTCTCAAAGCGGCTCATTAGCGAGTCAATTTGCCTTTCAATTTGTGAAAGAAATAGCCCCGTTGGTTGACTATGTAATAGATTTTCATACGGGTGGTTCGGATAGAGAAAATTTTCCGCAAGTACGATGTGTGATAGCAGATGAGAAACTGTTTGACTTGGCCAAAGTTTTTGGAGCTCCCTTTATTTTGAATTCGCACTACATTCCAAAAACTATTCGAGATGCGGTATTTAAAATGGGAAAATCCATGTTATTATTTGAAGGTGGAAAATCCAAAAATTTAGATCAAGCTGTAATTAATAGTGGAATTCAAGGTGCTGTAAATGTTCTAAAATATTTAGGAATGCAGGACGGTGAAGTGCAAATTCAACAAGCTCCTGTGATTATTGAAACCTCTAAATGGCTGCGTGCACCTCACTCTGGTATGGTTAGATTATTAGTTCAAAATGGAAGTTGGGTAACCAGAAAGACTCATTTGGCCAAAATTACAGATCCCTATGGGGAGTTTAAAATTATCGTAAAGGCACCTTTTGACTGCTATATTTTTGGATTAAACACCGCCCCAATAGTTAATAAGGGAGATGCTCTTTTTAATGTGAGTACACATCTGGCTTAAAAGGTCGTTTTGCTTTTATACCTATTATTCGTATTAAAATGCGAATAATCATCAACACAAGAAATCATATTTAGTTCGTTTAACAACATTTGCTAACTATTCGAACTGAAGAATGGAAAACACTTCCTAAAAGGCTTATTCCTCTCTCAATTTCTGCCAATGTTGGTTCTTTCGTTTTTTCCATTTTACCTGTTTAGTTCGTTAATCTAGTTGTGTTTTGCCTAAAAAGAAAACACATTTTCTGACACTGCAAAATACAAAAAAGGCAAGCAATCAACTCCATTTCTTTAACTCCCTGTGTTCCATTCATCAGAAAAATCAACCACTTACAAAAAACTATGCCTCAGCTAAATAATTACTCTTATTTTTAGATTTCCAAAAATCAATTTTATGAAAAAAATATTCGCTCTCCTTACACTTGCCGCAACCTCCTATTTTGCAACAGGTCAACAATCCGATTCTCCGGATGCCTTAATGTTACGTTTTCCAGACGTTTCCGCGAGTGAAATCACTTTTGTATATGCAGAAGATATCTGGGTTGCGCCCATTGATGGAGGAATGGCTCGAAGAGTTACTTCTACGGTTGGAATGGAATATTATCCGAAATTTTCCCCGGATGGAAAAACTATTGCTTTTAGTGGGAGTTACGATGGAAATTATGATGTGTACACTATTAATAGAGAAGGATACAATGTTAAACGACTTACTTATCACCCGGGTTACGATCGAAACATAGATTGGAAACCAGATGGTAGTTCTGTTCTGTTTAGTTCACGTAGAAAATCCCCCTCCAACCGTTTTAATCAATTTTATACCATTGAAAAAGAGGGGGGTAACTTAGAACAATTGCCCCTGTTTTTTGCGGAAATTGGATGTTATAGTGCAGATGCTTCACAAATTGCGTATCAGTTCTTGAACCGTACTACTCGAAATTGGAAACGCTACCAAGGTGGAACTGCAAGTGATCTATTAATTTATGATTTTAAAACGAATAAATCAACGCAAATCACTGATTACAAAGGAACGGATGCGTTACCTATGTGGAGCGGAAATAAAATCTACTTTTTAAGTGATAGAGGGGAAAATCATAAAACCAATATTTGGTCGTACAACACCACCGATAAATCCTTTAAACAAGAAACGAATTTTGATGTATATGATGTGAAATTTCCAAGTTTAGGTCCTGAAAACATTGTATTAGAAAACGGTGGAAAATTGCATTTATTTAACCTCGCTTCCGGTAAAACAAGCCCTATTGAAATTCAAGTTCCATCGGAGCATATTGATAGCCGAACAGAGTGGAAAGACTTGAGCAAATCAGTTAATTCGTATTTCATTTCCCCAACAGGTAAACGCGGGTTATTTGAAGCTCGAGGTGAAATTTTTACGGTTCCTGCGGAAAGTGGAATTACTCAGAATCTAACCAACACTTCAGATGCCCATGAACAAAGCCCAAACTGGTCTCCTGATGGGAAATCAATAGCTTACTTTTCAGATGCCTCTGGAGAATATCAATTAGTTGTTAGGCCTTCAGATGGTTCTGGTGAACCAACCACGTTAACTAATTTCAAAGAAGGGTATTATACGGGTACACTATGGTCGCCTGATAGTAAAAAAATTGCGTTTACGCATTTTGATGGAACCCTATATTACATTGATGTGGATACCAAAAAAGTGATTAAAGTAGACCGCAGTGAGATGAATCCAATACGTGGTTACTCTTGGTCTTCCGATAGTAAATGGATTACTTACGCGAAAGCTTCCAACGGTCAAAACTCTGTTATTATAGCTTATCATCTAACCGATAACTCTATCAAAACATTAACTAGTCCTTTCTACAATTGTGGTAATCCCGTGTTTTCAAAAGATGGGAAATACCTTTTTTATACTTCCAACCGCCATTTTATGCCTACCTATAGCAACTTTGATGGCACATGGGTGTATAACAATTCGGATGTATTGATGGCCGCGACTTTATTGAGTTCTGATGCTTCTGTTATAGCACCTAAAAACGATATGGAAAAAATAGCCGAGGACGATGATACGGATGAAAAAGAAGAGGTTAAAACAGACAAAAAGGATAAAAAAGAAAAGTCCGAAGAAAAAAAGGATGAGGATTTAAAAATCGATGTAGAAGGATTCGAAGCACGGTCTGTGCAACTACCTGTAGCCCCTGGAAACTTTGGCTCTCTTACAACCGCAGATGGTAAATTAATTTATTCTTCTTTTAGCAAATCAGGTTCGCCTGAGATAAAATATTGGGATGTTGAAGCGCAAGAAGAAAAAACTATAATTTCAGGCTCGTTCGGCTATGAATTATCTTCTGACGGAAGTAAAATTATGTACGGAGCTATGGGCGGATATGCTATTATCAGTGTGCAGGAAGGTCAAAAGCCTGGTGATGGTTCTTTAAATTTAAGTGACGTAAAGGCCCAAATTAACCCCGTACAAGAATGGACTCAGATATTTAACGAGGCATGGCGTTTACAAAGGGATTTCTTTTACGATAAAAACATGCATGGCGTGGATTGGAAAGAAATTCATACCCGTTACGGAAAGTTAATGCCGTATTGCACGAGTCGTAGCGATTTAAATTACATCATTGGTGAAATGATTGCCGAACTAAACGTGGGTCACGCCTATGTGGGTGGAGGAGATCAACCTAGAGGAGAAAATATTGGTGTTGGAATGTTAGGTGCTGATCTTTCGGTAAGTTCTAATGGCGGGATACGCATTGACAAAATTTATTCTGGTGGGCCATGGGATATAGAAGAGCGCTCTCCATTAAATGATCCAGGAATAAATGTAAAAGAAGGGGAATTTGTTGTTGCAATTAATCACAAAACTATTGGGAAAGTAGGAAACCCCTACGAACCATTTCAAGGGTTGAATAACAAAGTGGTTATTTTATCCGTGGCTAGTTCATCTGATGGAAAGGATGTGAGAGATGTGGAAATTACGTTAATGAACGATGAATCTCGTTTACGCAATTTAGCTTGGATTGAGTCGAATAGACAAAAAGTACTGAAAGCAACTAACGGGATGTGCGGCTACATTTATGTGCCAAACACAGGTGTTGATGGCCAAAATGAATTGTTTAGAATGTACCAAGGACAGTCTCATTTGAAATCATTAATAATTGATGAGCGCTGGAACAGTGGGGGTCAAATTCCTGATCGTTTTGTGGAGTTAATTAATAGACCAATACGCAGTTATTTTTCGCGAAGAGACTTAACGCCCTTTCCAATACCATTCAACGGTATGACAGGACCAAGAGTAATGTTAGCCAATCAATGGGCTGGTTCTGGTGGAGATATGTTTCCATACATTTTTAAACAAGAAAAAGTAGGTCCAGTAGTTGGAAAAAGAACCTGGGGTGGTTTGGTTGGAATTAGTGGAATTCCGCCTTTAGTAGATGGCGGATTTTTAACCTCTCCTAACTTCGCGTTTTTTAATCTAGATGGAAACTGGGATGTTGAAGGATACGGTGTTGATCCAGATTATGAAGTAAACGCCATGCCAGAAGATATGTATAATGGACTTGATGCGCAATTGGATAAAGCCATTGAATTAATCAATGGCGGACTAAAGGCAAATCCACCTGTTGAGGTAAAAGAACCCGTTTTCCCTATTAAAACAGGTATTGGAAATCCAAAATAACAATTGAATTATAATAGATTGAAAAAAGAGCGGCTCATAGGTCGCTCTTTTTTTGTGTTCTACTTTGGTAATAACTAATCAATATCTAAACCTATTGACTTTATTGTTTTGATTATGAGCCTTATATTTACGGGTATTAATATCCATTACATGAAAAACAGCTTGTTTCCATTTTTTTCCTCACTTTTTTCTTTCGTTTTTTTATTCTATTCTTCTTTCGTTTTTGCTCAAACGCCAATTTCTGGAGTGGTAAATACTTATGTGGAAGTGGTTAGTGTGGACAACGTTGCGAATACAGTTACCGTTTCATCTTCTGCAAATTTTCAAATTGGCGACCACGTTCTTATTATTCAAATGCAAGGAGCCACAATTGATCAATCTCAAACAGCAGCTTTCGGATCAATCACCAACTATAACAATTGCGGGAACTATGAGTTTCAAGTAATCTGTGATGTACAAGGCAATACATTCACGTTTAATCACAACTTAATTAATTCCTATACCTCATCAGAATCTGTACAAATTGTAAAGGTAGCGAGCTATCAAAACGCATTGCTTTCTGGGGACTTAACCGCTCAACCATGGAATGGTACAACTGGAGGTGTTTTGGTCATAGACGCGGTTACTCTTGATTTAGGAGCTTTCAATATTGACGTTACTGGACAAGGGTTTAGAGGCGGTGAGGCAGTTCCTTCTGGTCAGAATTGTTTTTTCCTTTCGGACGAATCTTACTATTCTAGTTTTTCCAGTACAGATGAAAAAGCAAAAAAAGGAGAAGGAATCGCGAAATATATACCCAATAAAGAATGCGGTCGTGGATCTCAGGCCAATGGTGGTGGTGGTGGAAACAACCATAATGGTGGCGGAAGCGGTGGTTCAAATTATGGAGCTGGCGGTGAAGGTGGTCAACGCATAAAAGAATCCGCTTTTGTTTGTGGTTCGGTAACGGGCACCTCGGCTCCTTCCTTAAGTTCTGGGTACACGGGCAACAAAATATTTATGGGGGGTGGCGGTGGCGCTGGCCATGGAAATAATACCGGAATTAATGGGGAAAGTGGTCTAAATGGAGGAGGAATTATTCTCATTAAAGCCCAATCAATTACTGGCAATACTCAATCTATTTTAGCCAATGGAACTGATTCTCCTATTAACGCAAATGGGGATGGGGCCGGTGGCGGAGGAGCTGGAGGAACTGTATTAATTCAATCTAACACCTATACAAACACCCTCAATATTGAAGCAAATGGAAGTAACGGAATAAACACCAACAACGGAGGTTCTAATAATTGTTCTGGCCCAGGAGGTGGGGCCGGTGGGGGGATAATATGGGTTTCGGGTAATTCTGTTTCCCCTAATATTATCTCATCTGTTTTGGGGGGATCGGCAGGCATTATTGCTACAACATCCCAAACAAATTGTACTGTTGGGAGTACTAATGGTGGTCAATCCGGGCAGGATGGTATAGTTCAATCTAATTTAATTCTTAACCAAGGAAACATAACATATAATGTTACTGCCCTGAACCAAGATGCGTGTGATGGGTTTGTTAGTCCAAGTGGAAAATACATTTGGACCACCTCCGGAACGTATATGGATACGCTTATTCCGCAGGTTGGATGTGATAGTGTTTTTGTTATTAACCTCACAATCAACCAGGTTGATACTACGGTTTTTCAAAGTCAACTCCAATTGGTTTCTGCTGTTGCTGGGGCAGTTTATCAATGGTTAGACTGCGAAAACAATTACGCAATCATTCCCGGTGAAACCAACCAATCATTCACAGCAAAATCAAATGGCAGTTATGCACTTAAAATAACAGAAAACGGCTGTACGGACACCTCATCATGTCATGCTATCACTAATGTTGGGCTTTTTGAAATTGGTTTTAATTCCAATTTACGGGTATACCCAAATCCTACTTCTGGTATATTAAACATTGAATTAGGTGATAATTGTCTAGGGGTAACTACTTCCATTTATACTGTTTCTGGTCAATTGATAACGCGTAAAAACTTTGAAAACGTATCCGAAATTGTTTTGAGTTTTGACGGAGATCCAAGCGTTTATATGTTAAAAATAGAAACGAATAATGGCCAATTTGCCATTATTAAAATTATAAAAGAATGAAACATCTATTGAATTTCATTTTCGTAATATCTCTTTTTTACAGCTGTAATTCTGAAGATAAAACAGTAGAACAATCTGATTTACAAAACACTTCTACCACCTTAAAACTAAATATTCAGCAAGCTAATAGGTTGGCTAAATTGCCTTTAAACTGTATTCAAACAGAGTATCCAAATAAGCTCGGACAAGTCCTTGCGAGTAAAGAAAACTTAGGAGAGCCGAGTCAATTACACCCCGCCTTTTATGGGTGTTTTGATTGGCATTCTTCGGTACACGGGCATTGGTCCTTGGTGAAGTTACTCAAAGATTTTCCTGAAATGGAATACGCGCAAATTGCCAGAGAAAAGCTAAGAATGAACCTTTCTAAAGAAAATATTCTCGCTGAAGTGGCCTACTTTAAACAAAAACAAAACACCACCTATGAACGCACCTACGGCTGGGCTTGGGAATTAAAACTGGCCGAAGAACTGCATACATGGAACGATTCTTTAGCCCGTGAATTAGAGCTTAATTTAATGCCATTAACCCTTTTAATTGCGCAAAAATTTATCGATTTTCTTCCAAGTTTACATTACCCCATTCGTGTAGGAGAACATCCAAACACCGCTTTTGGATTGTCTTTCGCATGGGATTATGCGCTAGAAATGAAGGATACGGTTTTGCTAAATGCAATTGATTCGACCGCTCATAGGTTTTATGCTTTGGATGCGAACTGCCCACTCAGCTGGGAGCCGAGTGGTTCTGATTTTTTATCTCCTTGTTTCGAAGAAATTGATATCATGCGAAGAGTGCTAACCCCTACTAACTTCAAAGAGTGGTTAAACGCGTTTGCTCCTCAGTTAAAGGATAAAAAATTTACCCTTAAGCCTGGCGTGGTCTCCGATCGAACAGATGGCAAACTTGTACATTTAGATGGCTTAAATTTTAGTCGCGCATGGGTGCTATACGGCTTGGCCAAACAATACCCAGAATACCATCATTTAGTTTCTGTAGCGAATTCACACATTGAATACTCTTTACCAAGCTTATTTGGCGATAGCTACGAGGGTGGGCATTGGTTAGGAACATTTGCTATTTATGCTTTGAGTACACGTTAAGTTTTGATACCATTTTTTCCTTAATTTTAAACCATGAGATTAGGGATTTTCGTTTTCGTTTTATTTTTTATTTGGATACCCTCCGGTTTTGTGTGCGCGCAAAATCCAACTATCCAATGGTGGTTTAACACCAATGATTTTTCTGCTGGCCAAACAGCTGCAGAAGATATTGATGGCGATGGAAAACTAGAGGTCGTTTTTGGGTGTTACAGAAACGATAGCACCATTTATGCCTTAAATGCAGAAGATGGAACCTTGCTGTGGAAATACAACGCTGCCTATTCTTCCAGCTACCAAGGATGTAATGATGTTGCTCCAATTATTTATGACGTTGATAACAACGGCTCGCTAGAAGTAATTGTTCCCAGTTCGTGCAACCCGAGAACGTTTTGTTTCAATGGCACTAATGGCACTATTAAATGGTCTACGCCAACCCGAGGAAGTGATTCGCCCCCTACCATTGCAGATATAGATAATGATGGTAAACCTGAAATTTTACATGGAGAATTTGGTGGGTATGTTTTGGCAATAAACGCGCTTGACGGATCCATAAAGTGGGAAATATTGGTAGATTCAAACTCTTGGGTTCAAACGGCTCCTACTATTGTTGATTTAGATACTGATGGCCAATTAGATTTTGTTGTGGCGACATGGAATTTTAATTATCAAGATAGCATTTTTGCTTTCCGTGGAAATGACCAAACTAGGCTCTGGGCATTCCCTGTTCACGACCATATGTATCATGGTTCTGCGGTTGCCGACCTGGATGCCGATGGAAAACCAGAAATTGTTATTGGTTCGTACAATGACACTTTGTATTGCCTAAACGGAGAAGACGGTTCGTTGAAATGGAGTTATACAGGTTCTGGGTATATTGGTGCACCCGCAACCATTGGAGATATTGATAATGACGGATATTGCGAAGTAATTTGTGTGAATGGATCGTACGTAACTGCTCTCTCTCATACCGGTGCGGTAAAATGGAATTTTCTAATTCCCAATTTTGGTCAAGCTTTTCGTGGGGTAGCATTAGCAGATGTAAATGACGATGCTTATTTAGATGTTGTTTTCGGCTCCAGTAAAGGTCCGCTTATTGGTTTAGATGGAAATAATGGTGCTTTACTATTTAGTTTAGACCTCGCAAATCATTATGGAAACCCCTTATTTTCATTACAACATGCGCCCGTAATTGCTGATTTTAATGGAGATGATACGCTGGATGTATTTATTGTGGGAGGTTACGGAACATCTTCCAATATTTCTGCAAATTTTGGCCGAGCCTATATGGTGTCAATTGGTAAAGGAAATGGACCCGAATGGTTAATGTTTCAACACGATATTTTAAGGCAATCTTCTGTATGTGCAGCCACTCCATCTGGAGTTGAGGCACTTTCTCCATCAAATAATGAAGAACTAAAAGTGTACCCAAATCCGGCAAGAAACACCGTTACTTTTGAGTTTATACACAAAACACGTGAGCCTCATTCGTTAATCGTTTACAATTCATTAGGGAAAGAAATCTATCACCGTAAAGTAATTAGCGGATTTGATGTAGATGTTTCCTCTTGGTTAAATGGGCTTTATTTCTATAAAATAATAACTGCGAATCAGGAAGAGTCCACTGGAAAATTTATTGTTTCTCGTTAATAAAAACCCACAGAAAAGATGCTAATTATATTTGATGCGTTGCATAATTACCATCACAGGCTTACTCCTTTTTATTCGAATCTACGTTAATGTTAAAATGAGGCGCTTTATAGTCCTTTGGTAAATAACTCGCAGGAATGGTAGAGCTATTTCCGTCTCTAGCAGATCTATAATGAGGAGACAAAATTTCAATTCCTCTTTCATTGCACACATCCTGTATATTTTGATGCAAATGAGAGTATATTATTGCTTGTTTGCTGGCCTCCTTGGTATATGCATTAATTTGATATGAGACATAAAAATCCTCTAAGGCTGTTTGTAAAACATACGGTTTTGGTTCTTTCATTATGTCCTCTGTTCTTACAGCCGCTTCTATTAAAGCTGAGTGCATGTCCTTCCATGGAATATCATATCCAATAGTTATGGATGTGTGTACAATTAGCCCTCGAAGGGAAGCTTCGCTCGTATAATTTGTGGTGTTCCCAGAAAGAACCGAAGCATTTGGAATCGTAATGACTTCATTTTTTATGGTTCTAATTCTCGTTACCAACATATCCTTTTCCACAACATCTCCTGTAATATCTCCGATTTTTATGCGATCTCCTAATTTAAACGGACGCATATAGGTTATTACAAGACCCGCAACCATATTTGCTATGGCGTTGGAAGACCCTAAAGAAAAAAGTATCCCAATAAACACAGAAACACCCTTAAAAATATTTGAATCTGATCCCGGTAAATACGGAAAAATCATAACAAACATAAATGCGTACAAGAGAAACTTTACAATACTGAATGTGGGCATGGCCCAATCGGCATAAAACCCAGATATTTTTAATTTCTCATCCCTAATTTCCGTAAATAAATATTCAACGAAACGGATAACATTTTTCAAGATAAAATATATCACCAAAATACTAAAGAGGTTAGGCAGATATAGCCAAACTGAAATCAAAACATTTTTAAACGGAGACCAAATTAATTGTAACAGCGCATCCGCCCAGGTTCGAGAAAATGGGAAAATACTGAAGATTATAGGTAGCGTTATATAGAAAACTACGATGTAAATAAACCAGCGCAATACCTTTACAAAAAACAGAACGAGCTGGAGCTTTTTCTCCGCAGTTAGAAAAGTATAGTCTTTATAGGATACATTTTTCAGCCAACTCTCTTTATTCTTTTTAATAAGATGCAACAATCGAACATTTCCTTTACCTATTAACCAGATAATTAGCCAAGTAAACAAAATTACAAACACCACAAGTCCGAATCTAAGTAACCATTTCAGAAGACTGTTTTCTTCTTTAGCTACCCGAATAGAGTCTTGGATTTTTTCTTTAAAATCATTTGCTAATTCTTCCATGTTTAAATCATACCACATGGCATCTGTTTCTGAAATGCTCATGATAATGGATTCGCCATACACAATATCAACGGTGTTTTCCTCTTCAACAACTAGGATAGAATCTAGTTTTAAAAAATCATTTTCATATAGTTTTTTGATTTTTCTCGAAACATTATTGGCTCTTTCATTTGGAGTAGAAGCTCCTGATTTTGAATAGATTTCAAATAAAGTATCACCCATTGGTCCAATAACTGGAAACCCGAAGGCGGTGTTACGCAATGAGTCAATGCGGGCTTTTTTACTTGAAATTCTTAGTCTTTCATTTTCTTCAATGGTTTCTAACTGTTCAAGAAGTTCTTCCTTTTTTAAATTGTCTACGGTTTTTAACGCGTTAATTTGACCCGATAATTCTTCTTTTTTAAGAGAGTCGGCTACACGTTGCCGTTCTATTTCTGCAATTCTAAGGTTATAGCCCTTGAGCAAGGCTGAGTTTACAGAGTCTTGTAATACAGGAATATTTACAGAGTCTTTAGTAAGTGTGCTTGAGTCTACCTGACTATACCCAAAAACCTGCGCAATTAAGAATAATGCGAGTACTGACAATCTATAAATTTCCTTTATTGTTTTCTTTTTACTAAATAAGCGAATAATCGATCCCTAATTAAAGCCAAAACTTAAAAAGTTCCAATTTATTCCCATGAAAATTCTATACTAATTCGCACAACTTACCTTAAAATGTAAACGATAGGTGAACAGAAAAAAAAGAACTCCAACAAACCAAAGGATTATTCCTAAAATATTGAACAAAAAAAAAGCTGCTTCAAATGAAACAGCCTTTTCTTAATGTATTAATAGTGACTTATTTAATCACAAATCGTTTTACAACAACCTCTCCGTTAGCCTCAAACTGAACAAGGTATGTTCCAGTTGCTAAATTAGAAACATCGAACGATTTAGTATATGTGTTTCCTGTTACTTGAATGTGTTGAGTCATTACAACTTCACCAGTAATGGTCAAGAAAGTAATGTTTACATCTCGAACATTATTAAAGTTAGTTAACTCAATATTTACTCGGTCTTCCGCAGGATTAGGATACATTTTCAATGAACTAACATCAAATGTTGGTACACTTAAAATAAAGTCAACTAAAATGGTATCTGACCCAGTACAACCTTTAGAATCGGTAACAATTACAACAATGGTTCCTTGGTTAGAAAGGTTGGCCACATTGGTTTGGTTAGTTGATCCATCTGTCCATAAATACGTTGCAAATCCCGCACCCGCATCTAACAAATAGGTTGTATCCGAACCAAACCAAATAATAGATGTATCTGGTCCTAAATCAACAACTACTGGAGGTAGCCCTGTAATTGTAACTGTATCTCCTCCATCACATCCAACAGCTGTAGTAACCATAACAGAATAATCTACTGCACCAACCGTTGTTGCCGTAATTATTCGTGTTTGCGTGGTAGAGCCATCGTCCCATAGGTAAGAAGAGAAAGTACCCGCATCTAATGTTACTGACTCACCATTACACAACGTTAAATCACTTCCTAAATCTACCATTATTGGCGTGTCAACAGTTACCATAACTGTATCGCTTCCCATACACCCATTTGCATCATCGGTTGTTACATGATAATCCATTGCACCTGACGTTGTACCAACAACATCTCTAGTTTGCATTGTAGTAGCATCATCCCATAAATAAGAATTGAATACGCCTGCGTCTAGGGTTAGAGTTGAACCAAAACAAATAACGGTATCATTACCTAAATCAGGCATAACTGGATTAACAACTTCAATATTGGTAGTATCACTTGCAACACAACCTAGTGCATCGGTAATTTCTACCCAGTAATCAGATGAACCAGCCGTTGTGCCAACAACATCTCTAGTTTGCATTGTAGTAGCATCATCCCATAAATAAGAGTTGAACGCACCTGCATCAAGCGTTACTGTTGTGCCTAAACAAACCAAAGTATCATTACCTAGGTTAACTACTGGTAAGGCCTGAACTGAAACATTAATGGTATCGCTTTCCATACAACCTGAACCATCTGTAACTTCTAGCCAATAGTTTGTTGAACCAACAACATTATTTGATAATGCTCTTGTTTGTGCAACTGAAGCATCATCCCATAAATAAGCGGTAAACATTCCTGCGTCTAATGTAAAAGCAGAACCTAAACAAACAGTGGTGTCATTACCTAAGTTAACCATTATTTGGGATGGCTCAGTAATTGTAATCGAATCAATAAGTGTTGTTCCGAATGCATCTGTTACCGTTATATAATGAACACCTGCCATTACGTTATTAATGGTATCAACCACATCACCTGTACTCCATAGATATTCGTAAGGAGTCGCGCCTCCTGAAACGGTAACATTTCCACCACCGTTAGAATAACCATAGCAGGTAACGTTACTATCTACTGCTGTGCTAACAACTAGTGTTGCAGTTGAATCAAAAGTGATGTCATCAATAGCCATATCAGAAGTAAAACTTGTACCTCTAACACCTCTAAATCGTACTTGAATAGATCCAGAATAGGTAGAAAGGTCTACGTTTTTATTTAACCATGAATCAGCGCCACTAGTTTGTTGTTGACCAACAATTGAGTCAACATCATTTATCCAAGAAGACCCGTTGAATACATCAATGTACAGGTTTCCCATAGCGGCACCATACATATGGTATGCAAACGTTAGTTTAGGATTGTTTACCCCTGAAAGATCTATTAAAGGAGTATATAATTCCGCCACAGCTCCCGTTGAACCACTTGATGCCTCAGTAAAGAAGAAATTAGTTCCGCTATTGGCTGCATCTGGTCCGGTTGATCCAGACGTTGTTGTTCCTGTTCCAGAAACATTCCATCTAAATGCAGATGTAGTTGCTGAAGGCGAAGATCCCCAACAATTTTCAATAACACTATTTAATGATTGTGGGAACCCTTCTACATCTTCTGTTAAAGGTGCAACAATAGCGTTACAAAGTGTTGTAAATGAAATAGGGCCTACCCATAATGAAGAGTCACCTGAACCACAAACTGCACGAACATATACCTGGTAATCGGTCTGATCTAATAAGCCGTTAATGGTATATGGCATCGATGAGGTTGTATCTGATGTACCTGTTCCAAGAGTAAATCCAGAGGTATCATATTGATATTCCCAAAGTGTTGCGGAAGCAAATTCAACCCAGCTAATTTCAGCAGAACTAGACGTTACGTTACTTGCTGCTAAAGTTGTTGGTTCGTAACAAGTGGGTATGTTTCTAATTTCAAAACTTCCTATATAGAACCAATAATCTTCTGGATCATTTACTGTGCCTTCCGTTGCCCAAATAGCAAATTGAGTAGTAGCAGATGAATATAAGGTTAAATCAATATACTCAAATCCACCAGCATTCGAAGGGGCGTTTAATGTGTCCCATGTATATATAGCTGCCCAAGTTGAC
Source organism: Salibacteraceae bacterium (assembly GCA_041563475.1). Taxonomy (GTDB): domain Bacteria; phylum Bacteroidota; class Bacteroidia; order Flavobacteriales_G; family Salibacteraceae; genus CAJXZP01. The sequence continues at coordinate 64,296 of JBFFMY010000001.1, forward strand.
CCACCATCATTTGAAATTAATACCTGAACAGTATCATCTGAGCCCATTGAAATTGGTCCTCCACCAGAATATGCAGCTAATAAGGCCTCTATTTTTAATTCATAAGGCCCGCCCGTTGAAAGATCAAAAATTGGTGTCAATATCCATTCTTCCTTACCAGTAGTATATAAATTTATTCTCGTTCCGCCTGTACCTGTACCCGGAAAACCGGATTGTCCCCAGCTACTTGAACCAATAGCTGAAGGCCCTGTTGCTGGAGTTCCTGAGCCTGCTTGTTCCCAACAAATAGAAGGTAAGAATGAATTAAATGGTTCCAAATATGGAGGAATAATAGAAGCGCATGGCGTGGTAAAAGGTGAAGGCCCTGTCCATGTAGATGAATCTCCTGCTCCGCAAATTGCTCTCACAAAAAACTCATAATCTGATTGTGATGATAACCCTGTTATTGATATAGGATTTAATGCTGTTGTACCAATTACTCCCGTTCCTTGACCAGAGCCCGCAAAAACATATTCATATTCCCATAAAATTGCTGAACCAGCTTCGGTCCAACTTAAATCAGCTGAGTTAGCTAAAACATTCGAAGCAGACAAACTGGTAGGAGCCAAACAATTAGGAGCTTCATCAATTAAAACATCATCAATACCAGCATCCCCGTAAAAATCAGAACTTGATCCTCCGGATTCAGTACGTAATCTTACCCAAACTAAATTAGACCCGTAAGTATGTGTTGATAAATCAAAAGATTGCTTTTCCCAACCAACTGTTCCAGTCACATTTGAATCAACAAGCGTCCAACTTGTACCGTTCCATGCTTCAATAAACAATTTATTAGTCGGTGTATAACCGGTTGCACACATGTAATACCAGAAAGATAAATTTGGTGTGGTAAGTGAAGTAACATCCACTACTGGTAGTTCTAAAATTACTCCAACATCTGTACTTGAATGATCCATTGATGCCATGTTACCACTATTACCAGTATGCTCAGATGGCGCGGAACAACCAGAAGTGTTCCAAGAAATACCAGGGTTTCCAAATACCCAAGGACCTCCGGTAGTCGCATACTGATTCCAGCAATTAGGAATAGAGGTGGCGTCAAAAGATTCAGAATATGGTGCAGAAATTACACTACAAGCGGTGGTAAAACCAAATGGTCCAATCCATACAGATGAATCACCAGCACCACAAACAGTTCTTACATAAAATTGATAATCTGTACTTGCGGTTAAACCACTTAATGAATTAGGATTAGAGGAAGTTAATGAGATTGTGCCTGTTCCAGGAGTAAAGCCATTGGTATCCCATTCTATTTGCCACTGTGTAGCAGATCCATTTTCTGTCCAAAACAAATTACAGCTAACATCTGTAATATTAGAAACGCCTAACGCTGTAGGTGCAGGACAGGTTGGTAACGTTGTAAAGTTATATGGTCCAACCCATAAGGAGGAATCCCCTGCGCCACAAATAGTTCTAACGTAGAAACTATAATTTGTTAACTGAGATAACCCTGATAACGTGTCCGGATTAAGCGTTGTATTAATTACATTTCCTGTTCCTAATACGAAACCGTTTGTATCCCATTCTATTTGCCAATTCGTACCTAAACCATTTTCAGTCCAATTTAGAACAACAGAATCATGTGAAATATTCGTCACTGATAAACCGGTTGGAGCTGGACAAGTAACATTATACACAGAAAGATCAAACGATGTTATACACTGTGGTGATGCCCACGTTGAAATAATAATATAATACGTAGTTCCAGAAGTTAAGCTTAAACCAGAAATTATTCTATCTGCGGTACTGGCGCCAGTAGCTGATCCTAGACATGATCCTGCTGTTGTTGAATCATCCGTGACATATATTCCAGACCAAGAAGTTGCAATGTTTGTCATTTCAATTGTTACATTGGCAAAACTTGCACCAGGTGTGAAACTATAAATCTTTTCGTCTCCGGTCATGTACGAACCTGTACATGCAATATTCGCTGTAGTATAATTATCACCATAACCACATGTAGAATCTCCTAAAATGGAATATGGTAACGACCCAATTACCATTGGGTTTGTAAATGTTGAGCCCGCTTGTGAAAATGCAAGTTGAGCTAAAAAAAGGAAGCTAAATAAAGCCCCAAATTGTCTAATTCTCTTCATAAACTAATCGTTAAATAAATACTTTATTAATAAAAAAAAAATGATGTTAATAATTGTTCAAATTAACGCTATTATAAAGAATAGTCAATTTTAATTTATATGATATTAATCAGGTTAAAAGAGGGTGTTTTATAACAGAAAAAAAGCCGAGTCAATTAATTGACTCGGCTCTCTGCTCCCTCACCTGGACTTGAACCAGGGACACCCTGATTAACAGTCAGGTGCTCTAACCAACTGAGCTATGAAGGAATGCTCATAATTTAAGGTCTTACCCTTAAATCGGGGGGCAATATTATATTAATTTTAAAAGGTATGCAATACCTTTGCAAAAATATTTTATTTCAATCAAAGATGAATTTATTAGTTGTTGGTTCTGTTGCATTTGATCAAATAGAAACCCCGTTTGGAAAGAGTGATAAAATTGTGGGTGGCGCGGGTACATACATAAGTTTAGTTTCTTCTTATTTTACTAAAAACCTGGGTATAGTTTCTGTTGTAGGGGATGATTTTCCGCAAGAGTACATTGACTTATTCCATCAAAAAAATATTAATACAGATGGGCTTCAAATAAAGCAAGGAAAAAAATCATTCTTTTGGTCTGGTAAATACCATAACGACATGAACTCTCGGGATACTTTGGTGACAGATTTGAATGTTTTGGGAGAGTTTAAACCTGTCGTTCCAAAATTATTTGAATCTCCAGATTTTTTAATGTTGGGAAACTTATCTCCTGAGGTACAACTAAGTGTAATAGAACAACTTCCTGTTCGTCCAAAATTGGTTGTTTTAGACACCATGAATTTTTGGATGGATATTGCTTTGGATGATTTACATAAAGTATTAGCGAAAATAGATTTACTTACTATAAATGATGAAGAAGCACGTCAACTTTCAGGGGAGTATTCATTGGTAAAAGCAGCGAAAAAAATTATAGCTATGGGTCCAAAATACCTCATTATTAAAAAAGGGGAGCATGGGGCTTTATTATTTAATGAAAATGAAGTTTTCTTTGCTCCAGCATTACCTCTAGAAGATGTTTTTGATCCAACAGGTGCAGGGGATTCTTTTGCTGGTGGTTTTATAGGCTACCTGGCTAAAAGTGGTGATATTTCATTTAGTAATATGAAACGAGCTATTATTTACGGTTCCGCAATGGCTTCTTTTTGCGTAGAAAAATTTGGTACTACACGTATTGAAAACCTGAGCGAAAAAGAAATTTCTGATCGCGTTCAACAATTTATTGATTTATCTCAATTTGATATTGTTTTAGAGGGTTAAAATCAAATATGCCAGATGTAATTATTGTTCTCTAAACTCTTTAGTAGCTTCTAATTAAGAACAAGCCACTTTATCCACTCTTTTTTGGTGTCTACCCCCTTCAAATTCGTTTTCTAAAAATGCTTTTACACATGCTATAGAAACATCTTCATCTACATAACGGGAAGAAAGCGCAAGAATATTAGCATCATTATGTAAACGCGCCATTTTAGCTAATTCAGGAGTCCAACACAAAGCAGATCGAATACCTTGGTGTTTGTTTACGGTTAAATTTACTCCATTTCCGCTACCACAAATAACAATACCTAAAGGATATTCCCCTTTTTCAACAGCTGTAGCTAATGGGTGAACATAATCAGGATAATCTACACTATCCGGTCCATTGGTACCAAAATCCTTAACAGTATACCCTTCTTTATTTAGTAAAACCTTAATTTTATCCTTTAATTCATAACCTGCATGATCACAACCTATTGCAATATTTTTATTCGTATTTCCCATAATTCAAAAGTATACTCTTTTATCCTATTTTCTAATACAAAAAACATGTTTACTGGCACTTTTTAGTGTAAATTACATCCTTAAATTAGCTATAATATTAGTGTTCATATTAAGTCAATAAGATGTTCATTACTGGCTGAAAGATTGTATAAAATTATCTTGCTTTTTCGTTTCAAATAATCAATTCGAATTAAAGACAACCTGACCAAATTATTTTACATAAATATTTGAATCACTTATCAACTAAAATATAATCAGATATCCACACAAAAAATAAGAAAGTTATGATGTTAATAACCAAAAAGAGGATTTGTTAAGAAACGTAATTTTTACTGATTTTCAATACTATTAATAGTAATTTCGTGTCAACAACTTTTATAAAAGCGCTCATAAGTTTTTATAACTAATATTTCCTATTATTTATATAAACAACATGAACACTATAGTAGTAATAGTAGTTTCTTTTTTAAATTTTAAATAAAATATGTATAACTATATAATACTGTTCATAACCTTATTATTCATTTCAATTTCTTCATTTTCTCAAACTGAAATAGATGCCAATGGATATAATATTTTTTATTATGAAAATGGGCGAAAATCATCTGAAGGACATTTTAAGGATGGAAAACCAGAAGGATTTTGGAAAAATTATTTTGAAACTGGTGTATTAAAATCAGAAGGGAATAGAAAGAATCATTTACTAGACAGTATTTGGCTTTTTTATTATGATAATGGTTTATTGAAGGAAAAAGTAAACTATGAGAAATCGAAAAAGAATGGTATTTCATTCGAATACTCTGAAGAAGGTTTTTTACTCGTTGCATACCCATTTACAAATGATACTATTCAAGGGATCGCACAATTTTATTATCCAGATGTTTTCAGAGTTCAATACGATAAACCCTATAAAAGTGGTGTTCCAAATGGTTTAGGATATGAATACGACCGAGATGGGAGAATTATTTCTTTAATGAATTATGAAAAAGGTGTAATTAAAAGTATCCAAGTAATTAACAGATATAATTCTAAAAATAAAAAAACTGGTTTATGGATTGTTTATTATGAGGATGTTACCGATAAAATGGCAAAGCAACTGGAAGGTAGATATAAAGATGGATTAAAGAATGGTTATTTTAGGGAGTATGATAAATTGGGTAAACAACTTTCCACAACAAAATATGTTAATGGCGAAATTGTTGAAAATGCCGAAGAATTAATGAATGTGGATTTGGTTCGAGAGTATTATCCAGATGCAAGTGTGAAATGGGAAAAGACGTATTTAGGATCACAGCCACATGGAATTTGGAGAGAATATGATACTTCGGGAGTGGTAATAAATTCAGTTATCTATGATAAGGGAATAAAATTAGGTGAAGGTATTGTGGATGAAAAAGGTATAAAACAAGGACATTGGAAAGAGTTTTATGTAGAAGGAGAATTACGTGCAGAAGGAGATTACCTAGATGGAGGAAGAATTGGAAGTTGGAAATTTTTTCATACCAATGGTAAAATAGAACAAAAAGGGAAATACCGTAAAGGAGGAAAACCACACGGAGATTGGGTTTGGTATTATACCAATGGAGCAGTTCGAAGAGAAGAAATATATTCAAATGGAAAAGAAGAAGGTTTAATGATTGAATACGATGAACAAGGAAATATTTTAGAAAAAGGAGAATATGTTGGCGGTTTAGAAGAAGGAGTTTGGGAGGTTAATACCGGAGATTATATTGAACGTGGAAATTACGTGGAGGGTATGATGAATGGAGAATGGGAAGGTATTTATAAGAGTACTGGAAAAATTGCTTTTACTGGAAATTACATTGAAGGTTTACCCGAAGGAAAACATATTTATTATTATCCAGATGGTCGTAAAATGTCAGAAGGAAAATTTCAAAGTGGTTTAAAAGTTGGAGATTGGAAACGATACGATGAGAATGGATTATTGGTAATAACCATACGTTACAATAACGGAGTAACAGAAAGGATTGATGGTAAAAAGTTGAAAACATTTGATAAAAAATAAACCTAAATTTATGGGGTAAAATATACCTTTTAAACTAACCCAAATCATAAAAATAAATCAATCAAACACCCTGTAAATGTGTAATTTTGAAAAAAATTAAACACCATGATTCGTTCATTGTATATTTCGTCTTCAGAGCCATATTCTGGTAAAACTTTAGTCGCTTTAGGATGTTTTGAAGTAGCCTTACGTCACACAAAAAAAGTGGCCTTATTTAAACCAATAGTAAGGGATAAGGAAACAGGTCATAAGGATTCAAATATTCAGTTAATTTTAAATTACCATCATTTAACGCAAGATTATGATACTACTTATGCTATGCAACGTAGTGAAGCTTTAGATTTGCTTGCGCATGATAAATTTGATGAGTTTATTGAACGAGTAATTAATGCATATAAATTACTGGAAGAAAATTACGATTTTGTCATATGTGAAGGGACAGATTACATTGGAGAAGGATCAGAATTTGAATTGGATTTAAATGCTTTAATTGCTAAAAATTTAGGTCTACCTGTAATTATTTTAGGACAAGGATTAGGTCGAGAGATTAATGAAATAATAAATCCAATTCAACTTGCAATTCAATCCTACCATGAACATCATTGTAAAATTGTTGGAACAATTATTAACAAGGTTGAAGAATCAAGAAGAGAGGAATTACTAAAAACGTTAACCGAACAATTACCAGAGTATGCGGGGATAATATCGGCTATTCCTGTCGAAAAAATATTAAGTAGTCCTTCCGTACGAGAAGTAGTAGAACAACTAAAAGCGAAGGTATTATTTGGAGAAGATCAATTGGATAATCTTGTTTTTGATATTCAAGTAGTGGCGATGCGATTAAGTAACTACTTGAAATTCATGACAGAAAAAAGTTTGGCGATAACACCGGGTGATCGAACAGATATTTTACTTGGTGTTTTAACAGCTTCAATGTCAAGTAAAAAACCCAATGTATCTGGTATTATTCTTACGGGTGGAATTACACCTTCTCAATCTACTCTAGATGTTATAGAAGGATTACCTCAAAAAATTCCAGTTTTACAAGTAGATTCTTACACTTTTGAAACGACTATTAAAGCAGGTCAAGTTAAATCAAGTATTAGTCAAAAAGATAAACATAAAATTGCTTTAAGCTTGTCTTTATTTGATAAGTATGTAGAATCCACTAAATTTTTCAAAAAGCTTTCTGGATTGAAAAGTGATGGAATGACGCCTAAAATGTTCTTATACCATTTACGCAAATTAGCGAGTAAGAATAGAAGAAAAATTGTACTCCCAGAAGGGAATGATTTACGCGTATTACAAGCGATTGAAATTCTACAAAAACAAAACTTAGTTGATTTAATTTTACTTGGTAATAAACAAGAAATCGATGCACTAGCAACGGCTAATAATGTTGTTTTAGATTATAATTTACTAGAAATTATTAATCCTGAAAATTCTCCTTTGAGAGAAGAATATGCAAAAGAACTATTTGAATTAAGAAAACACAAAGGGGTGAATATGGATGTTGCCCTAGATACATTATCGGATGTTTCTTATTTCGGTACTATGATGGTTCATAATAATGATGCGCATGGTATGGTTTCAGGTGCTGCGCATACCACACAACACACAATTAGACCTGCACTCCAAATTATAAAAACAGCAGAGGGTTTTAATACTGTTTCTTCTGTATTTTTTATGTTATTAGATGATAGAGTTTTAGCTTATGGCGATTGTGCAATTAACCCCACACCGGATGCACAACAGTTGGCTGAAATAGCAATATCATCTGCAGATACAACGAAACGTTTTGGAATTGAACCAAAAGTAGCGATGTTATCTTATTCTTCTGGTACTTCAGGAACAGGAGCAGATGTTGAAAAAGTACGTGAAGCAACAAAAATTATTAAAGAATTACGCCCAGATATTTTGGTTGAAGGACCAATTCAATACGATGCTGCGGTTGATTTAAAAATAGGTCAAAGTAAATTACCTGGATCACTCGTAGCAGGGCAAGCAACTGTTTTAATTTTCCCTGATTTGAATACAGGAAATAATACATATAAAGCCGTACAAAGAGAAACTGGAGCTTTAGCTGTAGGCCCAGTTTTACAAGGGTTACGTAAACCAGTAAATGATTTAAGTAGAGGTTGTTTAGTGGAGGATATTGTGAACACTGTAACGATTACCGCAATACAATCTGTATCATAAGAATATGAAAACATTAGTAATAAACACCGGAAGTTCATCCATTAAATTTGCTTTATTTCAAATGCCAAACGGCACCCAGTTAGCATCGGGTTTAGTTGAGCAAATTGGAGAAAAAATGGGGTCCATTACGATGGAAATTAAGGAAAAAAAAATCTCAAAGAAATTAGAAATTTTGAATCATCAAGTGGGTTTAAAACTGGTTTCAGATTGGTTAATGAATCCGGAATATAATTTAATTTCTACCCCAGATGAAGTATACGCAATTGGGCACAGAGTAGTGCATGGTGGCGAAGCTTTTCAAAAAACAAGTATTATAAACCAAGCAGTTAAAGATAAAATAAAAGAACTATTCGGGTTAGCACCATTACATAACCCACCAAATTACCAAGGTATTGAAGTAGCAGAAAAGGTATTTACTCAGGCCAAACAAGTAGCAGTTTTTGATACCGCATTTCATCACACCCTTCCACCAAAAGCATTTCACTATGCTATACCAAAATATTTATACGAAGAGTATGGAATCCGGGTATATGGTTTTCATGGAACATCTCATCGTTATGTAACGAGAGTGACAGCAGATTTTTTAGGTAAGGAGTTGGATAAGGTAAATCTAATTACCATTCATTTAGGCAATGGAGCCAGTATGACTGCGATAAAAAATGGCAAATCAATCGACACAACTTTAGGAATGACTCCTCTTACAGGGTTGGTAATGGGTACACGTGTGGGAGATATTGATCCAGGAGTTATTTTTTACTTAGAAGAAGAAATAGGTTATTCTATTGAAAAGGTGAAAAGGATTTTGAACAAGGAAAGCGGAATGAAAGGACTTTCTGGAGATAATGACCTACGAGAAATCACAAAAAGAGCCGAACAAGGGGATGAGTCTGCCCAACTAGCTTTAGATGTATATTGTTATAGAATTAAAAAATATATCGGTGCATACATTGCAGCTATCGGTCCCATTGATGGGATTGTTTTTACTGCTGGAGTTGGGGAAAATAGCGCAGTTGTAAGAGAAAAAGTATGTGAAAATTTAGAACATTTAGGTTTGGTGTTAGATAAAGAGGAAAACAATACAAGGAAGTCTGGAATAAGAAAAATAAACACCTATAATTCATCTGTTAGTATAGTGATAACACCCACAAATGAAGAATTTGAAATTGCCCGTCAAACCTATGAATTACTTAAATAATCAACGATTGAAAGAAGATATAACCACCCGAGAAGATATTGTTTTACTGGTAGACACGTTTTATGAAAAGTTACAATTAAACAACGAGTTGGATCATGTATTTAATGGGGTTGCAAAATTAGGTTGGGATAAACATTTACCAAAAATGTATGATTTTTGGGAAGCAATAATTTTAAAAAACCCTATTTACGGTGGAAATCCAATGGAGGTTCATAAACAACTAAATGAAAAAATAAACCTCACAAAATCAATGTTTGAAAATTGGCTATCACTTTTCAATGCCACGATAGACGAATTATATGAAGGTAAAAATGCAGATGAAGCTAAAACCCGGGCACTAAGTATTGCTACAATGATTCAAATGAAAACAATTTATAAGAATAGCTAGTTAGCGTTTATTTTGAAAAAAACGTTTTAACAACGCAGAACTTTCCGCTTCCATTAACCCACCTACAATTTCCGTTTTTGGGTGCAATAAAGAGGTTTTGATTTTATTAAACCCGCGTTTTTCATCTGTAGCACCGTAAACAATTCTACTGATTTGCGTCCAAAATGCCGCACCGGCACACATCACACAAGGTTCCAGCGTAACATATAAAGTACAATCCCACAAATACTTACCACCTAAAGCTTCAGCGGCAGCTGTAAAAGCCTGCATTTCTGCATGGGCAGTTACATCATTTAAACGTTCAGTCAAGTTGTGAGCTCGCGCAATAATTCGGCCGTTGCTTACTATTACAGCCCCCACTGGCACTTCATCTAAATCATACGCTTTTTGTGCTTCATGAAGTGCTAATTTCATAAAATGTGCATCCGATTGAACCGTTAATTCCATTTTTCAAAAGTACGAATTGAGTAGTTGATTTTAGGTAAAATTCTAGGTAACTTAGCCTCATGATTCGCAGTCTATATTCTTTATTACTTATTGTTTTTGTCTTTTTTACAGGATGTATGCAATTTGAACCTGTAAAAACGTGGAAAGTAAATTACAGGGTATATAAACTATCTAATGATTCTATTTCTTACCGTGTTAATTTTGTTACCCAAAGTGGCGCAACAAAATCTGTTGGGCCTATTTCTGATTTTAAATGGGAGTCTGAGGATTTAAATAATTTTGAAGACGGTGCGTATGTAATGTTGGAGGTAGAAAAGATATGGGGAGACGAAGGTTTGCGACTACAAATTTTAAGAGAGGATGCAGTACACGAGGAAGGGTTTAAACCAAAATACGACACCTATTACCAAATAGAAAGCAACTTATAGTTTCAAATCACTAGAGATACCTTTTTATTTTACGTGCAGTTATATGTACTTTTCGCCCCTCGAATTCAAAAATATAAATGGGAAACATTTCAAAACTTGCAAGTCAAACGGCTATTTACGGTTTACCCAGTATTTTAGGTAGGTTTTTAAATTATCTTCTTTTTCCTCTTTACACCGCCATGTTTGTTCCTGCAGAATATGGGGTGGTGAATGACGTGTATGCGCTAGTCGCTTTTGTTGCCGTTATTTTACCCTGGGGAATGGAAACAGCCTTTTTTAGGTTTTCAAATAAAAAGGAATATTCACCAGATGAGGTTTTCAAAACCTCTCTCCTATTTGTTTTTCTTTCTTCCATACTATTTATTCTGGGAATTACATTTTTTACAGATGGATTAGCAGATTTTATTCGCTACCCAAACAATCCGGAATATGTTATTTGGATGGGACTAACAATTGGCTTTGATGCATTGTCGGTGATTCCATTGGCACAACTAAGAAAAGAAGAGAAAGCCGTAAAATTTGCCATGGTTAATTTTATAAGTATTGCGGTGAATATTGGATTGAATTTGTTTTTCGTTTGGTATTGTATGGCTATGTATAAAATGGGAGGAAATTTTATTACGGACGCTTTCTTTAATCCTGAAATTGGGGTAGGATATGTGTTCATAGCCAACATGATTCAGGCATTAGTTAAGTTTATTTTGATTTCTCCAGCCTATAAATACGTAACTTTTTATGTGAATTGGAAACTTACCAAAGAATTAGTTCTTTATGCATCGCCACTTGTGATAGCAGGCTTTGCAGGCATAATAAATGAAACGCTAGATAGACGTTTAATCCGAATTATTTTAGAACCATCACTAGGAACTCAGGGCGCATTGGCTCAGGTAGGTATTTATGGAGCAGTATATAAACTGGCAGTTCTCATTGCTTTATTTACCCAGGCATTTAGGTATGCTGCGGAGCCATTCTTTTTTGCACAGGACAGAGATGGAAACCCAAAAACCATCTATGCAGATGTAATGAAATGGTACACCATTGTGGTGAGTTTTATTTTTCTTTTTGTCATGCTGTATTTGGATATTATCAAATTACTTATTCGGAACACGGATTATTGGGTGGGTTTATCCATTGTACCCATTTTACTCCTAGCTAATATTTTCTTAGGTTGGATTTACAACCTATCGGTGTGGTACAAGCTAACGCACAAAACCATTTATGGGGCTATTTTAGCAGTTGTTGGAGCCATTATTACTATTACCATGAACTTGGTGTTGATTCCTAAAATTGGATACACTGGGGCGGCTTGGACAACATTCACTGCATATGGTGTTATGGCCATTTTAAGTTACATTTTTGGAAATAGATTTTATCCGATTCCCTATGATAAATTGAAAATAGTTGGTTACGTAGTTTTAGCCGTTATAATTTGGGGTGTTAGCGAACAATTATCCATAAGTAATCCTTATTTTAAATACGCTGCTAATACAGGGTTTTTAATCGTTTTTACGGCAATAACTGTAAAATTGGAATGGGGTTTTTTAAAGCGATTTATCCAATAACCCACTTCTTATCTAACCCATTACGTGAATAAAAGTCAAAAAGGCCTTCTTGGGTAACAACAATTGCATAAAAATTCGTTCTTTTGTTAGTTAGGAACAATTTCTCGAAAACAAGTAAATATGGGTTGTACAAACTGTAGTAGTGTTTCGGGTTCAAGTAGTGTTTCTGGAGGTTGTAAATCAAGTGGTTCTTGTAGTACATCTGGTTGTGATAAACTAAATGTATATAGCTGGTTAACAGGCATGGAACCTGCTAGATATAGCAACTTTGACATTGTTGAAATTAAGTTTAAAAACACTCGTAAGGAGTTTTTTAGAAATAGTAATAAACTTGATATTCATCCAGGTGAACCCGTAATTTTGGAAACCACTTCTGGATATGATATTGGGATAGTAAGTATGCTCGGTGAGCTCGTGAATCGTAGAATGCGAATTAAAAAGCAGGATACCGATTCCAAAGACATCTTGAAAATACTTCGAAAGCCCAATCAAGCCGAGATTGAAAAGTGGCAATTGTCACTGCAACAAGAACGGCCAACAATGCTTAAAGCCAGACATATTGCCAATGAGCTGAAGCTTCAAATGAAAATTTCTGATGTAGAATATCAAGCCGATGGGTCAAAAGCTACATTTTACTATACCGCAGAAGCGCGTGTAGATTTTAGGGAGTTAATACGCCATCTTGCGGAGCAATTTAAAGTACGTATTGAAATGCGTCAAATTGGTTCAAGACAAGAGGCAGGTCGATTAGGAGGTATTGGATCGTGCGGAAGAGAACTTTGTTGTTCCACGTGGTTAACCGATTTTAGATCGGTTTCTACCAATGCGGCACGTTACCAACAAATTGCCATTAATCCGCAAAAGTTAGCCGGGCAGTGTGGAAAATTGAAGTGTTGTTTGAATTATGAGTTAGACTCCTATATGGATGCACTAAAAGATTTTCCGAGTACGGAGGTTAAATTACAAACTGAAAAAGGAAAAGCGTACTGCTTTAAATCAGATATTTTCAAAGGTTTAATGTGGTTTAGCTATATGGGCGAAAGTTCAAAAATGGTTGTGCTTACAACAAGTAGAGTCCACGAAATAATTGAATTAAACAAGAAGGGCGAAAAACCAATTGATTTAGAATATTTCGCTGATTTTACGGAAGAAATAGAACAGGAACCAGAGTTTGGTAATGTTGTAGGTCAAGATAGTTTAACGCGTTTTGATGTAAAAAATAAACGAAGTAAAAACAAACGAAAAAAAGGGTCAAACAAGTCTAAGCCACAAGCTTCTAGTCAAGCGGCTAAAGGTAATCCGGAGAACAAGGAAGGAAACAAACCGAACCAAGGCAGACCACAGAAACGTAGACCACAGAATAAGGCAAAAGGAGACACACCAACAAATCAAAACAGTAAGGACGGGGATAAGCCAAACCCGAAACGAAGCAATAGAAACACGCAAAACAAAAATCGCAAACCGAATTCTGATCAAGGAAAGGAATGATAAGAAAGTTTAATATATATGCTGTTTTAGGTCTGCTTTGGGTTTTATATTCGTGCAGCAGTGGTGTAGTATTTGAGCAAATTGAAGAGGTGGATAGTGAAGGTTGGAATTATGCGAAACCAGTAACGGTAGCTTTTTCTACACCAGACACCTCCAATAGGTATAATTTAATTTTTGATATTCGGATCACCCACGAATATGCATATCAAAATTTATGGTTGTTTATTGAAACTACTGAACCGGATGGGTCTAAACATACAGATTCTATTGATTGTCCAATGGCCTATCCAGATGGCCGATGGCTAGGGAATGGTTTGGGTGATTTAATTGATAACCCAATACTCGTGTATAGAAATTTTAAATTTGCCGAAACAGGAGAATATACTTTCAAGATTAAGCACGGAATGCGAAACGATTATTTGGAGAACGTGCAAAATGTGGGGGTTATTTTGAAGCGTGTAAAATCATAAAAGTAAAACATGGCTAAGGAAGTCGAAAAACAGTCATTTACAAAATATGTAATCTGGATGTGGGGTCTCTTTATTGGAGGAATTACAGCTGTTGTTTTATTTTTTATAGCTCTTTCAAATGGTTTAATTTGGGAACTTCCTTCCTTCGAGGAATTAGAAAACCCGAATAGCATTTTAGCTACAGAAATCTATACAGCTGATTTAGAATTATTAGGAAAATTCTATACAGAAAATAGAACTATTGTGCCCTTTAAAGATTTACCTGACACCCTTGTAAATGCTTTGGTGTATACCGAAGATGAAAGGTATTATAATCATTCAGGAATTGACATTAGGCGACTGATAATTGCCGTTGCCGCAGGAGGTACGCGAGGGGGAGCAAGTACAATTACCCAACAACTGTCTAAATTGTTATACCATCAACCCGTGAATTCTGTGGTTCGAAGAGTTCAACAAAAATTGATGGAATGGGTCATTGCGCTTCAACTAGAAAGGCAATATACCAAGAATGAAATAATTGCCATGTATTTGAATAAGTTCGATTTTGTGCATAATGCAAAAGGAATAGAATCAGCGGCTCAAATATATTTTGATAAACCAGTGGAGGAATTAAATATTCAAGAGTCGGCTATTTTAGTTGGAATGTTGAAAAACCCAGCCCTATACAACCCTCTGGGTTCAGATGAAAGAAGATTGCGTTCGTTTAATCGTAGAAATACGGTTTACGGCCAAATGAAAAGAAATAAATATTTGACACAAGAAGTAGTGGATTCCTTAAAGCTACTTCCCTTGGAAACTAAATATTCTCCAATGACTCATTTGGATGGGAAAGCTCCATATTTTCGAGAGGTATTGAAAAATGAAGTTAGAAATCTTTTGTCCTCTACAAACCCTAGTGGAGATTTGGTTTATCATAAACCAGACGGAAGCGCTTACAATATCTACAAAGACGGTATAAAGATATATACAACGATTAACTCTAAGCTTCAGGAATATGCGGAGTACGCAGTTACTACGCATTTAAAAAATGAACTTCAACATGATTTTGATGTTAATAATAAAAGATGGAAAAACCCGCCTTTTAGCAACGACCTAAACACGGAACAGGTAGAGAGAATATTAAACAGCGCAAAAAATCGCTCGCAACGGTATCTTATTATGACGGGTAAAGAGTGCGCTAATTGTGGACGGAGAGGAAATGTTGTACAAGAAAGCACAGCGGTAAACGGGAATTCAATTTGGTTATGTTCAGCAGAAGATTGTCAACACCAAACCCATAAATATCCAGCGGATTCTATAGATATTATTTTCGATACCCCAGTAGATATGACCGTTTTTAGTTGGAGCGGAGATATTGATACTGTGCTCACGCCTATGGACTCTATTCGATATTATAAAGCTATTTTACAAGCAGGATTAATGTCAATTGAGCCCCAAACAGGCGAGATAAAAGCCTGGGTTGGAGGAGTTAATTATAAGTATTTCAAATATGATCACGTTAAACAAGGAAAGCGCCAAGTAGGATCCACTTTCAAGCCGTTTGTATATACGGTAGCTATTAAAAGTGGGCTTTCCCCCTGTACAGAAGTGCCGAATGTAAAAGTCACGTTTCACGAAGGAGAATGGGGCTTATTGAAAGATTGGACGCCCGCAAACAGTGATGGAAAATATGGAGATATGGTAAACCTAAAGTATGGGTTAGCTAATTCTATGAACACTATTTCTGCTTGGGTTATGAAACAATACAACCCGCCAGCAGTTATTGAAATGGCAAGAAAACTTGGAATTACAAGTAGACTTGATACAGTTCCTTCTTTAGTTCTTGGGGTGGCAGATGTTAGTTTGTACGAAATGGTTGGTGCAATTGCTACTTTTCCTGCCAAGGGAATTTGGCATGAACCCATATTTATTTCCCGTATTGAGGATAAAAATGGTGTTGTTATCGCTGATTTTGTTTCGGAAACCCGGGAAGCCATAAATGAGAAGGATGCCTATACCATGGTTAGTTTATTAGAAGGCGTTGTGCATGGGGCAAGGGGTCCGTATATTGGTAAAGACGAGAGCAGATGGGGCACAAAAGTGACTACAGGAACAGGAATGAGATTATATTATGATAGCCCAACAAGAGAATATGATGGGTTCCCAAGAAATTACCCCATTGCTGGCAAAACAGGTACCACACAAAACAACTCAGATGGCTGGTTTATGGGGTTAACTCCTGATTTGGTGACAGGTGTTTGGGTAGGAGCTGAAGATCGTTCAGTACGTTTTAGATACACCAGTAAAGGTCAAGGCGCGAATACCGCACTACCTATTTGGGGCTATTTTATGAAAAAAGCGTGGGCGGATACCACTCTGAATTTATCATTACAACCCTTTGAAAAACCTGTTGGATACGATTTAGAACTAGATTGTGATAAATTAAAAATAGGACAAGGAGATATTAACGAAGAACCCATTTGGTAAGAAACAAAAAAACTGCACTATGATTAATAAAGTTGTAGCCAATGCTCAAGAAGCAATTCAAGGCGTAAAAAGTGGAATGACCATGATGTTTGGTGGTTTCGGATTGTGTGGAATTCCTGAAAATGCTATTCAAGCAATAGTGGAAACAGGGATAACGGATTTAACGTGCATTTCAAATAATGCAGGGGTGGATGATTTTGGATTAGGATTTTTACTTCAGCAAAAATCCATTAAAAAAATGATTGCCTCTTATGTGGGGGAGAATGATGAGTTTGAACGCCAAATGCTGAGTGGTGAGTTAGAGGTTGATTTAATACCTCAAGGTTCATTAGCCGAAAGATGTAGAGCAGGTGGAGCAGGAATTCCGGCATTTTTTACTCCTGCTGGATACGGAACTGAAGTTGCCGAAGGAAAGGAAGTACGGGAATATAATGGGAAACCGCATATATTAGAAACGGCATTAACAGCTGATTTTGCATTTGTGAAAGCATGGAAAGGCGATGAAGCCGGAAATCTTATTTTTAAAGGTACAGCCAGAAATTTTAATCCAATGATGGCTATGGCGGGAAAAATCACCGTTGCCGAAGTGGAAGAGTTAGTTCCAGTTGGAGAGTTGGACCCGAATGAAATTCATACCGCAGGCATTTTTATTCAACGTATTTTTAAAGGGAAATCTTTCGAAAAGCGTATTGAACAACGAACGGTTAGAACGAAGGAATAGTCGGTTCGACTATGAATAAATCGGAACGAATAGCATTTTTTTTACTTGCCTTTTTGGTGTGGGTATACCTTGGATTGAGGTCATTATATATCCCATTAATTCACGATGAAACCGTCACCTATTTTGTGTATATCCAAAACGGAAACTTTCTACCACCTTGGGCATATTGGGATGCAAATAATCATATTTTAAACTCTGGGCTTGGCGCTTTTTTTAACGCCATTTTCGGTCATTCTCCATTCGTAGCCCGCCTTGGAAGTTGGCTTTCATTTGTTCCTTTTGTGTTTTTTGTAAAAGGAATAAGCGAGTTTATTGAAGATAAAATGTCTCGATGGGCGGCATTAATTACCCTGTTTACAACGCCTTTTTTCATAGAATTTTTTAGCCTAACTCGCGGTTACGGCATGGCTATGTCATGGTTTCTTGGGACCCTGTTTTTTGCTATGCAGTATGTGAAAACACGAAATTTCATATTTATTTATTGGATGGGATTAACGGGGTTATTAGCTTCTTTATCCAGCTTATCATTAATCATAGCCGTTTTTATAGTTTTTGGGTGGGTCTTGCTATATCGCTTTTTTATGGAAAAAGAGGTTAATCTGTTTAATGAAATAAAAACGACTCTCATTTTGTATGTGCCTCAACTTCCTTTGGTCTATCTGGGTTTTTTACTAAAAGAAAAGGGACTATTGTATTACGGTGGAGATAATGTTATTCAATTTTCTTTACAGCCCTTCGCGCGATATTTTCTAAATAATAGGGAGCTATGGTGGGTTTTCGCTGGGGTTATTATACTATTAGTTCTGGTTTATTTGGTTTCTTTTATTAAAAATGGAAAAAGGGAGATTTTTAACCCAATACGCATATTTCCTTTTGTATTGCTGTTATCTGTTTTTGCAGTTTTTTCACAGCATTTTTTATTGGAAGTCAACTATCCAGAAGACAGAGCAGCATTGTATTTTTTTCCATTGATTATTTTTTCGTGGGTAACTATTCCAAAGCTTAGAAAGCTAAAACTTGTTTTGTTGGTTCCCTTGATTTGGTTTCCATTAGACTTGGTTACAAGTGCGAACATCCAATACTCCAAGTTGTGGCCAAATGAGCACGTTCCCCTCCGTTTTTGGGAAGAGACGCATGCGTTAAAAAAGACATACCCAGCGAGTTTAAGCGCTTACTTTTTACGGAATGGAATATGGAACTATCACTCCTTAGATCGGGAGTATTCAAGTAGTCCAAATAGCGCTGAATATCCAAGTGAGTGGGCGGATGTGTTACTTGTTGATTCAGTTAGAATAAAAAAAGTGGATTTATCGAAATATATTGAATTAGGCTATGATGAGATTTCGGGTCAAACCCTTCTTAAAAGAGAGCCAGAACTAATTGAAACACAAATTCTGGACACGGTGTTTGGTTCGCCAATCCAAAATTTATATACGAACATTTGGGAGTTTAGCGGGGAGAAATTATCCGGAATACCGGTGGCTTTGTATTATGATTTTGAATTAAAATCGAATACGAAACTGGCCCACTTACATATAATTACCTCTGTTTTTGATACAATGGGAAGTGAAGTATATACCATTAAATACGATTTAAGCTTAGTTTCTGAACATTGGGACCAACAAAAAAAATGGCGCGTGAAACAGTTTTTACCCCCGTTGCCAAACAATACGGGTCGTTTCGTCTCGTATATCTACAACCCATTTGAAGAGCAGTATGAATGGATAGAAATGAAAAGCACAATAGTTCGTTTGTCAGAACCTGAAATTGGTAATTAGTAATATCTTCGGTTAATTATGTTGGATTTTCATCTTAAATTTGACAGACCTAAAAAATGAAACATGGCATTAGATAAAAACGGAATCGCAAAACGAATATCTCAGGAGTTAAGAGATAGATGGTACGTGAATTTAGGTATTGGAATTCCTACTTTGGTAGCTAACTATGTACCGAAAGGGGTGAATGTAGAATTTCAATCTGAAAATGGAATTTTAGGTATGGGCCCTTTCCCTTTTGAGGGAGAAGAGGATGCCGATTTAATTAACGCAGGAAAGCAAACGATTACATATCTACCTGGTGCTGTTTATTTTGACTCAGCAACCAGCTTTGCGATGATACGTGGACAGCATGTTCAATTGACAGTATTGGGCGCTATGGAAGTTTCGGAAAATGGGGATATTGCAAATTGGAAAATTCCGGGTAAAATGGTCAAAGGCATGGGCGGTGCTATGGATCTAGTTGCTAGTGCAGACAATATTGTAGTAGCTATGATGCATACAAATAGAGCGGGTGAATCTAAGCTTTTAAAGAACTGCTCACTGCCGTTAACGGGTGTTGGATGTGTTAAACGTGTGGTTACCAACCTTGCAGTTGTAGACATTGTAGATGGAGGGTTTAAGCTCATTGAAAGAGCTCCGGGAGTTTCTGTCGATGAAATTATACAGGCTACCGAAGGCAATTTAATCATAGAAGGTGAAATCCCTGAAATGACTCTTTAGAATTGGAGTTCTTTAAAAAATGGTTTTATTGGCTCACGGAAGCGTCTGTAATACTCATTACTCTTGCCCTAATTAATAATTTTTTAGAACAGAAGGAGCAACTTATAAATGCAGATGGAAAGGGGTATTATGACTATTTGCCAGCGGCTTTTATATATCACGATTTAAACTTCAACTATACCGATACGTTAGAAACAAACTACTACGATCAGAAAACGTATAGTCAGGGGTATCTGAAGCAATTTAAAGGGTATCAAATCAACAAGTATTTTCCTGGAGTGGCATTTTTATGGATTCCATTTTTTGAATTCACGCATATTTACACGATCTCTACTGGCCAATTTGCTGCAGATGGATATAGTTATCCTTACCAACAGGGCGTTTTGTATGCAGCGTTTTTTTACCTGTTTTTTGGACTAATTTTTTTGCGCTTGCTTTTACTGGAAGTAGGTATAAGTAGATTTCTAATTTTCTTTTTGCAATTACTTTTTGTTTTAGGCACTCCATTACTGTTTTATGTTTTTGCTGAACCCGCTTTTACTCACTCTTACTCCTTTACTTTAATAACAGCCTTTTCTTATTTCATTTACATATATGTAAAAACGAATCAATCTAAATGGTTGTTTATTTCCGCTATTTTATTAGGTTTAATTACTATTATTCGACCGGTAAATTTGTTAGCGTTTGGAATGATATTCTTGTTTTTTGATTCCTTTCAAGAATTAGTGGAATGGAGCAAAAAGCGTTTATCAGGGAATAAAAAACCCATCCTAATAGCTTTGTTTTTATTTGTTGGTGTTGTTAGTAGCGTCCCTATTATGTGGTATCACCAAACCAATCATTTTTTTGTTTGGGGCTATCAAGAGGAAGGGTTTAATTTCTTAACCCCGGCATTTTGGTCGTTTCTTTTTAGTTTCCAAAAGGGAGCCTTTCTTCATACCCCAATTCTTTTTGTGGCTTTTTTTGGTGGTCTTTTCACCTTACTAAAAACGAAACGTTTTTATGTGCTTTTTGCCACAGTCATGTATTTTTCTGTGATTATTTATGTTTTATCATCATGGCACGCGTGGTGGTATGGGGCAAGTTTTGGCTCTAGGCCTATGATAGATTTTTACGTTCTATTGATAATATTAATGGCGGTATTTATCAAAAACCTAAAAAATAGCGTCATCCAAATGCTTCTGGGAGCCGTGTTATTATTTCTAACGGTTGTCAATGTTATTCAAATAAATCAGTACCAGAATTATATTATTGATTGGGGAGAAATGACATTTGAAAAGTTTAAAATTATTGGATTACATACAGAAAAGAAATACAGAGGAGTTTTTTTTAGAGAGGAGTCAAACTATAAACCTGAAGAAGTTAGGTTTACAATGGATGTTGACGCACAATACCCACTTCACCTTGGGAATGACCAATCCCAATATTTTTCTGTTTTGGAGGGAGATTCGGTGATTGATTTGAGTCAAGTCAACTTTGTTTATATTGAAGCAGACATGGAGTATACGGAAGGGAATTGTGAATTTGTTTTGTCAATAAACGATACGAATGACTCCAATATATATTGGCATACGCAATCTGTTTTTGCATCTACCCTAGTGGAGCATAAAAGAACGGGCGTTAAATTGCCCTATAAAATACAAGCGCTAGTTCCAGTTAAAAAGATTGTAATTGGTTTTAACCCGATGCTTGATGAGGTAATTCTTTATAATCTGCAGCTTGTATTTGTACATAGAGATTAGTACTGCAAACGAACATATTTAAATACATTTGTCGCAAATCAAATTTTTATGGCATTCAATACTTTAAGCATTTTAATACCAGCGTATAACGAAGAACGAACTATACATTTAATATTGGATAAAGTGTTGGCTGTAAAGCTAAATGGTGGAATTAAAAAGGAAATAGTTTTGGTGAACGATTGTTCTACAGATGATACGGAAGGCGCTATAAACAAATATATTTCTTCTCACCTAGAAGCTGATATGAAGCTATACAACCAACCCATAAACATGGGAAAGGGCGCGGCTATCCATCGTGCTATTGAGGAAGCTACAGGAGATTATGTAATTATTCAAGATGCAGATTTAGAATATGATCCAGAAGAGTATAATATTTTATTAAAGCCTATTCTATCTGGTTTCGCTGATGTGGTATACGGTTCTCGATTTATGGGAGGTAACCCACATCGAATACTATTTTTCTGGCACTCCATTGGAAATGCTTTTTTAACCTTCATCTCAAATATGTTTTCTAATCTTAACCTTACGGATATGGAAACATGCTATAAAGTTTTTGAGGCAAAAACCATTAAAGCCATTTATCTTCAAGAAAAGAGATTTGGTTTTGAACCAGAGGTTACAGCTAAAATTTCTAGAGTGCCCAATATTCGGATTTATGAAGTAGGTATTTCCTATTATGGACGGACCTATGAAGAAGGTAAAAAAATTGGATGGAAAGATGGCGTTCGCGCAATTTATTCCATTTTGAAATACAACCTTTTTTCTACCAGAGTTTTAAAATAACCTGTACCGTATGAAGCTTTCTCCTAGCCTGATTACATCTTGGATTATAGCTGCGGTTTTGACTCTAACTGTTTTTAATTTTGCAAAGTGGCAAGATCGAACGGTTATGCGGTCGGATATGTTCGAGTATTACGCCTATTTACCCGCTACCATTATTTATCAAGACTGGGACTTCGATTTTATTTATTCTACTCCCGGGGACAGTGGTCGTGAAATCCCTTTATTTAGAGCACCAAATGGCGGACTTGTTTTAAAAATGACCATGGGAGTAGCCATTTTACAGGCGCCATTTTTTGTGTTAGGTCATTTAACTGCTCTGGCTAATCAATCAAATGCAAACGGCTATTCTTGGGAGTATCATTTTTTCATAGCCATGTCATTTCTGTTTTACGGCATTATTTCCATTTTTCTACAGCGAAAATTATTGCTTAAATATTTTACGGAAGGGGCAGTATCTTTAACTCTTATAGCCGTTTTTTTAGGAACTAACGTATTTTTCTATATATCCAGCGAAGGGGCTATGAGTCATGTGTATAGTTTCTTTTTGTTTACGGTGTTTGTTTCACAATCGCTTAAATGGATGAAGAATTACAACTGGAAAAATGCCATTTTCACGGGACTAAGTTTTGGGTTAATTGTTTTGATTCGCCCGGTGAATGGAGTTATTCTATTCATTCCTCTGCTTTTTGGCGTTCGGTTTTTTGCTGAATTTATGGTTCGTTTGAAAGATGTTTTTTCTCACCCTAAACAGGTTATACTCGTTTTACTTTCCATGGCCTTGGTTGTTTTTCCGCAGCTACTCTATTGGCATTATACTACTGGAGAATGGGTGTATTATTCGTATACCGATCAAGGGTTTTTCTTTAATGACCCACGGATAATGGATGGTTTTTTTGGGTTTAGAAAAGGGTGGTTGGTGTATACGCCAATGGCCGTTTTTTCCATTTTCGGATTTATTGCCATTTGGTTTAGCAAAGAGGCTAGAAAATTTAAATTAGCCATACCGATTTATTTAGCTATACATATCTACATTACCTACAGCTGGTGGTGCTGGTGGTACGGGGGTGGTTTTAGCTCTAGACCAATGGTGGAGTCTATGGCTATATTAAGCATTCCAATGGCTGCGTTATTTACCGTGCTATTATCGAAAAAGTATTTGGCTATTTTCATTACTTTATTAGTGGCGTTACTTATTGGATTAAATCAATTTCAAACCTATCAGTACCGAGAGGGCATCTTGCATTATGACGGAATGAATAAGGCAACCTATAAACTAATTTGGGGAAAAACCATTTATCCACCAGGGTATGTCGAATCATTAAGTCACCCAGACTATGATGCAGCGATAAGAGGAGAAAGAAATGAAAAATAGGGGCTAAACCATTTTAATGTTCTCGTCTAAAATAAGACTTTGACCCGCGAGTTTTCGAAATACCTGAACCAACGTAACAACATCCTTTTGGCAATACTCCACGATGCGGTCTAAGTCGTTTTCTTCATAGTACACGCCATAAACTTGACTTCCATCTATATCATCCTTTGGTGTAGGGATATTAAAAATAGCGGCTAGCAAATCCAATGAGGTGAAGTTTTTAAACTCGCCAAATTTCCAGTACGTCATGGTGTCTAAATGGGGGTTTTCCCAAGGTTTTAATCCGCCAATATTGAGCAAGTTTGGGAGTTGCATTCCGTGAATGAGCATTCTGCGTGCAATGTATGGGAAATCAAATTCTTTACCGTTATGACCGCACAACATGTGCTTTTTAAGGTCGTTGTAATGCTGGTTTAATAAACTGGAGAATTCGTTTAATAGAATCACTTCATCATCATTTGCGAATGATTTAACTCGTAGTGTTAATCCGTCTGGTGTACGCATCACAAAGCCTACCGAAATACAGACGATTTTCCCAAATTCGGCATAAATTCCCGCACGGTTGTATACATCTGATGAGGTTTCACCTTCGGGTGTAAAGCTTTTGGATTTTTTATCCCATAATTTTTGAATGCGTTCAGGAACATCTGCATAAGTTGGGTGTTCGGATACTGTTTCAATATCTAAAAAAAGTACTTTTTCAATGTCAATATGTGCTAACATGGTTTTAAGGTTTGAGTGCCCTAAAAGTACGATAAATACGGGACAAAAGAGGATCAGTGAATTAAATAGCAGATGAAAAACTGTTAGGTTTACATAAAATAAACAATGTTTTTAAATAAAAAATTAACGTTTATCATTAATTTTATGTATAATTGTATTTTAAAACTATGATTATGAATATTCGAAAAAATTACAAAAACATTTTGATTCTTCTTATGTTTTTTCCCGTTGTATTATGGCTGAGTATGAAAACATCCACAGATGGTGATAGTCCATTGTTCTGGGCTTTTATGGTTTTTCCTCCCCTATTATTCGGTTTTAATTTTGCCGTTAGAAATAACCCAAAATTTAAATTCTACTTCTTGAGTAAATTTAATTTTCTTACGTCTAAATATTGGGCATCTATTTCTAGTGAAATTCCGAAAGAACTAATGTTTCAAAAAATGATTGAAGTGGTCAATGAATCAAATTTACATGTGAAAAGAATTGACGAGGAAAATCTGGAGATATTCGCGACAACACCTGTAAGTTTTCGGTCTTGGGGCGAAAATATTTATATTGATTTTGAGGATCAAGGAGATCAAACGGTTATGAACTTTTCTTCTACAACTGTTGTAGGTATAATTTCTTGGGGTCAAAACGAAAAAAATTACAATAGACTTTTAAGCCGTTTTGAAGATTCACTAACAATTTAATCTATGGGTATTATCGTAAACTTAGATGTCATGTTGGCCACCCGAAAAATGAAATTGAAAGAATTGTCTGAAATTGTAGGGGTTTCGGTAGTTAACCTATCGATTCTGAAACAAGGTAAAGTAAAAGCAATCCGATTCTCCACCTTAGAGGCTATCTGCGAAGCTTTAGATTGCCAACCAGGTGATATTCTTGAATATGTATCCGATGCGTTTTAAAACATTCTTTTAAGGACAATTGTACTCGGTAAATAGGCGGCTAAACTTCCAATGGCAATAATTATAGCTGAAATAGAAATTATATCGGTTAATTGGAGCTCCACTGGATAGTGGTCAATAAGCAATCCTTCCACCGGAACAAACCCGAACTGGGCCTGGAGAACAACAAGGGTAATTCCAAGAAATAACCCAGTAAAACCACCGGTAATAGAAATTAAAAGACCTTCGGTAAAGAATATATTTTGAACCGTTTTCTCTGTTGCTCCCATTCCGTGCAAGACAAAAATGTCGCGTTTTTTATCTAGGATTAGTATGGTAAGAGATCCAATAATGTTGAATGTGGCAATAAGTAAAATGAACGATAGGATTAAAAAGGTAGCCCATTTTTCTGTGTTATTCGTTTTGTACAGCAATTCATTTTGTTGATATCGAGACTTAATAACGAATTCGGAACCTAAGGTTTCTTGAAGTAATTCTTGAAAACCCTTTAACTTTTTCACATCCGTAAGTTCTAACTCATAAGCAGTAACCTTCCCCTTTTTTTGAATGAGTTTTTCTACAAACTCAAAGGGCGCTACCACATATTTGGAATCAATATCTTGGTTAATAGCAAAAATACCAGCGGCTGTAATAGGTTCAATATAAAAGGCATTTTCAACGCTAACGTTCTTAGATGAATTATCTTTTGCTGCATAAACGTTTATAGGCTGAAAAGCATTTTGTACAAACAACCCTAGTTTTTCCGCGACCATATACCCAGAAATAAGTTGTGGCTGATTGGCCATTCCATGTAAATTTCCGTTTCCTGCCCAAATCAAAGAATCTAAACCGCTTTGTGCAATAAAAACACTATCAACACCCTTAATAGTTGCAAATGCCTGACTACTTTTATATTTTAATAAAACCGTTTCTTCTAACGATCTATTCAGCGTTTTTACCTCATCAAAGGCCAAAATTTTGCTGCGTAGGTCATCTGAATCCGTAAAGGTTTTTCCATGAGATGCTTCAATTCGAATTTCTGCATCAAAGCTGGAATACAGCCCCTCCACCAAATTATTAATTCCATTAAAGGCCGATAAAACTATGATTAGAGCCATAGCCCCTACACCCACGCCAAACATGGAAATAAAGGAAATAAGGTTAATTACGTTTCTCTTTTTTTTAGAGAACAAATATCTTTTCGCTATAAAAAATGGAAGATTCAAAGGGTTTTAACCTTTAAGAAGTTGATCAATTTCTTCTGCATAATCCAGAGAATCATCCCCATAAAATGCAATTTGCGGAACAATTCTTAACTGATGGCGAATGCTTTTACCTAAATGGTACCGAATTTCAGAAGCATGGCTAGCCAATATTTTCACATCTTCGGATAAATCATCTGTAGGGAAAATACTTACATACACTTTAGCAAAACTTAGGTCGGGGCTTATTCTCACAGTCGTTACAGTAGTCATTCTCCCGGGAAGAAATTCACCTTCGGTACGCTGAATGATAACGCTTAATTCTCGTTTAATTAAATTGGAAACCTTTTCTTGTCGTAAACTACTCATTATACTACTATTTTACTGTGCAAAGATAGGGGCTTTTTGTTTGCCTTTGGAGAATCTAATTTAATCCTGAAAATTACTTCTTTCCAGTACTTCCAAACCCACCAGCTCCGCGGTCACTTTCTTCTAAAGAATCCACTTGTTTCCATGCTATTTGCTCATGTTTAGCTACCACCAATTGGGCAATTCGTTCCCCATCCTTAATTTCGAACGTTTCGTTCGATAAATTAACCAAAATCACACCCACTTCTCCTCGATAATCAGCATCAATAGTACCGGGCGTATTCAATACCGTAACTCCATTTTTGTAGGCTAATCCACTTCGTGGTCGAACTTGTGCTTCAAAACCAACAGGTAGCTCTATAAATATACCTGTTTTTACCAAGGCGCGCTCTAAAGGTTTTAAAGTAATAGAGGCATCAATGTTTGCGCGTAAATCTAATCCGGCCGCTGCAACAGTGGCATATTCTGGTAAATTATGTTTTGATTTATTTATGACTTTTACGTTTAGCATGCTATTTAATTTACTTTTTTTCGTACTAATTTCATCATTTTCAATGAAATATCCATTATTAAAATCTTTGGGTTTGCGTTTCTGGAAATGTGCATTTGCGCTTCATCAAAAAGTTCGATCATATCCATGGCGTTCAGTTCGTTTACATAGGGAGAAAACTTTTTGATAAAAGCCATTTCTGTGCCCCCAGTCATTTGGATACTAGAATCGGCATAATTCATAACCAAACTTTCTCTAAAAACATGAAGTCCATATTTGAAAAACTGCATTAATCTTTCTCTTCCCGTTTTCGACATCGTTTCCGACCATTGCATCAACTCGAAAAACTCTTTTTGCCATAAAAAACGCATCCATTGAATGAACATTTCTTGGTTAAAGGCACGAATTTCATTTTCACTAATTAGCTTCTGTGCCTCTAAATAATTGCCCTGTGCAATTTTTGAAATTGTAGATGCCTTTTCAGGGTCTAAATGGTAGTTTTTAATAATCGCTTCTTGAAGTTCATTTTGTGTAAGGGGTTTCACATTAATGATTTGAACACGTGACTGAATGGTAGCTAATAGCTGTTCGGGTTTTTCACTAACCAATAAAAAGACTGTTTTTTCAGGTGGTTCTTCTAAGATTTTCAGAAGTTTATTGGATGTTGCACCATTCATTTTTTCAGGTAGCCAGACAAGCATAATCTTATATTCGCTTTCGTATGGTTTTAACTTTAAATCGTTAATAATCTCGCTTGCCTGATTCACATTAATGAGACCTTGTTTGTTTTCTATTCCAAGGAATGCCAACCAATCTGCTACAGACATGTAGACATTTTTCGTCAACATTTCACGCCATTCAGGTAAGAAATCTTTGGAGTATATTTTAGCGCCCGTAATTTTTTTAGTAGAATTTATAGGGTAACAAAAGTGCAAATCAGGATGAATATACTTGTTGGTTTTTTGTGCGCAAGAATGGGCGTCTGGACTCGTTTTACACAATAAGTAATTGGCAAACGCAAGACTCATAGCTAAATTGCCCGAACCCTCCTTACCAGTAAACATTAAGGCGTGGCTAATTCGTCCAGTATCAACCATTCGAATGAGTTGCTCTTTCAGCTCTTTATGTCCAATTACATCTTCAAATTGCATGAAGTCAAAAGTAGCATTTACAGGCTATTTTTTGGTTGGATTAACCTTTTTGATGTTGGGGTTTTTCAACATCTATTATTATCTTCTTATTTCGGAAAATGAGCACGTAAAAACTACTAATTTTACTTCGGTATTCAGCAAAAATATACGACTATTGAGTAGCGAAAGTATTTATGCAATGAAGACAATTAGAGATTTAGATTTAACCGGAAAAAGAGCGCTAGTTCGTGTGGATTTTAATGTTCCTTTAGATGATCATTTAAACATTACAGATGATACTAGGATTCAAGCGGCTTTGCCAACCATTACGTATATATTGGAAAACGGTGGATCAGTTATTCTAATGTCGCATTTAGGTCGCCCAAAAGGTGGACCAGAAAAAAAGTTTTCACTAAAACCCATTGCGGGGCATTTGTCGAAATTGCTGGATGTAGAAGTAAAATTCGCCACGAATTGTGTGGGCGAATCTGCTGAAAACATGTCGGAAAAGCTTCAGCCAGGAGAAGTTTTGTTATTAGAAAATTTGCGCTTTCATCCCGAAGAAACCGCTGGTGATATTGACTTCTCGAAATTATTAGCCCGTTTAGGTGAGGTGTATGTAAATGATGCCTTTGGAACAGCGCATAGAGCACATGCTTCTACCGCAATTATTGCTCAATTTTTTCCAAATAAGAAGGCGTTTGGTTTTTTAATGGCGAAAGAATTGGATAGTGCTCAATTGGTAATGAACAATCCAAAACCTCCTTTTACGGCAATTATTGGAGGGGCAAAAGTCTCTTCAAAAATTAGCATTATAGAGAATTTGCTTGACAAAATTGACAACCTTGTTATTGGCGGAGGAATGGCTTACACTTTTGTAAAAGCTCAGGGAGGGAAAGTTGGAAACTCTTTGGTAGAGAATGATTATTTGGACACTGCTTTAAAAGTGCTGGAACTCGCAGACGAAAAAAATGTACGGGTCTTTTTGCCTGAAGACTCGGTAATAGCCAATGAATTTAGTCCAAATGCCGAAAGGTCAGAGTGCAGCACGAACAATATTCCGGAAGGATGGATGGGTATGGATTTAGGCACGGAAGCGACTAAGCATTACCAAATTTGCGTGGAGAATTCGCAAACTATTTTATGGAATGGTCCGATGGGTGTTTTTGAGTTTGATAAATTTGAAGAAGGTACAAAACAAGTGGCGTATGCGGTTGTGCGAGCTACCGAAGCAGGTGCGTATTCTTTAGTTGGTGGTGGCGATTCAGTAGCGGCCGTTAATAAATACAAGCTAAAAAACCACGTGAGTTATGTTTCTACGGGCGGTGGTGCTTTGTTGGAGCTTATTGAAGGAAAAACATTACCAGGCGTTGCGGCAATACTTGAATAGGTTATTGCAAAACGTACATAAAAGTAAAACTGAATCCAAAATTATCCGCAACATTTGGAAATGCATACGGTCCATAGCGGTAAAATGCACCCACACCAATTCCACTCGTGTTCAGGATAATTATATTATCGAGTAAGAGTCCAGACTCGTAATAACCTTTTTCCATGGTTGAAAACTCCATACCCCGATGATCTGATTTATGATCTAATGTTCCCCACCCAGCTGCAGTTACTAATGATATTTCGGGAGCTGAATATTGCGTTTTGTAAATAGCACCGATATTTAAATGTAAAAAACCGGATAAGTAGGTTTGGGAAACAAATTCGTTTGGCGCCATAGTGTTAAATGCGTTTTCAATGTATAAATTGAATCCACTAATGCGCATTCCGTTACCAAAGTGGAACATGTTTAAAGGGACTTCACCTGTAGTTGTTCCCCCCTGGACTTGAAAGCCTAATTTACCCAATCCTTTTATTAAGAATTTTTTGGAGACTCTAGCGTCAATTTTTTCATAATTAAAATCACTACCAAACACCTCATTACCTGCGGCAAACCGGACCCATAAATATGGATATTTTGTGCCTAAAGAAATGTTTTGGTTAAAATTCCGCATGTATTTTTCTTTTAATCCAAAACGGAAACTCCAACCTACCTCTACGCGTTTAAAAGCATTGTTTGACGTTAAAACAGTATCGTTTTTCGGGGCATAAGTATAATTATAGTTGTAGGATTGAGAATACGAATTGAAAAATAGTTGATTCTGAAAATCGCGTAATGCACGGAATGTGGCATACACTTCAAAACCTTCTATTTTATCCATTTTATTAATGTACAAATTGCTATAGGAGCGTAAATTAAAAGTTTCTTTTTTGAAATAATCTACCGCTGCGGTGGGGGTAAGATCATTCAAATATTTTACCCCTGCTGAAATATCGTTTTTACGAGAAATGACAAATTTTAGGTCGCCTCCATATTTCCAATGCACATCATTAAAACCGTAAGCCGCATATCCTCCTACAGAAACAACTTTAGAAATTTTATCGTTTGTTCGAACCCCTAAACCGAGTCTTAATCCTTGGTATAGGTTGTAATCTATAAGTTTATTAAGTTCAATGGATACTGGCCCAATAGGCACAAAACCAGTTACAACCGCTTCTGCCAGTTTCATTTTTTGATCTAGTTTGAGTTCTTTGCCAATACTATCGACCACAGTATAAGTATTTTCTTCCTTGTTGGACAACGGCTCTTTTCTTTGATTGGTCCAGAAATCGGATGTCTGTTTATTGGCTTCCGAATCCAATTGCAGGTCAACATTAGGAAATTCCTTTTTGGAAAATTCAACACCCACTTTTATGTTTCGGATATAGGTCTTTCCTTTCGCGTCTATAAAGTCAAATGCCATTGCCGATGAACTGGTATTATCCATTTTGAAAACAATATGCGTATTGAATTGTATAGGGAACCACTGTTTATTATCTATAAATTGGCTCATTTGTTCCACTGTAACTTGCATCGTGCTGGTGGGATTAGCCTGCGTAACTTGAATATTTTGAATAGCATAAAAATGGCTATTAATAGTCAAAGATCCTTTTAAGCCATTGAAGGAACTTCCCTTTTTGGGTTGAAAATGGATGACGTACATGGTGTCGTTGTTTTCTCGAAATGCATCTTTTAGCTCAAACACGTAGTTATTGTAGCTGTTTCGTGCAAGCGGACTTAAATATTTTAACCCAATAATATCCACGTAATCGGAATAATAGGAAAACGGTTGAAATTCTGTAGCTATCATAGTGAAAGCGGGGTTTTCTAATCCAGACACCCGGTTTGCGGTTACGTTTTCAAAACTTGTACTTGGAGGAATAAATTTTCTTTCGGTAACCGTTTCGGTAATAAAAAAGTAGTGTTTTTTCATCGCTTCTCGAAAGGCATAACTGGCCGAGTCAAAAGCAGAAGAAGTATCGGATAAAATAATATTTGCTTGAGAATGGCCAATTTCAGGCCCAAATACCATTTTGCTGTATGTGGAATACGTAAAGGGATAATTTTTCTCTGGATCGTTAATTTTTCTATTTTCAATGGCTTTTTTTATTATTGGAATGGCGGGATTTTCTCCTGCAACAACAACCGCCTCCCCCAATGTAATAGATTTCTCTAGAAGCTTGATTGTAGTAGTTTGAGGGAAAGAAAAAGTAATGGTTGTATCGGTATACCCTAAACTATGCAACTTTATTTTCATGGGATACCCAGAAGGAAGGATTTCAAAAAAACCATCAATATCTGAGGACGTCCCATGGTTGGTGCCGTCAATAATAATATTTACAAAGGGGATAGGTTTGTTATCTAAAGAATCTAAAACATATCCACTTATGCTTTGGCTCATTCCAAAATGAGCCGTGAATAGGCTCACAGTAAGAAAAAGAAGTTTAGGAATACAACTGTAATTTCTAATCTTCACCTTTCAGGGTTTTAATATTTTCCTTACTTAAATTAATGTCGCGTTGTGGGAATGGGATGGTTATTTTTTCTTCTTTAAATGCGTTGTACACCGCAATAGAAATCTCGCTTTTTGACGTGATTCCGAACTCTACAGGGACCCAATATAATAGTCTGAAATCTAATGAGCTATCCCCAAATTGATCAAATAATGCAACGGGGGCGGGATCATTTAGTACATCAGTATGGGCCGCAGCAACCTTGATTAGAATATCAACAACAACCTGTAAATCCGTCCCATACGCAGTACCGATTTTTATCTCAACACGTTTTACATTATCTGAAAGTGTCCAATTGATTACCTCATTAGTAATTAAGTTACTGTTAGGAACCACAACTTCAGCGCCATCAAAGGTTCTAATATTGGAAGAACGAACGCCTATTTTCATTACGTGGCCCACGAGGGTTCCAACTTCAACCACATCCTCCGTTTGGATGGGCCGTTCAAATATTAAGATTAATCCGGAAATGAAATTGGAAATTATGTTTTGCAATCCGAATCCAATACCCAACCCGAGAGCACCCGCCATTAAATTAAACTGACTCAAATTAATTCCAATCGATGACATCGCAATCACAAAGGCAAAGGAGATAATAGAATAACGAACAATAACAGAAATCACAGATGGAATTCCTTTCGGTAACTTGAGGAAGTTAAGTAGGCCACCATCAACTATTCTTGAAATAAAGGAGGTAATCGCAAAGGAACCAAATAAGATCAAAAGAAAGGTTAGAACGCTGCCAATTGTAAACGTTATTACGCCAACATTAATGGGCAAACTGAGTTGCTCACCCAACCAACTAAAAACAACATCAGAAACATCAATAACTTGGAGAAAATATAAGATGATAAACAGGTAGGAAAATAGGATAACAACTTGCTGAGCGCGTTTTTCTAAAAAAAATTTATAAGAAATGTCAAACAAATCAGATTTGGCAGTGTAATAGTGAATGGCAGCGGTGGATATATTACCTAAAACTATAATTGTTCCAGATAAAATTACCAAAAGTGATGCTCCAGAAATAGTGATTGAAAGCATCAAATCCGTTAGATTGGTATAACCAAGAATGTTTGAAACCAGGGCAATACTCATAAGGATATAAACAAGAGGAGATAACCGGACTAAAAAAATCGAAAAGCTATTTAATCGGAGCTTACGAGTGATTAAGTAGGGAAATGTCATTTTTAGGGCAATAAGAATGATCATAATGGTCTCTGAAAACAAATAGGCCCTATAAAAGAAAGACGTATACCACACATACGACTTAATGGTGTTCAAAACGAATAGTAGGATAATGAAAGTGATTATACCTTTAAAACGATGGTGTATGGATGGTTTAAGAAGTGGTAACGTGGCCAAAAGCCCAATTAAAAGCAACAGTTCAGATAATAAATTAGGCGTATTCGAGAAATAGACCATGGAACTTAGTGCTGCAATAAATATCATGGAAGCCTTTAAGTGACTAACAACTAAGTTCTTTGATTCAATTAATTTGGACTCACCTGCGGAAAATGAAATCTTTTTGAAAGAACTTCGTAGTCTCCATAACCAAACAAAAATAATAACAAGAAAAATCAGATGGGCAAGCACCTTATTTTCTGGACTCTTATAATAAGCAACCACTCCACGGAGGTTTTCCTCAAAGGATATCCAAGCCTTAAAAACACCTTTGGAAGCCGAAACATTGTTTTCTTCTTTTACCCATATTATAGGATGACGTTTATGGAAAATGGAAAATTCGGGTGATATTTTCCAACTCTCAAGTTCATCAATAATAGTATTAATGCTTTCTTTTTGAATGAGAATTTTATTTTCTAAACTAAGAAAGTGGTTATTTTGTTTGTTTACCTCTTGGATTGTAGCTGTAATTTTTTTCTGTGTATTGAGGATGTTTTTTCTAACAATAACGGGTGTATTAGGAGCCTCAGATTTTTTGTAGGTTAAATCCCACTCCACCTGCTTTTTATTTAAGCCATCTAACCAAATAAGATTCTTATTCAAAAACTTATTTATCGTTGACTGCCAAGTATCTAGGTATGCATTGTAACTCTTCCACTTATTAATTATGTTAATGACTTTTTGTTTGTTCGGATGGGATTGTTTAAAGTTTTGATACTCTTTTTTTTGCTCTAAAATGAAACTATTGTATTCTGGAATTTGTTTTTCAATCTCCGTAATACTAGGATAATCGACTATTTTCTTACGTATGTTTTTTAGTTGCTCATTTGTTAATTCAATTTTTACGTTCAAATTTTGAAGCGTAATAGCGGAAGAGTTCGTTGAATTAAGCGAATCATTAATCGTTATTTGTCCGGTCACATTTCCCGCAAAAATTAGGATTAGAAAACCGACAAAAGAAATACAGGATAATATTTTGCTCATTCTGGTTTGTTTGTGCCCACGAATATAGTGATTAACCGTTTCAGGGGATTACAAAATATAAAAATTGATTGGCAACTTGATTGCATAAATTAGGTTTATTTAGAGTCAATTCTTGTTTTTCCTACTAAATTTGAAATCCATTTTCATTACTAAAAAAAATAGCATGAAATATTCTCAAATTGATTCGGCTTTGTTTGTAGCAAACCGTAAGGATTATGTAAAAAACCTAAAGCCAAAATCATTGGCAATTTTTAATTCTAACGACATTTTTCCGATTAGCGCGGACAGCTCTATGCCGTTTAAGCAACATCGAGACATTTTTTATTTGTCGGGTGTTGATCAAGAAGAAAGCATTTTAGTGGTATTCCCAGACGCAAGCGAACCGCAACATAGAGAGATACTTTTTCTAAGAGAAACAAACGAAAAAATTGCTGTTTGGGAAGGAGAGAAGCTCACCTCTCAACGCGCTTTTGAAGTATCAGGAATAAAATCGGTTTATTGGTTAGACCAGTTTGACACCATCATGAAAAAACTCATGAGCGAGGCGCAAAACGTTTATTTAAACACCAATGAACATTTGCGCGCGAGTACCATTGTTGAAACCAGAGAGGATAGGTTTATCAAGCAATTTAAGCCGCTGTATCCAGCCCATAACTACGAAAGAAGTGCGCCTATAATGCATTCCATTAGATCAGTGAAAAAGAAAATTGAGCTAGATTTAATGCAACAAGCATGTAACATTACGGAAAAGGGAGTTAGACGCGTTTTGGATTTTGTTAAACCGGGTGTTTGGGAGCACGAAATTGAGGCGGAATTATGGCATGAGTTTATCAAAAATAGAGCGAATGGGTATGCCTATACGCCAATTATTGCTTCCGGGTACAATGCATGTGTGTTACATTATATTGAAAATAATCAGCAGTGTAAAGCGGGCGATGTCATTTTAATGGATATTGGTGCCGAGTACGCGAATTATTCATCTGATTTAACACGATGTATTCCAGTAAGTGGGAAATTTACAAAGCGACAAAAAGAAGTGTATAATGCCGTTTTGCATGTAAAAGATGAAGCTTCAAGAATTCTAAGCCCTGGAGTTCTTTTAAACGAATACCACAAACAAGTTGGAGATTTAATGGAAGAGCAACTTTTAAAGTTGAAACTAATTGATAAGGTAGACATCAAAAATCAAGACCCAAATTGGCCTGCTTATAAAAAGTATTTTATGCATGGAACCTCTCATTATATTGGTTTAGATACGCACGATGTGGGTTCTTGGGTGGAACCAATAAAGGAGAACATGGTATTTACGGTAGAGCCAGGTATTTATATTCCAGAGGAAAACTTAGGCATCAGATTAGAGGATGATATTGTAATAAAAAAAGGAGAGAACTTTAACTTGATGAAAAACATCCCTATTCTAGCAGACGAGATTGAAGAATTAATGAATAAATAAACGTCATCCGCTAAAAATCTAAATATTTGTATACCATATATTTAGAAGAATTTGGATGTTAATTGTTAATATTACCTTAACATTGGGTTGACCAATTATACACAACCGTAAAATAGATTTGCGGTTTTAAATTAAATCGGAGAAAATGGAGTATTCAATTGTAGATTTTTTGAACCTTTTAGGATCGCTCGCTTTGTTTCTATTTGGAATGAAGCTAATGAGTGAAGGGATTCAAAAGGCCGCTGGTGACGGATTTCAGCGAATTTTAAGTAGTATGACCCGAAATAGAGTTTTCGGTGTTTTAACTGGATTTCTTATTACGGGAATCGTTCAATCATCTTCCGCCACAACCGTAATGACGGTTAGTTTCGTAAACGCGGGATTGTTGACCCTGACAGAATCTGCAGGAATCATGATGGGAGCCAATATTGGTACGACAGTGACCGCTTGGTTTTTATCCATTTTAGGTTTCAAGGTAAAGTTAGGGGCTATTGCCATACCATTAATGGCTTTGGGAGTTCCGATGTTATTTTTTAAGCGAAGTAAATGGAGATTTTGGGGAGAAACTGTTATTGGTTTCGCCTTGTTATTCTATGGTCTAACTCTTTTAAAAGGCTCTGTACCCGACATTAAACACAATCCAGAGCTGGTTTCATTCGTAGCCGAATTCACGGATTGGGGATACTTTTCATATATATTGTTTATCATAATTGGTGCGGTTTTAACCATTGTAATACAATCGTCTTCTGCAACAATGGCGCTTACGTTGGTAATGACTGCTCAAGGCTGGATCTCTTTTGAAATTGCTGCGGCAATGGTTTTGGGTGAAAACATTGGAACTACTATTACTGCTGAATTGGCATCTTTAGCTGCAAATGTGTATGCGAAAAGATCCGCCAAAATTCATACGCTGTTCAATATTTTTGGTGTGGGTTGGATGCTTTTGGTATTTCCATTCTTCCTTAAGGGGATTGCCTGGATGAACGGCTTTGATTCTGCGTTAGCATTAGATGAGAAACCAGACGCTATACCCGTAGCACTATCTACGTTCCATACGATGTTTAACTTGATTAACGTATTGATAATGATCAATTTCGTTCCTCAACTAGTAAAATTATCTACCGCACTGGTTAAATCCAAAGGTAAAGGAGACGAGGAGTTCCGATTGGAATTCATCAAATCAAACATTAATATGGTTTCTCCACAAGTTTCTGCTCTTGAAGCCCGTCAAGAAATTGTAAGAATGGGATTATATGTGACCAAAATGATGGATTTCCTAGATGGTTTGATGTCCGAAAAGGATGAGATTAAAAGGGAAAAGCAGTATAAAAAATTACAGAAATATGAGGAAGTGTCCGACCGTTTATCGGAAGAAATCTCAGACTTTTTATCCAAAACGAGTAAACTAGCCCAATCAACTCAATCCTCAGATGAGATAATAACCATGTTAGGGATTGCGCATGATTTAGAAAATATGGCCGATATTTTTGTGTCTATGGGAGGCTCTATTATGGGCAAAAACAAAAAGAAAATATGGTTTTCTCCAGATCAAAGGGAGCAGTTAGAAGAATTACTTGGTTTAGTTCGTAATGCATTAAGCATAATGAATGCGAATTTGGCCAAATGGGATATTACGGCTGCGGATTTAGAAAAGGCCGTTAAAGTGGAAGCTCAAATTGATAAAATGCGTAAAAAACTACGTAAAAATTACCTATCAAAAATTGAAGAAGGGGAATACAATGTTCGAGGCGGAATCTTATATGCTGAGTTGTTTAACAGTAGTGAAAGATTAGCTGATTATACCGAAAATGTGAGTCAGGGTCTTTCGGGAAACCTGTAATAGAATTATAAATTGATTAAAGCTCGTTAAAGAAATTTAACGAGCTTTTTTATGCCTTGGCGGGTTACCCCTCTGAAAATATACTCCTGTGTTGTCTGGGACTTTATTTCACCTATTTCAAACTGATTTATTGTGCTTTACTTCTGACATAATCAGACGGATATTTTTAAGTAATATACACACCTTTTAAACATGGGTAATAAGGCATGCTTTCGGTAATCAAAATAGGTCTGGGCTTTTATTCTTGTATGTTTAATTGCTAAAGGCTGTTTGAACTCGTTATACAAAGAGTAGTTCGGCTTAATTTGGTTATGGATAAATTTTCTAAGGCAAAAAAAAGCCATCAACTTTTTAGCTGATGGCTCTGAATAATTTTAAGAAGTTAATTAGAAATGGAATTCCATTTGTAGTCTTCCGTGTATTAAATCGTCTCTATTTTCAATTGTACGATACGTTAAGTCTGCTTGAACCTTTAATTTATGTCCAACGATGTATTTACTCACACAAACTGTTTTATCTTCAATTTGGTTGTAAAAGGAAACGCTTTGCCCTAAACTATTCACCAAATCCTCTGGGTTTGTGAAAGCATACCTCAAGGCAATTTCCCAGTTGTTTTTAAACAAATAACCTGTTTGTGCGTTCAGGCCCCAACCAGTATAATAGGCAGCAGTTGCAACTGTGGCATCTGAAGCATCACCATACACAACTTCCGATGCGTTTGGTGCAGAGCGCATTCCCCACTCAGTCATAAGAGACCACCCTTGTAGTTTAAAAAGAACGTCTGCACTTAAGGTTAATAAATCTTTAGTATCATCTAAATCTTTTCCAATATGACTATTTGATTTGTATGCATCCATGTTATAATCTGCACTAAAAGCAATGGCCATTTTCAAGGTTTGTTCGCGTTCTAAATCACCGCTTACATAGTCTCCCTTTTTTGTGAACTCACCCAATGGAAGTAATTCTATTTTGGCTGTTAATGAAGGTTTTGGCTTGAAACGTTTGTTTAAAATTCCATTACCGGTACTCAACGCATACATGTCACGGATAATGAATTTGTCGCCAATTTCGAAAAAGTGGTGAAATTGAATACCGACATCCCGGTCGATATTATACATGTCGTTAAAAATAGATCTATTTACGAATTGTAGATTTCCAGAAGAAACCACACGCTCTCTATTGCCTGGAAGTTTACCTTGCCCAAACCATAAATCTGAATGAGGAGCAAAACGGTATTTTAACATGGCATCTCGAACGTAACCTCCAACTACATCAAACTCAATTTTGTAACGTAAGTTTTCGTTCACCATAAAACCGTCTAGTTTTATACGGCCCCTTGCCACCCATGCTTGTTGCTCAAATTCTTTGGTTTCAATATTGTAAATGTAGTCCCATCGTGGTTGCACTCGAACGCCAAGTTTAAGCCCGAAAGAGCCATCATTGGTTTTAAAGTTAAGTCCTTTACCAAATTTGCCATCATAACTCATTTGTGCCATGGCAAAAACGCTCATAAGCACAAGCGCTACTGTAGTGTAGATTTTTTTCATCCCTAATATTTTTTATACAAATAATAACCAGCTCCGACACTTGTTATTTTGAGATGCAAAAGTGCACTAAACCTCTAGCATCATGATTGATGCAATGTTAAGTGAAGGTTAAGAAATTATGGTATTTAGTTTAAGGGGCGAACTGAAAAATCAAAAACAGGCAGGAATAGTTCTTATAGCTCTTCAGCAAAAAAGCTTTTTTGAAATAGGATTATGATGGCTACCCCAACGGTTATAGCAGAATCGGCAACATTAAAGACGGGACGAAAAAACATAAAATAATCGCCCCCCCAAATTGGAAACCAATCGGGAAACCAACCATCGAATAATGGGAAGTAAAGCATGTCAACTACTTTGCCATGTAACATCCCTGCATACCCATCACCAAATGGTACGTTTTGTGCAATATGCGCAGATGATTCAGTAAATATTTGACCGTAAAAAACAGAATCAAGTATATTGCCTAAAGCACCGGCAAAGATGAAACCCATTGCAATAAGAAACCCCTGATGCGCCTCTTTTTTACTTAAGTGAATTATGTACCAAGCAATGCCAATAATTGCCGCAATTCTAAAAAGGGAAAGCAAAATTTTGCCGTAATCACCGCCTAATTCCATGCCGAAAGCCATACCTGGGTTTTCGGTAAAATGAATATAAAACCAATTGGTTAAACGGTATTCTTGACCCAAATACATATGTGTTTTGACCCAAATTTTTGACCATTGATCAATTATCAAAACAGTACCAGCAACAATTGCAGGTACAAATAGTTTCGAATTTTTTAGTGAATTGCTAATAGGAACCAATTTTATGGGGTTATCCCATTTTGTTTTTAGCTTCAATGCTTAATGTAGCATGAGGAACAATACGTAGGCGTTCTTTTGAGATTAGTTTACCCGTTTCTCTACAAATTCCGTACGTTTTATTTTCAATACGAATTAGGGCATTTTTTAAACTAATAACGAATTTTTCCTGGCGCGCAGCTAACTGTGCAGTTTCTTCTTTGCCTAATGTATCTGAGCCATCTTCCATCATTTTAAACGTTGGAGAAGTATCGTCTGTTCCATTATTATCGTTAGAAATGGCTGAATTTAGCATTTCCAGATCTTTCTTAGCTTCCTCTATTTTTTCCAGAATTAGCTCTTTAAATTCTACTAATTCTGAGTCTGAGTATCTGTTTTTTTCTGACATAATAAAATATTTAATTCCTTTATATTTTGGTTACAACGATTTGAGTTGTAAGCCCTTCTTCTAGTTCTATCTCGGTAGTTATTTCGTTAGAAAAAGCATCTATAAAGGTAAGATTTTCTGTTAAAGTTTCGGAGCAAATATAGTCGAAATTGGAATCTACACTATCCTTTATTTCCGCTTGTTTTAATACCTTAATGTTAATTTTATCCGTTACCTCAAAACCCTTGTCCTTTCGTATATTTTGAATACGATTAACTAGCTCTCTAGCAATACCTTCAAGGCGTAACTCAGTGCTAATAGTTATATCTAACGCTACAGTTAATTTTTCGTCATTCATAACCAGCCAACCCTCAATGTCTTGGGTGCTAATTTCTACATCCTCAAGTGTTAAAGTAATGGTTTCAGAATCTAGCTCTAATGCCATTTCACCATGGGATTCTAAGTAACTTATTTGATCTTTTTCGAAAGCATTTACCTTATTTGCAATCGCTTTCATGTGTTTACCAAATTTTGGCCCTAAGGTTTTGAAGTTAGGCTTTATGTTTTTTACAAGGATATCTGAACCCTCTTCCATAAAATCTACTTCCTTAATGTTGGTTTCTGTTTTAATAAGTTCAGAAATGGCTTGTATTTGGGCTTTTTGGTGGTCGTCTGAAACCGGAATAAGTACTTTCTGTAACGGTTGACGAACACGTAAATTTTCACGTTTACGCAGTGACAAAATCATTGAAGCTGCTTTTTGGGCGATCTCCATACGCTCTTCCAATTCCGTGTCAATAGCACTTTCATTTACCTCAGGGAATAAAGATAAATGCACCGATATTTCTTTATTTCTTCCAGTTACCGCATTTAAATCCTTAAATAATCGATCGCTATAAAATGGAGCTAAAGGCGCTGAAATTTTTGCAACGGTTTCTAAACAGGTATAAACGGTTTGGTAGGCTGAAATTTTATCTTGAACATAATCCCCGCGCCAAAAACGTTTTCTCGACAAACGAATATGCCAGTTGGATAAATGATCTACAACAAATTCTTGGATTAAACGTCCAACACGGGTTGGTTCATAATCAGCATAAGCCTCATCAACGTTTTTAACCAAAGTATTTAGCTTACTTAAAATCCATAAATCAATTTCTGGGCGATCTTTTACGTCAGGCTCAGAATACGTAAACCCATCCACATTAGCGTAAAGC
The DNA here is from genome assembly GCA_041563475.1 of Salibacteraceae bacterium. Classification (GTDB taxonomy): domain Bacteria; phylum Bacteroidota; class Bacteroidia; order Flavobacteriales_G; family Salibacteraceae; genus CAJXZP01. Next base: position 106,311 of record JBFFMY010000001.1, read on the forward strand.
GTAAAGAAAGAATAGGTGTTTTGAAGCGCTCTAAAGAACTTTCGTTGAACCTCAGTAATCCCGTCTAAATCAAATTTAAGGTTATCCCATGGTTGGGCATTGGTAATCATATACCAACGCGTAGCATCAGGACCGTAGGTTTGTAATGTCTCAAAAGGATCGATGGTATTCCCTAATCTTTTTGACATCTTTACCCCGTTTTTATCCAAAACTAATCCGTTAGAGATTACATTTTTGTATGCAACCGAGTCGAAAACAATGGTGCCAATGGCATGCAACGTATAAAACCATCCGCGGGTTTGATCTACTCCTTCTGCAATAAAATCAGCTGGAAACGCTTTTCCTCCATCAATCTTTTCTTTGTTTTCAAATGGGTAATGCCATTGCGCATAGGGCATTGAACCAGAATCAAACCACACATCAATCAAATCCGCTTCACGCTTCATTGGCGCTCCTTTACTGGAAATCAAAATAATATTATCTGCGTACGGACGATGTAAATCTACCGCATCGTAATTCGAATCACCCATGTTTCCCGGCTTAAAAGAAGCATACGGGTTTTCTGACATGATTCCTGCAGCAACAGACTTGTCGATTTCATTTTTTAATTCCTCTACGGAACCGATACAAATGGTTTCATCCCCTTCTTCGGTTTGCCAAAGTGGAAGCGGAATTCCCCAATAGCGTGAACGGGAAAGATTCCAATCGTTTAAGTTTTTTAACCAATTTCCAAAACGACCGGTACCAGTAGATTTTGGTTTCCAGTTAATGGTTTCATTTAACTCGCTCATCCGCTCTTTCTTGGCCGTGGCTTTCACAAACCAAGAATCAAGAGGGTAATACAAAATGGGTTTATCTGTACGCCAGCAGTGTGGGTAACTGTGCGCGTATTTTTCAACCTTAAACGCGCGGTTTTCGGTCTTTAATTTAATAGCGATTTCAACATCCACACTTTGTTGTGGCGCTTCCCCATCATTGTAATATTCGTTTTTAACGTATTTACCTGCAAATTCTCCCATCACAGAAACAAATCTTCCCTGCAAGTCAACCAACGGTACTGGGTTTCCACTTTCATCCGCAATAAGCATTGGAGGAACACCTGCTTTTTGGGCCACTTGCATATCATCGGCTCCAAATGTTGGTGCGATATGTACGATACCGGTTCCATCTTCTGTGGTAACAAAATCACCTGGAATTATTCTAAACGCTTGTTCAGGTGCATCCATTGGTTGCGCATAAGGAAGAAGCTGTTCAAAGCGCAGATCAACCAAATCAGTTCCAATAAACACAGAAATAATTTGGTAAGGAATTTTTTTATTTTCTTCAGAATACGCTGAAAAGTCTTCTTCAGAACCTTCGAAATACTTCCCGCTAAAAGTTTTGCCAACCAATGCTTTTGCCAATAAGACATTCATTGGTTGAAAGGTATACTGGTTGAAAGTTTTTACTAAAACGTATTCAATTTTCGGCCCAACAGCTAAAGCAGTATTTGATGGAAGCGTCCAAGGAGTGGTTGTCCAGGCCATAGCAAACACCTCATCTAAACCTGTAAATAACGACTCAAATTTGGCATCTTTAACCAAGTTAAATTGAGCCACTACGGTAGTGTCTTTAACATCTTGGTATGTACCGGGTAAATTTAATTCATGCGAGCTTAATCCAGTACCAGCTTTTGGAGAATAGGGTTGTATGGTGTAGCCTTTGTACAACATTTCTTTGGTGTGCATTTGTTTGAGCAACCACCAAACCGATTCAATATATTTCGTTTTATAGGTAACATACGGATCCTCCATATCTACCCAATAACCCATTTTATCGGTCAAATCATCCCAAACTTCGGTGAATCGCATTACCGTTTGGCGACAAGCAGCATTGTATTCAGCAACAGAAATTTTAGTTCCAATGTCTTCTTTTGTAATTCCTAATTCTTTTTCTACTTGCAATTCCACTGGAAGACCATGTGTATCCCAACCTGCTTTTCGAATAACCTGTTTGCCTTTTTGCGTTTGGTAACGACAAAACAAATCTTTAAGCGTACGAGAAATTACATGGTGAATACCTGGTTTTCCATTTGCAGATGGAGGTCCATCATAAAACACGAACTCAGGAGCACCTTCGCGCTCGTCCATACTTTTTTGAAAAACGTTGTTTGCTTTCCAAAATTCGTTTTCTTCGTTGGCAACATCAGTTAAATTTAACTGCTTGTATTCTTTGTATTTAGACATCGTAATTGACTGTAAAATCCTTTTTTTAAGAAGATTGCGAAAGTAATATTTTAAGTCGGGAGAAGGAAGGACTAAGATCGTAGTTTTTTCTTCTTGAATACAACCCTATAAAACTGCTAGTATTCTTAATTTCGTATGCTTAAAATTGAACCAAAATGGCAAATGAAAAAACAGCAGATTATGGTCCACTAAAAGCATTATTTGGTACGTGGAAAGGAAACAAAGGAATTGACATTTCGCCTGAGCCAGATGAAGATGCGATGAATCCTTTTTATGAAGTTTTGACGATTGAACCCGCAGGAGATGTTGAGAATGCTCAAGTGCAAATTCTAGCCATTGCGAGGTATCATTTGACCGTGTTTAAAACAGAGAATGATGAAGCTTTTCATGATCAGGTGGGATATTGGTTATGGGATAATGAAGCTGAAACAATTATAAACTCATTTACTATTCCACGTGCTGTGGCAGTTATTGCGGGAGGAAAATTTGATTCATCTAAGGCAAATGAATCAGAGATAACCTTGGAAGTAGAAGCAAAAGCAGGGGAAGAATGGGGGATATTACAATCACCATTCATGTTGGATAAGGCAAAAACCACTGCGTTCAAGCAAAAGATTACCGTAAAAGGAAACACGCTTTCCTACTCTGAAACAACGATGGTTGATATTTACGGGAAGACTTATACGCATACGGATGATAATGTTTTGGAAAAGGTGTAATTAAACCTTGGTATTTTTAGGACCTATTTCGACATCCTAATCCATATATCGTGTTCTCTTTCAATATTTTCTAAATCAAGTTTGAGCGCTTCTTCGGAAGCCTCTGCAGGTGATTTGTAATCTGAAATGGATTGGTCATGTACATTTGAAACTTTGCTTAATTGCCCATAGAAATAACGGTAAAAAAACAAATCATCATAGGATTTTATTTTAGTCGGAACGTCTTTTGAATTAACATTTTCTTTGGCTAAAACGGGTCGCAGTTGCGGAAAGTAAATCCAGTATAAATCTGTCGTGTCACCTGTTGAGTTATCTACGGCAACCGGGCAAACCCCAAGAATACGGGTTTCTGAAATGAGCCTTTCGCAATCATAAAAAACTTCTTCTTTTATTTTAAATTGAATTATTTGAAGATTATTAGTATCAACTCCTGATAAAGGTAATTGGGATTCAAACTGATCGGAAATCGGGCTATAGGGATGAATTTCCCCTTTAAAAACGCTTTGGTTAATGATGTTATACAGCTTGTTGTTATTGAATAGAAGTGGATTTTCTTCTACATTAATGTTTCGCCAATCTCTTCTCAGCCAGGTAACTTTTCTTTCTTGAACCTGGTAATTTGGAATAATACCCTCTTGATTATATTTCAGCTCATATAGCGGAACGTTAAGAAGTTGAACCGGAGGATCATTGGAAGGTTTTGGGAAAACGCGCGTAAAAACAAATGGGTTTTCGTATTTTCTTTTAATCCGTAAACGCCCGTTAGTGTCCCAAACAGACCAAGTACCCGCTCTCATATTATTTTCAAAAGTACCTTCCGATTTTTTTTGACCATTGGAATAATAGGAAACATACTTTCCATTAAACCGACCTTCAGTTTTTTGATAATTAACCGTCCAATTTTGGGTATTGAAAACCTCTGTTTTTTGGGAGTAACCAGAAATTGAAATCAACAGAAATAGGATTATGCTTGTTTGTAGTTTTTTCATGTATTCTAGTTTTGAATCTTTACCATTCTAAATCCTACATAACGATAGCCATCATAAGAATAACCGTACCATGGAATAGAAAGCGGTTTTTCTTGATCGAATAAAAAGCAATTGCCAATAAACATTTTTCTATGATAAACAGGTTGATCTGTTGAGGTTGTGTTGTAGGTGTAATCCCAAGGAAAAATTTCAAGACGCGGATATTGATATGCAGACTCTGAGTATGCAGAAAATAACCAATCCATATAGTTCTTATTTAAGTCATTTTCCATCTCATTTTTAGTAAGGAAGTGATAGGCCGCTAACCATTCAGAGGTTAATGGTAATCGATATAGAGTGGTTGTATCTCTAGGATGGTCTTGCTTATGCTTCCAATTACAATAGTTTATAGCGTTGTTCCACGAGATACCCAGAACAGGATAATCATCATATTTTGAATTCGTTAAGTATTCTTCGTAATCTTTAGTTTTTAAACAAATGGAACTGTCCGGAAATTGAGTTTTATAGAAAGTATTACCTGAATCTGATTTTATATTTGATAAATAAACTTTGTATTCTTTGTAGGTTATAAAATTGGAGATTTCAAAAGCGTTCACTGTAGTTTGCTTCATTGTATCTGGCGAATCATCATCATACCAACCAATCATTTCGTAGAGATTTAAAGTTTGGCTTGGTATAGGAGTAAATGTTTGTGACTTAACAGCAGAACTCGTTGCTATGACTGCGAATAGAAGAATGGCAAATTGCAATTTGATAGGTTTTGTTTTAATAAGGCCTTTTTTTTGGTCAGCACATTAACGATAAATCAAATATAATAGTATGTGTTGAAAAGGAGAATCTAATAAAGAGCCTATAAGTATTGGAAATCGAGCAATAACATTTTTTTAAATCAGAAAGCATTCAAATTCTCTAAATTTGCAGCCATTAAATTAGTAATCATATAACCAAATGTGCCGCGAATTCAATATGACTTTGCCGTGCTAGGACAAAAAAATAAAAGAATGTATCCTCCAGAATTAACAAAACCAATGGCTGAAGAGTTAACAAATGCGGGTTTTGCCCAAATGAGTACTGTTGAAGCTGTAAATGAAGAATTAAAAAAAGAAGGAACTGCTTTAGTAGTTGTAAATTCAGTTTGTGGATGTGCTGCTGGAAGCGCTCGTCCAGCTGCTGTAATGGCTTCTAAACATGGCAAAACACCGGACAGATTATTGACTGTTTTTGCAGGTGTTGATGCTGATGCGACCAATCAGGCACGTAAGTTTATGTTGCCTTACCCTCCTTCATCTCCGTCAATGGCAGTTTTTAAAGATGGTAAATTGGTTCATTTTTTAGAACGTCACCACATTGAAGGAAATAACGCCAATACTATTGCTGAGAATTTAACCGCTGCATTTGACGTTTTTTGTTAAACCGTAAACGACAATCGTAAAAAAGCCCGCTAGATTTCTAGCGGGCTTTTTTACGATTGATTCTTTTTAATCGGTAATAATCGACTCAACATTTTCATCGATAGAATCTTTGACATCATCAAAAAACTCTTCAAAAGTATCGGGGTTATACCAATCGGTATTTGCAATTAACGGAATTACGGCTTCCGTGATGCCCATTATTTTAGTGTATGCAATAGACTCCTTAAGAGTTCTATTTTTCACGAAAGAAAATTTAGAGTTAACAAAATCAAAAATGTAAAAAGTAACGCTTAGGACTACAATCGTTTTAAATACGGAAAACACCCCTCCCATGATTTTATTGAGAGGAGCTAAGGCAATTATTTTTACCGCTTGATTAATGATTTTAGCCAGTAAATGAACCCCTACAATAATGCCCATAAAGGTAAGAGCAAAAGCAGAAATGGAAATGTATTCTTCGGGCATTTCTGTTTTGGATGTAAGCATTTCTGCCATCCAATCAGAAAAATATATTGCCCCTAAAACGCCAAGTATAAGCGCCAAAAGTGACGCAAGTACAATGACAAAGCCTTTTGAAAACCCTTTGTAAAAAGAGTATGCTAATGCAATTAAAACAAATCCGTCTATGTAGTTGAAATCCATTAATTACAGTTACACATTACGCTGGACTAGCGCTTGCGGAGGTAACCACCAATTGCGCAATGTCTCTATCAAACATGTAAATACCACTACCCGACTCGTCACCAATAATTTTTAGTTTATCAAGGATGGTTCTCGCTAATGCCTCTTCTTCAATTTGCTCCGAAACATACCATTGCAAGAAATTATGCGTAGTGTAATCTTGTTCACCCAATGTTAAATGAACCAAACCATTAATTTCATTCGTAACCCCCATTTCATGTTTAAGGAGCTCTGTAAATAACTCTTTTAAAGAAGAGAAATGTTGGGGCGGTTTTGCAATTTCTGGAACTTGTGCATCTGCACCTCTTTCTGTCATAAACTTAATGAGCTTTAACATATGCTCACGCTCCTCATCAGAGTGTTTGTACATGAAATTTGCCACACCTTCGAACCCTTGTTTTTCAGCCCAAACAGCCATTGCTAAATATATTTGAGATGAAAATCCTTCAAGTTTTACTTGAGTGTTTAGTGCTTTTTCTACTTTCTTTGAAAACATAATTTGTTATTTTTTTCAAAGGTAAAATAACCTTTTGGTAATGTTCTTCTAATTTACCAAAAATCACAATTTGCTTTTTATAGCGTACATTTGCATCACAATTCAATCTGCGTGAATTAATCACGTAATACTTACCTGATATTTTCGCAGCAATTAACCACCCAAAAAATTCTAATGGGAAGAAAGAACAAAGGAAATTTCCATTCCAAAAAAGGAAAAAATCTAAAAAAAATTAAAGATCAAATACTGGATGTTTTTAATGAAAATCCAAATAAAATATTAAACCACAAACAATTAGCCGCCCGACTGAACTTTACAAGTTCAAGTGATAAAAACTTAATTATAAAAGCTATTGGCGGTTTAAAGGCTGCAAGAGAATTACAGGAAACTGCTCCAGGTAAATTTGCGCGAGTTTCTATTCCTAAAGTAATTCAGGGTAAAATAGAATTAAAAAGAAACGGTATTGCTTACGTTATTACGGAGCAACTAGATGAGGATGTTTTTATCCCCCCCAAATTTGTGCACCATGCCCTAGATGGGGATGAGGTAAAAATAGCACTTCTGGCTTCTAGACGGGGCAAAGGGTATTCCGGACAGGTGGTAGAGATTGTGGAAAGAGCACAATCTAATTTTGTTGGGATTATTGAAATCTCCAAAAATTTCGCCTTTTTAGTACCGGATAAACAAAACATGCCAGTCGATATTTTTATCCCATTGAGCAAGCTAAAAGGGGCTAAAAACGGAGAGAAATGTATTGCTTCCATTACGGAATGGCCAAAAGACGCCTCAAGCCCTTTTGGTGAAATTGTAGAAGTTTTAGGTAAAGTTGGCGATGCGGATACCGAAGCATATTCCATTCTTGCACAGTACAATTTACCGCATAAATTTCCAGTAGAAGTGGAAAAGGTTGCAGCTAAAATATCCTTAACCATTGGCGAAGAAGAATTAAAGGCTCGAAAAGATTACCGAAAGGTGACTACTTTTACCATTGACCCAGTAGATGCAAAAGATTTCGATGATGCACTTTCATTTAAGAAATTAAAAAACGGCAACTTCGAAGTAGGAGTGCATATTGCCGATGTTACGCATTATGTTAAGCCAGGCGACATGATTGATCAGGAGGCAATTGATAGAGCCACTTCGGTTTATTTAGTAGATCGTGTGGTGCCAATGCTACCTGAAGTTCTATCGAATGGGGTGTGTTCTTTACGTCCAAATGAAGATAAACTCACCTTCGCGGTGCTATTTGAAATTACACCAGAAGCACAAATTGTAAGTAAATGGATCGGAAGAACCATCATCCACTCTGATAGACGATTTGCGTATGAGGAGGTGCAAGAGATATTGGAAGCAGGAAAAGGAGAGTATTCGGAAGAGTTAATTCAGCTAAATACTTTAGCAAAAATTGTTCGTCAAGATAGATTAGATCATGGTTCAATTGCCTTTGATAAGGTGGAGGTACGTTTTACATTAGATGAACACAAAAAGCCTGCAGGTGTATATTTTAAAGTTCAAAAGGATGCACACAAACTTATTGAGGAGTTTATGTTATTGGCCAATAAAGCTGTGGCCGAACGAATTGCCATACCGAAAAAAGGAGAAAATGTAAAGACATTTGTGTATCGAATCCATGATAAACCGAACCCTGAAAAATTGATTGCGTTCTCTGAGTTTATCAAAACGTTCGGGTACAAATTCAATACTAAAACCGAAAATATTGCGAGTTCCATGAATAAATTATTGATGGAAGTACAAGGTCAAAGAGAAGAAAACCTTATTGAAACCTTAGCCATTCGAACAATGGCAAAAGCAGTTTACAGCACCCAAAATATTGGGCATTATGGTTTAGGATTTGCCAACTATACGCATTTTACTTCTCCTATTCGTAGGTATCCGGATATGATGGTTCATCGCTTGTTGCAACAGTATTTGGACGGGAAACCTTCGGCTGATGAAGCCTCGTATGAGAAATGGTGCAAGCATAGTTCGAATCAAGAAAAACTAGCCGCGGATGCGGAACGTGAATCTATCAAGTATTTTCAAGTTTTGTTTATGGAAAATGAAGTTGGAAAATCGTTTAAAGGAGTTATTTCTGGGGTTACCGAATGGGGTATTTATGTGGAAATAATTGAAAATAAATGTGAAGGAATGGTTCGCCTACGCGAAATAAGTGGAGATTATTTTACCTTCGATGAAAAGCATCACCGTATTGTTGGAAATAATACGGGTAAGATGTATCAGTTAGGAGATGAGGTTGAGATCACCGTTAAGGAGGCTGATTTAGCGAATAGAAGATTGGATTTTGTATTGGATTAATCCAAATTTACAAGTTCTTTCAGTTGATTAAACCACGCTTCATTTGCCATGTAAGCACCATTTTTGATCCACATGAACATTTCATGTTCGCGTAGTTTTTCGTGCTTTTTTGTGGCCGAAAAAATTTCTATTTCGTTCGAAGATAAACCTTGGCTAACATCTTTTTGAAAGTTGTCGGTGTTCAAATTTATTGGGCTTCCCTCTTTCACACGAATTCCAATAACAAAAGCTTCATTATCATCAAATCGAATAGCTTTAAATTCTTTAGCGCTAATGTGCTCTAAGAACTGGCATTTTGTTAAAGCTTGTTCATAAACCAAATCACTATAAATATCAATAACCTTTTCGGCACTAGAAATATCCTCCGATTTCATTTTTTGCCAAGCGTCTGAGTCAATTCCTTGGGAAGCCAAAAATCGAATAAAATCATCTTTCAGATTTTCTAATTCTGAGGAGGTTAAACGTTGGTACTGCATAATTTTTCCATTTTTTATTTCAGGTTTTCCAACACTTTTCGCGCTTCTTCTACATGTTTTTCGGCATTACCCATAGAATCAAAAGCATATTGAATAATCCCGTTTTTGTCGGCAATAAAAGTTACTCGGCCAGGAATAATATTCATAAACTTTCCTTTCACCCCAAATTTTAGCCTAACCTCATTTTCTTCATCACTGAGTAGGGTAAACGGAAGAGTATACTTTTCAATAAATTCGGTATGTGATTCGGGTGAATCCGCACTAATTCCAATCACCAGCGCATCCAAATCGGTAAAAACCTCAAATTCATCACGAAACTTACACGCTTCCTTTGTGCATCCAGGAGTGTCGTCTTTCGGGTAAAAATATATTACAAGGTTCTTTTTTCCTATGAAATTGGCAATGTCAAATATTTCAGAATTTTGATCTTTTAAGGTGAATTGAGGAACTTTATCTCCTTTTTCAAGGGTTTGGACGTCATCTTGGTTAATGAACGTAAAAGCGACTAATCCTAAAGCCGCAAAAATGCTTATTACAATTCCTTTTGTCATGAACTTCTAAATTTAAATCGATTCTTTCCTCCACTATTTAGTACAAGAAATCATGGTAAGGAAACCGAGCAGCGTGTATTTTTTTGGCCATGGTATACAAATCCTCTCGAAGTTGCGGTATGTTCTCGCGTTTTGCTGCAGAGATAAAAATACAATTATCATTAAGGGTGCTCATCCATGTTTTTTGAAGATCGGCTAATGAAACATGGTGCTCTCCTTCTCCGGTATAGTCAAATTCACCCTCTTCCATTCCGCTGTATGCATCTATTTTGTTAAACACCACTATCGTTGGTTTATCCCCACTTTCTATTTCCGCTAAAACACCATTAACAGTGTTATAATGATCCTCAAAATTGGGGTGAGAAATATCTACAACGTGCAATAAAACATCGGCTTCTCTTACCTCGTCCAAAGTGGATTTAAAAGATTCCACCAACTGGGTAGGTAGCTTTCGGATAAAACCAACAGTATCGGTAAGGAGAATGGGTAAATTATGAATGGCAATTTTACGCACCGTAGTATCCAAAGTGGCAAAAAGTTTGTTTTCAGCAAATACATTCGACTTACACAAGAGATTCATTAATGTAGATTTACCAACGTTTGTGTATCCGACTAGGGCTACGCGAACCAGTTTTCCACGGTTTTGACGCTGCGTAAACATTTGCTTATCAATGGTGATAAGTTTCTTTTCAAGCAATGAAATTTTCTTCCGAATGTCTCGTCTATCCGTTTCAATTTCTTTTTCACCCGAGCCACCACGTGTAGAAGTTCCTCCACGTTGACGTTCAAGGTGTGTCCAAAGGCGGGTTAAACGAGGCAATAAATATTTAGAACGCGCCAGCTCAACTTGCGTTTTTGCTTGTGCTGTTTGCGCTCTGAATTGAAAAATATCTAGAATTAACAGACTTCTATCGTAAATTTTGATATTTAATTCTCTTTCAATGTTGCGTAATTGAGAGGGACTTAAATCGTCATCAAAGATGGCAACATCAATATTATTTTCGACAATATAGACGCGTATTTCTTCGAGCTTTCCTTTACCCACAAAGGTTTTTAAATCAGCTTTTTGGAGTCCTTGTGTAAAAGATCTTTCGGTATCAATACTTAAAGTGTTGGCCAAAAACTCTAGCTCTGCAAGATACTCAGCGACTTTTTCAGCATTTTGGGATGGCGTAATCAGGCCAATTAAAACAGCACGCTCACGAATTGGAGCAGTATCAAATAACTTACCCATTCAAGTGGTTCCAAGGAATTCTAATTAGAAATAAGACCAAGGCAATTGAGAAGAAAATAATAACGGTTTTGAATTTACTACTATCGGTAGGTTTTTTCTTCATGGCAATTCTGCCAATGGTAATCATAATAACGCCCAAAATCATTGCCATAGGATGTTCTACCACCATTAAACGAATTGTTGAATCTTTCATCGCGGTTCCCATGTCTGAGAAATGGTGACTCATTGGCCCAACCGTTAATAAAACGAGTCCAATTATTAATTGAATATGCGATAAAATCATTACCAATAATGTGGTTTTATCTTCCATTTCTCCAAAAGGTTCATTTCCTATTTTTTTGAAAGCAAACTTACCAATGGTAAAAAGCAGAAAAATTAGCAATGCGATCATTACGAAGTAATGCGTTGAGCGTAGAATCGAAAAAAAGTTGTCCATATTTATTTGGTTTTATTGGTGCGCAAAAATAGATAACCCATGTTAGTTAAAGGGGGTAAAGCCCCTACATTTCTAAGCTAAAATATTTGCCTTTGGTATCAATTTTAAGTTTTGTTCTGTTTTGTATACTGTTAATCACGTTGTCGCCCAATAATTGATGGCGCCAGGTTTGATTTAAGGACTCATCAAAGTAATCTAAATCCCATTTCATTCTTTTGTAATTAGAGCGGTTAATTACCAATTCAGGAGCAACCTTCTGCTCACTACAGATTATTTTAATACCGAGATAAAGGATGTCCATTACGGCATCAATTCGCGGTTTAACAGGTGCGTTTTGTGAAATAGAGTCCATTATTTCTTGCTCCTCTGTAGTAATAGGCTCTTCAAACATAGCCAAGAAAACTTTCGCATTTTTTTGTACTACATGATCGGGTAAAAGACGGTTATGAAGTAAAGATTCTTTACCTCCCTTGACTGCTTTAACAATATGTGCGATATACTTCTTTTGTAAAGCTCTTTCTTTAGGTTGATTTTTCTTTTCTGCAATATCAATGCGCCATCGGTATAAGCGTAATAGAAAAAGTTTCTCGTTGTTGTTTATTTTGTTAAGCATACTGTTGGTAAGAAACTCCTTGTTTCGGTCAATAGCATAATATTCTGCCGATTGCATTTTATTGAATTCTTCCGTTAACCACGTTTCCCTTTTTTTGTCCCGTAATTTTTGCGCCATCTTAATCCAAAGCTGCTCTAAATAAAGCACATCATTTAGGGCATATTGCAATTGTTTTTTGGAGATTGGCCGAGACTCCCAATCTGAAACGGCCGATCCTTTATCTAGCCTAACGCGTAATTCACCCTGAAGCAAATTGGCAAACGAAACAGGATAAGAATAGCCAATAAAACCGGCAGCTATTTGGGTGTCAAAAACATTTACCGGAAGTACGCCAAATTGTTGGAAGAGTAATCGGTAGTCATTCTCACCCGCATGGGTAATTTTTAAAATTTCGGGGTCTGTGATCAATTTTAAGAAGGGCTTTAAATGAGGTAATTTCAAAGAATCAATCAAGTAATTCCCATGTTCTGAAGCGATTTGGATAAGACATAAAACAGGGACAAAAGTTTTTTCTCCAATAAACTCGGTATCAAATCCAATCCATTTTACCTCTTTGTTTATCGCGTAAAACTCATTTAAACCATCTAAAGTATCAATATATTGGTGGTCGGTTACCGTTGTCGTGTTCATGGCTGCAAGGTAGGAATTTTAGTTCAGTTTTGTTAAATTTATATTTCTCATGAACGTAACAATTCGTATAACCCCTTCAATTAACAACAGGCACCCTTTGGTTGGTTAATTGTTAAAAACATAATGATTTGGTAGAAAATTTTTAAAATAATTTCCCCACTTTTATAGGGCAATTTGCATCGAAATTTAACACTACACTATGGCGAAGAAAAAGAAGCAAAACAAAATTTTTGTATTGGACACCTCGGTCATTCTATTTGACCACAATTCTATTAATAATTTCGAAGATAATGACGTAGCCATTCCAATCACCGTTCTGGAAGAGCTGGACAATTTTAAAAAAGGAAGTGACACGAAAAACTTTGAGGCTAGAGAGTTTATACGCACGTTAGATAAGCTTTCAGAAAGCCATTTACTTCAGGATTGGAACAATTTGAACGGCTCTACTAAGGGTCGCTTTAAAGTGATTATGGAAAACCAATCCCGTATGATGTCAGGGAGATTAACCGAAGCGGATATAATTTTTGGCACGAGTAAAAATGATCATAAAATTCTAGATTCCGCTGTGTTTTTAGCAGAAGAAAATCCAGAAGATTTGGTTACGCTTGTATCTAAAGACATTAATCTAAGGTTAAAAGCGAAGGCTTTGGGAATAAATGCTGCGGATTATGAAACGGGAAAAATAAACGATTTACAGGCGCTTAACACTGGAAAAAGTCACATTGAAAATGTTCCCGATGACATTATTGAGTTGCTTTTTAAGGAAGGTAAAGTTCCGGAAGATCGTTTAGATTTTTTGAAAGTTAGAAATAATGAGTATTATGTTTTGCAGGGGGATAATAGTTCTGTTTTGGCCTATTTTAATCCCATTGAGAGGGTTCTAGAACGTATTGATAAACATAAGTGTTACGGAATTACCCCAAGAAATGCGGAACAAACTTTTGCCGTGCATGCTATTCTAAATCCCGATGTTAAATTAGTTACGTTACAAGGCGTTGCAGGTACCGGAAAAACACTTTTATCCTTAGCCGCAGCAATAGAGAGTAGAAGGCATTTTAAACAAATTTATTTGGCTCGGCCTATTGTTCCTTTAAGCAATAAGGATATTGGATATTTGCCGGGAGACATGAAGGCGAAAATTAATCCGTATATGGAGCCATTATGGGATAATTTAAAGTTTATAAAAAACCAATGGCGTGAAACAGATCCTAATTACCATAGAATTGAAGAAATGGTCAATAAGGAAAAAATTGTAGTAACCCCGCTGGCCTATATTCGAGGAAGGAGCTTATCTAATGTTATTTTTATAGTGGATGAAGCACAAAACCTTACTCCACACGAAATAAAAACTATTATTACGCGTGCCGGTGAAAACACCAAAATGATTTTTTCTGGCGATATTTATCAAATTGATACACCGTATTTAGATGAGCATTCTAATGGATTATCGTATTTGATTGACCGGTTAAAAGGGAATGAAATTTTTGCCCATGTAACACTCGAAAAAGGGGAGCGTAGTGAACTCTCCAATCTTGCAGGTGAATTATTATAGCTTGAGATTCTTTGCTTCGTTTAAGGAGTATATAATCGAACAAGTTTAAATAGATTTGTGCTCCGTATGATAAACGAGCAATTTACAGATAACGATTGGGTGGAGGCTAAACTAAAATTTGAAGCAATTTTTGGTGGGGGGATTGAAATGGATGGAATTCTGTTTTTGATTGGAATACAAGAACTAGGACAAGGGTTTCGAACCTTTGAGAAAGATGAAAAGATGAACCTGATGCATATTGCCGTTTGCAGATTACTTATGCCATTCGGATATTACTCATTTTCACACAAAGATGCAGATGGTTGGCCTCATTATGAGAAATCGGCCATTGCGCCAGGGCTATCAAATAAAGATCAGGAAAAACTCTTAAAACAAGCGGTTATTATTTACAGTCGTACAGAATTACCGTCTGAACACTAGTTTGTTCTGGTTTTACGCTAATAGTGGTAAACCCGCAAATAGTATCTCGTGTAATAATCCATTGGGTATCAGGTAAAACATTTACAAGCTGAGAATCTAATATGTTTCCTGCACCAGTCACTAATAACACCATGGGTAAATCGAACTCTTTGGTATAGACGCCATTCTTATCTGCCTTACCTATAATTTCAATCTCACAGGGTCTATTTACAGACGATGTACAGGTCAACATTATATCCGCATTAGGAATTGGCACACCGTCTTTCGACACGACATGTATTTCCGCAATGGTGGGCTCAACGTCTTTCTTACAAGAAGAAACAAATAAAAACCCTAGAATGGTTGCAACTACTGCTATGTTGAATATACTTTTCATAATTATTAATCTAAAACGGTGGTAAATTTAGCCTCAAAGTTAATTAGTTATCCTTGAGAGGCCTCAATATTAGTTATACCATCTCTTTTTTACAAATAAAAAACGTTGGTTGATTTAAAAAGTTGCTTTAATTGAGCCAATTAAGTTTAATCCAGGAGCCACAATTCCAGAGGAATATGGTCTGTATCGTTGATTAGTGATGTTTTCTGCTCCGAACGTAAATAATAATCTCGAGTTTAATTTATATGCCGATTTAATATTTAGAGTATACCACGAAGGTGAATATAGATTACCATTAGGATCCTGCAAATAGATATCTGGCTTTCCTAATTCTGTTGGCGCCATTCGGCTATTCGGCATCGAACCATTGTAAATCAAATAAGCATTTACTGTTACTTTTTTATACGAGAAGATAACATGAGCGTTCGCAAATAATGGAGAAACATGTTGCAAGTATAACCCTTCATTGTCCCTTCCGTAAGTGTAAGTTCCTGCGGCTTTAAACGTCCATTTTTTGGTTATGGTAGCTTCATAAATTAAACTTGCCCCAGCTAATTCCGCGCTGCCCGTGTTTACGAGCGCTTGAACTTTACTAAGTTGGCCATCGTAAAGAATAGAATCTTGGCCGTTAACCTGAAAATCTCTACGAACCATTGCATCAACCAAAAAGGAATAAAATCCAGAGAGTTCGATATGATGTTGTTTTTTAGCGCCCAATTTTTTGCTGATGGAGGCATCAAATGAATACAAATATTCGGGTTTTAGACTTGGGTTGGGCACCACCACACTGCCGGGTTCAGAATCAAATACTTTCGCGATATCATCAATATTGGGTGCTTTAAATCCAGATGAAATATTGGCATTAATTTGCCACGTTTCATTCGGTCGATGCGCGACTCCCATACTTCCGGTTAGTGCTGCGGTACTTTGATTTATGGTCTGGCCATCAGGGTTAGTATAGTATGTTGAATCAAAGGTGGCATTAAGTTTCACTTGATTATAACGCAATCCAAAAACGACCGTGTTTCGTTGACTTTGATTGATTTTGAAATTAATATACGCAGCGTTACTCCAATAGGTTGAACCATCTGGATAGCGGGTTTGAATAGGAGTTTTGACAGCACCTGTATGCTCCATCCCAGTTGAATTAACTAGATTATACACCGTTTCTATTCCATAAAATAATGTAGATCGCCCACTTATGGAATTATCGAAATCCAAGTTAGCAGAGAACATTCCTACATTTTCCGTTCTTGTACGCTCAGATGACGAATCAAATTTTCTGTCTATTCTACTTTCTTCAAAGTTTTGATACGCAAGTGTTACGTTGAGGTTGTCGAATATTTTGTTCGGTGAATTTAAATTCATTGTAACGGTATTTACTAGCCATTTCTGCGGACCGTAATCCCAACGTGCGTATTTCAAAGTATCTGCATTTTTTCGCTGAATAAGGCGATCGTACCTCGGAATATCCGAGGTTGTGGAATAAATGAAACTGTAGTTAAATTTTAACCGTTCGTTTATTTTAAAACCAAATTTTTGTAGAAACGAAATACTATTATAACCCGAAAACAGCTGTTTTTCGGTAGTTGAATTTGGTGCCATTTTATCTCCATTTGTTGTGTCCGCATAGTCCAGTCGCAAATACTCTTCTGGGCCATGTACTCCCATTTTTAAATCGTCAAATCGACTAGCGGAAAGGGAGGTGACAGAACTAAATTTTTTCGTTGAAATTGTAACGTCTCCATGAGGAGTTAATTCCTTATTTGCACTACTCGCCCGTATAAAAACATTTCCAGTAACTGCAGTTCCCGTATCAGAAAATTTGGTTGAAATGGTTTGAAAGTCTATTACTCCGCCCAGCGCATCACTTCCGTAAATTACAGAACCGGGACCAAAAACGACTTCGGTTTTTTCAAGCATATTGGGATCTATAGAAATTACGTTTTGTAAATTCCCTCCTCTAAAAATGGCATTATTCATTCGGATTCCATCTACCACGATTAAAACCTTATTTGCAGCAAAACCTCGGATCATTGGACTACCACCGCCCATTTGGCTTTTTTGCACAAATACCTTTCCCGTGCTAGAAATAGCATCAGCTGAGGTTTGTGGGTCTAATAGTTTAATGTCTTTTGCCGAAATAGAGGTAAGTTGATTGGGAACCTCTTCCCTAGCCTGAAATCTTTTATTAGCGGAAAGTATGAATTCATCCAAATTCAAGATTTTGGGATGGAGTTCAAGCATATATCTTGAGGTGTATAAATCAGACTTTTTAAATAGGACTTCGGCATATGCCGCGTGCGAAATAACCAATAGGGTTTTGTCTGAAAATGGAGTGATGTCCGCTTGTCCTAATGAATCGGTGATTACCTTATTGGATTTATCAATGGTGTAAATTAAAACCTCTGAAATTGGCTTTTTAGTGGCATAATCAATCACCTTCAAGGTTTGGGTTCTTCCAATAGCATGCGTGGTGAGCAAAAAGGCAAAAATTAGGTAATGGAACTTGGTTTTCATTAATTAAAGATGGTTTCTAAAACAGTGTGGGACTTAATTTCACCAAGACCAGAAATGTGGGTCTGGTAATATGTAATAATAGATGATAACACGTTTCTTCGTTGTTCTGAATTTAGTTTAACGGTTTCCCACTCATCAAAATTTGTGCCTAATATAACAAAAAACACCTCTTTTTCAAGTCCGGTCAAATAAACATTGGTTCTAGGTACGGAATCGGAAAAAACCCCTTCCAACATATCAAAATAGTTTCCTTTTGAAAGAATGGGATAAAAGCCTAGATGCTTGGTTAGTTCCATAAGGAAAATTACATGGAAATTGGTGGTTTTATGCGGTGTATTTTCTAGTCTTATGAGTGCTTTTTCAACGAAGTTAAAGGTGGATTGATCCGGGTGTGGCTCGCGTATAGTTTTGTGTAAAACCTCCGAAAGAAATAGAGCAATGGTGCGTTTTGAAATACTGGATTGAATATTTATAAATGGCAGGTATAACTTGACTTCCTTGGGTCGTATGAGTTTTTCAGGTGAATCAAAATTACCAACTATTTCGAGTAAACTAAGCGGTTCGAAAAGGGCTATTTTGTTGTTTGATTTTTTTCTTTTTGCGCCTTGGATTAGCAGTCCAACCTTTCCAAAATGTTCTGAAAATACGTTAACTATTATACTCGATTCGGAGTAGTTTACTTTATGTAAAACAATGGCCTTTGTTCGCGAAAGCATGAAGCAAATTTAGGTGGCTACGTCTTAATTTTGCTATTATTTCGTAAACATAATCTTTGCAATTTGTGAGTTGTTCCCTTCACCATCAATTCCAAAAACCAAATAAATTCCGGTACCTACAGGTTTCCCGTTCATGTCGTTTCCATTCCACACGACTTGTGTTCCTTCTGATTCTGTTGTGAAAACTAGATTTCCGGCTATGTCTGTAATTCTTACGGCACTGTTGGCAGGAAGCCCTTTAATGGCGATAGGTCCGGAGTAATTTTCGGGCACTGGATTCGGATAGGCGTATGAATCAATGGTTTGAGCCTCTTCTCCAGTAGCCGTTCCTTTATAAGCAATTATCCCATTATCCGTTCCGAAAAGAACTTCACCAGTCATTTCATTAATGGTGATGCAACGAATAAAATTGGATAATAGGGGGCTGTTTTCTGCGGTGAAATGGTGCAGTTCAGTTGTTCCGTCCGCACTCATTAAAAATACACCAGAACCTTTTGTTCCAAACCACTTCCTATTTGCCCCATCAATAGCTATTGCTGTAACCGTTTCCGTTCCGAGTAAATATTGAAAATAACCATTTACTTCAACGATTATTCGTTGTGCATCATAGTTTGTATTTCCTGCGAATATGCTTGTTGGGGAGTAAAATACACCTACACCCTCTGCGGTACCGACCCATATTTCTCCATCATGATCTTCTGCGATACTGTATATATCGCTCGAAGGAAGACCGCCTTGGCCAATAGCTGAGTTTAGAATTTTCGACTGGTCATCCGTTTTATCTTCAATTGTTCCGTTATCATTGAAAATAAGGATTCCTTTTCCCCCTTTCGGTAGCACTACCCATTTATAGTTTTGCTGATCTACGAGTAAAGGGCCTGTTTGGTCATCAGTTAAAAACTGACCAAAACTAAAGTTATACCACTCCTTTTCGTTAGTCAAAACAGCCAGGGCGCTAGGGTTGGAAGAATTGGCTACCCATAAGTTCCCAGAATTATCGAAATCTAAGCCACTTACAATGACCCACTCAATATTTGTTGCGTTCTGTAAGGGGCTATTTGTGGTATTGTATACTTCAGAAACATCGTTGTTGGTGAATTCAACTAAACCACCACCAATTGAGCCGGAAAACACTTTGCTTTGGTCAAAAGGGTTGATTTTAACGGTTATTAAATCAAAAACACCGTTTAATTTGGAATCAGTGAATTTGGTGGTTTGTCCCCATGTGTTTTCAGGTGTTCTCCAGAGCATTCCGTTGTTATTGTAGGAATTACTCCAGTTGTTTTGTTTAAGACCTGCCGCGATGTTAATTTGCCCGTTTCTAATCGCAATTTCATCCACAGTGAACGTTGCTGGACTTTGCGGGTTAATAACTTCATACCAAAATGGTTTTGGATTCTGAATCATTCCAAACGTTCTGTCGCCAACCCAAATTGTATTTTCCTTCCCTAAAATGGCCGTATTTGAATTTACATACGTCCCTTCCCCATAATTGAATATTCTATTGGTTTCTTCCCAAATTTCGTTATAGGAAGAAATGGAGCTTTCATGTGCGATAAGAACTTGATTTTCATATGCTTCTACTGATCGATTCTCTTTGCCAATAAGTCCTACAACCTCTTCCCAACTACCTGTGGATGTTCTATGATACAAAATGTCTTGCGCGGTATCGTTTGGGAAATTGGCGTATAAATCACTTTGGTACATTGAAATTATGGAATATTCAGATTGTGGGTTGGGTAATGTAGTGTCCGTTTCCCACGTTTCGTAAAAGGTTATTTGAGGATCGTTTTTATACGCTTTTCTAATCCCCTTGACAGTAGCGGCATAAATCGTATCATTAAAAATGGTTAGGTCATTTACGTATAGCTGATCCCCGTTATTTGTAATGAAGTAAGTCTCTGTAAATTCTTTTCGCTCTAAATTAAATTTAATAATGCCGAACCCCGTTCCGATATATGCGTAAACGGAATCCATAAAAACGCTGTTTAATGATTTGTTCCCGCCAATACTTTTGCGATGAAGATCAGAAATTGTAAAAATTTGATCGGAAGTTATGATGTCAATTTTACCGTTCTGGTACCCCACCAAAAATGATTTAGTTAGCTCGTTGTATCCTAGACAAGTTATGCCTACATCGGATAATCCATTTGCTTTGGAAAGAAGGGAGATGGCGCTTTCATTTTTAGAAAATTCTATTAGGCCGAGTGAAGTTGCTCCAAAGGTGACATTCGAACCCTCCGCAACAGAAAATACATTGTGATGTGGCATATAATCTATCCAATCTCCAACGGCACCGTCTTGAGCAGAAATGAAAAGGCTATGAATTAAAAGAAGAGATACGAGTACTTTTTTCATTTTTTGATTCTTCGATTATTTTACTTCCGAAAACAGAAGTTTCTATAATTTATTGTACAATATAGTAATCTGACTAGCTGAAACAGAATAAAAGATTTTAAAACATTGCTAATCAGAGTATTAGATTCAATTCACTGTGATGCGTTTTTGTAAAAAAAATGACCTGTAACATTTGGCTCCCAAAACGCGTTCATTTTACCTTTAATTTTCCGTTCTAATTTAAAAAAAAGGATGTTTCACGTGAAACTATCGTCCCAAATGGACTAAAATCACCGAAATATCGGAAGGGGACACTCCGCTTACACGTGAAGCTTGTCCAAGATTAGTGGGGCGAAGCTTGGTGAGTTTTTCACGCGCTTCATAGCTGAGTGATTTTAGCTGTGCGTAATCCAAATTGTCTAGTAATTTAATATGATCTAAGTTTTTTAATCGGTCGGCTAGTTTCTTTTCTCTTTCTATGTACCCGGAATATTTTACCAAAATCTCCACTTGCTCCAGAACCTCCCGGTCCTTGACCTTTTCAAATTTCATTTCTGATATGATTGGGGAAAATTGTTTAATACTTTCTAAGGTAATTTGTGGTCTGCCTAAAATGGTTAACATCTTCACTTTTTGTTTTAGTGGAGATGTGCCGAGGTCTTCTAAAACGGGGTTAATATCCGCTGGGTTAACGCTTAGTTCTGAAATGTGCTTTACTAATTGGTTTGTTTGCTTGTATTTTTCTTCTAATCGTTTCATTCGATTAGCTTTTGCTAGACCGTAGTTAAAAGATTTTTCCGTTAGTCTTATATCTGCGTTATCTTGTCTTAAAAGAATGCGATGTTCTGCCCGTGAAGTGAACATTCTATAGGGCTCTTCAGTTCCTTTAGTCACAAGATCATCTATTAGAACGCCAATATAAGCTTCATCTCTGGAAAGAATAAATGGATCCATTCCTTTAACCTTTGCTGCCGCATTCATTCCGGCCATTAGTCCTTGGCCAGCTGCTTCCTCGTAACCAGTGGTTCCGTTTATTTGACCTGCAAAAAAGAGGTTAGAAATCAATTTTGTTTCTAGCGTATTTCTTAATTGTGTAGGGGGGAAGTAATCATATTCTATAGCGTATCCAGGTTTTAAAACTTTTGCATTCTCAAATCCTGGGATGAGCTTCATGGAAGAAAGTTGAACTTCCTTTGGTAAGGAAGTTGAAAATCCATTTACATATACCTCGGTGGTTTGCCATCCTTCTGGCTCAACAAATATTTGATGTCGATCTTTATCTGCAAAGCGATCTATTTTATCTTCTATGGAAGGACAATAGCGCGGACCTAAGCCTTTAATTCTGCCTGTAAACATAGGTGAATCATCAAAGCCTACTCGAAGCTCATTGTGAACCCTTTCATTGGTATAGGTAATCCAGCACGAGCGTTGTTCACTAAGTATTTTTGAATCTAAATACGAAAATTTCCAAGGTTGAGAATCTCCAAATTGTTCCTCCATTTTGGAGTAATCCAGACTTCTCCCATCTACGCGTGGCGGTGTTCCTGTTTTCATTCTACCCGATTCAAAACCTAAATCCACCAGGTTTTCTGTTACTCCTTGGGAAGATCTTTCGCCCATTCGTCCACCTGAGAATTTCTGCCCTCCGATATGAATAGTGCCATTTAGAAATGTTCCAGAGGTTAAAATTACGGTATCCGACTTAATCGTGACTCCCATTTGCGTTACCACTCCAGTCACTCTATTTCCAGTATTTGTCACCGCTAAAACGGTGTCTTGCCAAAAATCCAAATTGGGAATTAGCTCCAATCTATTTTTCCATTCTATAGAGAAAAGCACTCTATCATTCTGCGTTCTTGGGCTCCACATTGCGGGACCCTTAGAACGATTAAGCATTCTAAATTGAATGGCGCTTGCATCTGAAACGAGTCCTGATAAACCGCCTAAAGCATCAATTTCTCGAACAATTTGACCTTTGGCAACCCCACCCATGGCAGGATTGCATGACATTTGGCCAATTCGAGATAAATCCATGGTAATGAGTAGAACACTAACGCCCAAATTGGCTGCCGCAGCAGCAGCTTCTGCTCCTGCGTGTCCCGCACCTACCACAATTACATCATATTTTTGTAACATATTCTTTTTATGTTTCACGTGAAACCTTAGGAGATTAAATTGGTGTTTTTGAGATAGTACTCCTCTTTGGTTCTCATTTCAGTTTCCTCTATTTCAGTCTTATCCTTATATCCACAAAGATGCAGAACTCCATGCACAATTACCCGAAGAGTTTCTTCTAGCACACCTGTTTGAAGTGCGTTTGAATTGTCCTTAATCCGGTCAATGCTTATTAAAATATCACCATTTATTACTGGAAATTCAGATTCATCAAACGTGATTACATCCGTATAAAAGTCGTGCGATAAGTATTGTTTATTGTATTCTAAAAGATCATCATCAGACATAAAAACATAGGTAAGAACACCTATGGATTTTCTTTCATTCTCTACCACCGCAATCAACCATTGTTTAACGCTTTCTAAGTTTTTTAGTCCGCATGAAACATTTTCAATAAACGCAATTTGAGACTTCATTACTTCTCTATTTCTTGGTTGTATTTATTTACCTGATTCTTGTAATAGTTACTTAAATCTGGATTAAATAAGCGTAGAATTTCTAATTCCGATTCTTTTAATTTCTTGTACTCTTCCAGTTGTTTGGTGTTCGACTGGTTAAATTGTTTGGCAGTTTGAGATTCTCTTTTCTCCTCCATTTCTCGTTCTCGTTCTGAGTTTTCTGCTTCCAACATTTTTATTTCAATATTTTTTTGTCGTTGTAAAAATTCGTTGTCGAGCTCCAAGTTAATAATGTCCGTTTCATTTTGGTCTAGCAACCTTTCCAGTTCTTTTAACTGCCCCGCGCCTTCTAAGTCACCCTCTTTTTGAAGACTTTCGGCCATCTTACGAATTTCTTGACGAATGAGTTCTTGTTGGGCTGCCATTTCCGCCATTTGTTTACTCATTCCTTTTCCCATATTTCCAGGATTCATCTTGCCTGGAGATTTACCTTTCTCCAGTTCCTGTTTCATTTTTTCCATTTGTTTGGCCAATTCTTTTTGTTTTTGTTTCGAGGATTTCATAGAGGGTTTTGGTGAACCGCCTCCGGGTTTCGAACAACTTCCTTTACCTGATTTACTGCTTTCACTTTGCTGCTGTTCCATTTGTTGAATTATTTCATCCAATAGAACGGCTAAATTATTTATGGCGGTAAGTGCTTTTTGTTGGTTTAATCCACTCTGGGGTAAGT
This sequence comes from Salibacteraceae bacterium, assembly GCA_041563475.1. Classification (GTDB taxonomy): domain Bacteria; phylum Bacteroidota; class Bacteroidia; order Flavobacteriales_G; family Salibacteraceae; genus CAJXZP01. Next base: position 130,313 of record JBFFMY010000001.1, read on the forward strand.
TGCGTTGTTGTAATTCTTTTACCGTAAATTCCATTTGGGTAGTCATTTCTTTAATTTCTTTCTCTACCAAAGCGTCTAATTGAGGAATTCTTGTGGCCAAGGCATATAAGGAATCCTTAATTCCTTCCGAACTTTCTTGTAATCTTTTTTGGGTCTGGGTGTGCTTAACAATTTGAGGGTCAGTTCTTTCAACTGATTTTATTTGCATCATTACTTCTTCTTGTTCAAAGGATAATTCCAATACATTTTCCAATAATTTTCGCATGGATTCTAAATCCTCCCCTTCTTGAGCAGAGGCATTCATGTCCATACTTTCACCCATTTTTTCTTTCATTTCTGCCATTTTTTTAGCAGCATCTTTTTGGTCTTGCGCGGATTCCTTCCGTTTACCTTCCTTTGATTTTTCAACAGAATTCTTTTGATCTTCAGATATTTCTTCTTGTTTTTCCTTATCAAAATCTATATCATTAGGTTCATCAAGTTCTTTATTAAGGGAATCTAATCGGTCCATTTCCTTTTTGAGTTCCTCAAATTCTTTGTTTAGTTCTTCCTGTTCTTTTACGTTTTCCTCATTCGTAATTTCTTTATTTTCATTTTTTTCCGCCAATTCCTCTTGTTTTTTGGCCAATTCCTCCATTTTTTCAAGAGATTTCTCCAATCCTTGCTCTAATTCTAATTGTTTAAAGATTTCTAAATTTCTATCCAATTCCTTCAGCATGTCCTCCTGATTCATCTCCATTTTTTTCAAATGTTCTTGAATCAAATCTTTGTTCATTTCTTCCAGTAATTTTTGAAGTTCTTCGTAGAGCTTTTTGGTGTCTTCGTCCATCAGCTTTTCATAAAGTTCTTCCAGTTGTTTTTGCTTACTTAGAATTTCCTCATTGGGAGAACTTTCTTTCTTATAGTTTTCTTGATGTTTTTTAAATTTTTCCGTGGTTTTGTCAATATTTTTTTGAAGATTTTTTTCTGATTCGATAATCTTTTCGAGCTTTTTCTGGTTTTCCCAGTCGATATTTTTCTTATTCAAAAGGTCTTCCTCCGCGGCCTTAATTTCCTTATTTAATTGGTCTGATTTTTCTGCAAGATCTTTCATTTCTTTTAACAATTCATCTCCTTGAGAATTCAAGGCACTATCTTGTTGTAAGTCGTTTAAGACATCCATCTTATAGGGAGCGGAAGTTGTTCGTTTGTACCCATGAATTTGGTCGTTGTCGCGGATTTCAAACGTTACAACTGTATTGGCTTTTAGCGTTGTTCTATTAACTTGAAGAGTGAAAACATCCTGCGATGACTGTTTGTTAATCGGAAGATTTGTTGTCCATGAACTATCCTCCGAAACAAAATTTGCCGTTAAAGAATGAAATCCATAATCATCTTGAACTCTCCCATAGAAATACACATAATCAAGCTGCGAAGAATCAATTTGCGTTTTCATATCAATTGACGGATAGTTGTCTTTAATAAGTAAAACTTGACTTTCGAATCCATTTTGAAAATTTCCCTTCGGGCTTTTTAGTTCTACAATGTAGTTCTGATTTTCTGTAAGTCTTTGATTATGAATTAGTTTTAATTTCTGTAGAGAAACTCCTTCAATAGTTTCACCATTAATGGTAAGGTTTGCTTGTTGGGCATCTTTAATAGAGAATTCCCAAAAAAGTTTACTTCCTTCGGGTAACTCAAGGAGAGAAGGGTTCGAAAATGAAGAACGTGTTTTTTTGGTATAATCCGGATATTCCACAACCAGTTTCACATCCGATACCAAAGGGTTTGGGATAACAACAATGGTATAGGACTCGCTAAAAAATTTATTCGCCTTAAATCGGTAAGTGATATCCGAAGTAATGTTTTCCACGTTGAATTTGAATTCGCCACGCTCCCCATTGGCGCGGTACAAAACCCCATCCATTTCCACAAACACTTCTTTTGGAAGATCTTCTCCCACAAGTTTCACATCTAAAGTAGTACTTGTACCAGAATTCAGCTCAATATTGCCTGGATATACCTCAAAATCAAAAGGCGCAATTGCCGAATAATCCACGTTATAATTGATCATTTGAGTGGCGCCATCCGTAACCACGCGTTTGTTAAAAGTTAAAATAACAAGTAATAAACTGATAGGGATAAGCAGAATAAACGCGTTTTTCTTTTTCTCAATTGGAGGAACAGCTTTTGAAAACTCAAACGGAGATAAAAATTCGGCACGACTAGCAATGGATGCGGTCATTAAGGCATTTTTCTCGCTTGTTTGGGCGAATTGTAATGTGTTCAGAAGTTTGTCGCCAATTTGCGCATAATGGGTGCCAATATATTGTGCGGCTTCTTCCGAAGAAATGCCTTTATTTATTTTGAATAGACGTAAAACGGGGTCAACAACCCCAAAATAAAGGGCGCTTAAAAGAATAAGCACGAATCCGTAAAATAGAATAAAGCGAACCGCGGTAGGTAATTGTCCGTAAAAAATAAGGAGATCAAAAAACAAGAAAAACGACAAAACAATTCCAGTAGAAACAATCACGCCTTTTACTAATCTATTGAAATAGAATTTCTTATAAAACCCTTCCAGGTTTTCAAGTATGTTTTGCGTTGGTATGTTATTGTTCGAATTCATATTTTTCTTCAACCAAAAAAGGGCAATTATGTATTGCTACATCGGTGAATATATTGCTTGATTTTGGTAGTTGCAAAGGTGTAAAAAATATAGAAGCGAATCTAGCACTTAAAAAATCTATATTCTGCTCAATTTGAAACGACTGACAAAGTTTTGTAGCACTATAAATTTAGTATCTTCGCGCCCTCAAATTTTTGAATATGACAATGCAAAATGTTCGCGTGCGGTTTGCACCAAGTCCAACAGGACCATTACACCTTGGAGGAGTTAGAACCGCTCTTTACAATTATTTATTAGCTAAAAAGCACAACGGAACTTTTATTCTCCGAATTGAAGATACCGATCAAACACGATTTGTAGAAAAAGCCGAACAATATATTCAAGAATCGTTAGAATGGTGTGGGATAACTCCAGATGAATCCCCTTGGAATCCGGGAGAGTATGGGCCTTACCGCCAATCGGAAAGAAATTCAATATATCGCGAATATGCCGATAGAATGATTGAAAATGGAACGGCTTATTATGCTTTTGACACTCCGGAAGAATTAACGGATGTGCGTGAAAAGGCAAAGGCGGCAAAAATGCCAAACTGGCAATACAACCATATTACGAGAAATTCGATGCAAAACTCGCTCACTTTATCGGAAGATGCAGTGAAACAAAAAATTGAAGCTGGTGAACCCTATGTAATACGCGTAAAAATACCGAGAAACGAAGAAGTTCGGTTTGAAGATGAAATTCGTGGTTGGGTTGTCGTAAATACTTCTAACTTGGATGATAAAGTGATTTTTAAATCAGACGGAATACCAACCTACCATTTGGCAAATATTGTGGATGATTACTTAATGAAAATTACGCATGTAATTCGTGGGGAAGAGTGGTTGCCATCTGCTCCGCTACACGTGTTGTTGTACCGGTATTTAGGATGGGAAGATTCAATGCCAAAGTTTGCACATTTACCATTGATTTTACGTCCTGATGGAAACGGAAAACTAAGTAAACGTGATGGTGATCGACTAGGTTTTCCGGTATTTCCACTTAACTGGACAGACGAAGCTACTGGAGAACAATCCAGCGGATATAGAGAACGTGGGTATTTTCCAGATGCGTTTATAAATATGCTAGCCTTCTTGGGTTGGAACCCTGGAACGAATGAAGAAATTTTTGATTTAGATCAATTAGTTGAAGCCTTTTCTTTAGAAAGAGTGGGTAAATCAGGGGCGAAATTTGATGCGCCCAAAGCACTGTGGTATCAGCAACAATATTTACGCGCTACTACGAACGATAAATTAGCCGAAATGGTAATGCCAATGGCATCTGAAAAGGGCATAAATACTTCGGTAGAAGTAATGGCTAAAGTGAGTGGGTTAATGAAAGAACGTGCCACTTTTATTCAAGATATTTTGAACGAAGGAATGTATTTCTTTGAAGCTCCAACAGAATATGATGAACAAACCATTAAGAAAAAATGGAAAGAACAAACGCCAGCTTTATTAGAGGCATTGCGTAACGAGTTTGCCAAAATCGATTCTTTTTCACACGATAATATTGAAGCAACCTTTAGCGCTTTTTTAGCGGAAAATGAAATTGGGTTTGGACAGATAGGCCCAGCATTTCGTTTGGCGATTAGCGGCAAAGGAATGGGCCCAAGCTTATTTGATATCTGCGAAATTTTAGGAAAAGAAGAAACGTTAAATAGAATTGATACGGCTTTACAAACAATTACAAAATAATGGGTGTAGTAGAGGTTTCTGGAATTAGTGTAAGAGCATTTCATGGCTGTATTGACGAGGAAGCGCTAGTTGGAGGCGATTTTACAGTAAATGTGCGCGTTCATACCCCATTTGCAATTGCGGCCGCTACAGACGATTTAAATGAGGCGGTAGATTATGTTGTAATCACGGATATTGTAAAACGTGAAATGGCAATTCGGGCAAAACTTATTGAAGTGGTGGTGATGAGAATTGTGAAAGCAATTCAGGCAAGATTTCCTAAAGCTATAGAGGTAGAAGCTACTGTAATTAAGCACCGCGCACCAATAGAAATGGATGTAAAAAGCGTAAGTGTGTATTTAAATAGCAAAGATTTGAGGTAAATTCATAGTAATTATTACATTTGCCGCCTAAGAGGGTCTCGTGGCCGAGCGGCTAGGCTGGGCTCTGCAAAAGCTCCTACAGCGGTTCGAATCCGCTCGAGACCTCTATAACACTTGTTTAAATGGCTAACAATTAAACTGTTAGCCATTTTTGTTTGAAAAAATTAGCCCACAATTTAGCCCACATTTTAATTGATATTCGAACGAATTAGCCCATATACTCCTGCCATACTACAAGCACATATTTGGCTTTACCATTTTCTTGTTTTTGTAAGAAACCGTATTCAAAACAGAACAGATATACATCTGCTTTTTTGTTTTTCCAGTAATGGGTAAAATACTTTGGATCAAACCCCGCTTCCAATAACGTATGTTTTAGAACTATTGATTTTCCCGCCCTATTGTAGGCACGCAATAGTTTTCTATTGAGTCGAAGTTGCTTATTGATTTTTTCAAATAGTCTTTCTCCTTTTTCCAGTTGGGATTTATAGTGGAAATTAGATTTACAATACGTAGAACAAAATTTTTTGTCACTTCTACCCAAAACGGGTTCGTTACAGTTAGGGCAAGTTTTCATAAGCGTATATTTAAACGTTTAATAAACGTCTAAATATACGGCTATTTTATGTATTGCTAATTATTCCACCTAGATTTGATTCTATGAAGCCTAAATCCCAACATATAGTTACCCTAAAACACCTGCTTATTGATGAGGAAAAGCAAATTGGAATACAATTTTATCCTAGCAAATTGATTCAAACGGTAATCAAGGGACTTCCAAACGTCAAGTGGAGCGAGGAATACGGAATGGCATATCTTAAAAACACGCCTTCTAATTTGGATTTGCTTTTCAGGGAATTTAGAGGTTTGGCATGGCTTAATACGTCCAATTTTTTTAATGGAAAAAGCAAGGCCAAAGGCGTTGAGCCCATATCAGTGGACGATTTCCGAAGCCGAAAAGTAGAAGAAGGATATCGTACGTGTCCGGAAGAGTTCTATCAGAAATTAGAAACGAAGCATTATTCGATGAATACGGCAAAAACGTATATTCACTTGTTTGAAGTATTTATCAACCACTTCAAAGGTGTAGAATTGCATACCATTGACGAATTACAAATCCGGAATTACCTGCAATCCCTCGTTGTAAAAGGCAAATCCGATTCGTATCTCAACCAAATGGTGAATAGCATTAAGTTCTACTACGAAGTGGTGATGGGAATGCCTAATAGATTTTATTCTATTGATCGCCCGCGAAAACGAGAGAAATTACCCAAGGTAATTAGTCTAGAGGAAGTACAATCACTCATAAAGAACACAAATAACATAAAGCACAAATGCATTGTGAGTTTGCTATATTCTTCAGGGTTGAGAAGGGGTGAATTACTTAATTTAAAACTTACCGACATTGATAGTAAAAGGATGGTAATCACCGTGAATCAAGGAAAGGGAAATAAGGACCGGCTCACTATTTTGAGCCCCAGTGTGTTAGCTGATTTGCGTGTATACTTTAGAGAATGGAAACCTAAAGTGTTTTTATTTGAGGGACCGAACGGGAGTAAGTATTCAACAACAAGCGTTTTACAAATAATCAAAAACGCAACCAAAAGGGCGGGGATAAAAAAAACAGTAACTCCACATATGCTCAGACACAGTTTTGCGACTCATTTACTAGAAAATGGAACAGACTTAAGATATATTCAAGTATTACTTGGTCACAATTCCAGCAGAACTACTGAGATCTATACGCAAGTGGCCATAAACAACATAAAAAACATTTCAAGTCCGATTGAAATGCTAAATTTGAAATAAATATATAGTGTGGATATAGTTAATAACCTTATTCGCATGTTGTGCGTCATAAAAGAATCGAGATTTGAACAAAACCAAAAAGACCATATTAGCTTTTCTAGCTTGTGTAATCTTAGTTTCAATTTCACTTTACGACAATTGGAAGTATAGAGACCGTAAAAAAACAGGCGAACAAACAGTTGGATTAATTGAATCGGGGCTTAAAAATATATCTTGGACTTACACTGTAAACGGACAAACATTTACCCGCAGACTTTCTAAGTCTCATTATTACTTCATGGAAGATGGAGAAAAGTATATGATATACTACGACAAAAATGACCCTGAACAATCCTCTTTGTCTGCAACGGAACCAGTATTTGATACAACCAAGTTTATAAGGACAAGTAGTCTACCTATTGAATTAGAATTTGAGAAAGGTAGCCATGAAGTAACTTTTCAATTCTTAGTAAAAAATGATACAATTACTAGGATTAACAGAATTCTATTTGACTCTGATATTACTGAAAAAGTAAACAGCTATCAGGTTTATTACAATGCTGACAAACCAATAATTAGTTATATAAGATTGAAAAAAATACGAACGCACAACACGGTATATAGCAAATAGGGCGTTCGGTGGTTTACGAAAGTTTAGTGCTATTTACCAACACCGCCAAATCGTTGATTTGGCTTTTAAGAATGAATAAATTAAAAACAAAATACAACGCTTTGGCTCAGTGCAAACTTGAAAGTTTATCGCTTTCTACTGCCCTACTTGCCATATACAAACCGTTGTGTACTATGACCAAAATGAAGACATTAATTTATTTTTTCGCAATAATAGGACTCATAAGTTGCGATAACGCAAATGACAATGTAAAGGCCGAATTAGAAATTCTCGACAATATTGCCCCAGATTTAAAAATCGAGCAAGCATTAAATATTTCAGGATGGAAATTCGATAAGAGCTCTGTAAAACGGGTTATCAATTTAACTGCTTTTGAGCGGGATTCTCTTTGTTATTTTTTACAAAAAGATGATTGGTACACTCCAATCCCTAAAAGTGAAGGTGATATTGAATACTACATTGAATTAAAACTAAGTGATATAGACACCACAAATATTTATGGCGCGGTTGGGAAAGATGATATGTATTTCACTATTTACATGACAAATGGAAAAAAAATAAAAATCTCAAAGATTAATTGGGACGGACCACATGTAAATAGAATTTGGACAATAGAATCTGATTCAATTTCTTTAGATTTCCCAAATAATATCAAACGGATTAAGAACGAATTTGCGAGATATGAAATGTATAATGCATCCTCAAATTCAGTCTCCGATTATGTTAACCAACCCGCTGAAAATTTTCAAGACACATTACTTTTAAGAGAAATTGTTAAAATTTTGAAGGAATCAATTAAATAAAACAGTACACAACAATCGTAATCGTTGCGCAACCCCTTTTTTATAGCAAAACATGGTGTGAAAAGAAGCTTTTTAAGCTGCGTTGGTAAAGTATCACCCATTAAATATAGCTAAAACTAGAAGTCTTAAATGGGCTTTATTGAAGTCATATGGATTGC
>JBFFMY010000002.1:0-118156 GCA_041563475.1 Salibacteraceae bacterium
AAAGCTGCGTATAATCAATTGTTGCGGGATCTGTATAGAATAAGGCAATAACTATTATAGCACCCAAATCATCGGCAATAGCTAATGCCGTTAAAAATATTTTCAGGTTCATGCTCACTCTATTTCCCAGCAAGGATAGAACCCCTAAAGTGAAACCAATATCTGTAGCCATTGGTATGCCCCAACCCTTAATATTTTGAGGCTGATCATAGTTTAGCGCTACAAAAATTAAGGCCGGAAAAACCATTCCACCCACAGCGGCCATTATCGGCATGGAGGCTTTTTTTAAAGAGCTAAGTTCTCCTTCCATCACCTCACGCTTAATTTCTAGACCTACGGTAAAAAAGAAAATAGCCATTAATCCATCATTTATCCAATGATTTAAGGACTCATTTAAATCAAACCAGTCACCAAAAGCAAATTCCATATGAATCTCATGCCAAACATGATGGTACGAATTAGACCAAGGGGAATTGGCCCATATAATAGCAATTACGGCAGCTGAAACCAATAATAACCCGCTTATTGTTTCCTTGGAAATAAATTCTTTTCCTTGCTCGGTAATATTTGATTTATCTTCTTGCATGCCTCGTTTTCAATTAACAATAATACTAATTGAAATGTTTTATCCTAGCATTAATAGTCAATTGTATTCGTTAACCCAACGCTGAAATTTCTACATTTGACAAATGAAAAGTGTCTTATTTGTATGTTTAGGAAACATATGCCGCTCGCCTATGGCTCATGGAATATTTAGAGATAAAATTGAAAAATTAGGATTGAAAATATCCATAGAATCTGCGGGCACATCTGGATATCATATAGGCCAATCCGCAGATCAACGCGCTATTTCAACCCTAAGAGCTAAAGGCATTGATATTCTGGATTTACGATCGCGACTTCTTATTCCAAGCGATTTTGATACCTATGATTTCATTTTTACTATGGACGAAAACAACCAATCAGATGTGGTTAAAATGGCTCGAAAAAACAACCATACTAATTTCCCTGAAATGATTATGAATGTTGCCTTTCCAAATGAAAATATTTCCGTTCCAGACCCCTACTATGGTGGAAATATCGGATTTGAAGAAGTATATAAGATGCTTGACACAGCAACAGAAATTTTAATTGAAGGATTAAAATAAATACAAGTGAATTGGAAGTTTTACACGGTATTCTTTATTTAGGAATCCGAAAAAGCGACTTTTGCACCTCAAATTTGAAAAAATGAAACTAGGCAGATTATTTCTTATCCCCACTCCAATCAGTGAATCCCCCATGCACTTTGTTATTCCGGAAGGAAACAAAATAAAATTGAAAGATGTGAAGCACTTTATGGTGGAGAAAGAGAAACCTGCTAGAGCAGCCTTGAAAAGATTGGATTTAAATAATCCGATTAACGATTTACGCTTGTATAACATTGGTAAATACAGTGAAAGTAAAGAGTTTGAAACCTATTTCGAACCGTTGTTTAACGGTTTGGATATGGGGTTGCTTTCCGATGCGGGGTGTCCTGGAATTGCTGACCCAGGTTCAATCCTAGTAAAAATGGCACATTCGTTTGGTGTCACCGTAATTCCATTAGTTGGTCCCTCATCGATTTTTTTAGCTCTTATGGCGTCAGGATTAAATGGACAAAATTTTGCATTTAATGGATACCTTCCTGTTAAAGACACAGAGAGAATCAAAAAATTACGTGATTTAGAACATATATCAACTCGGACTGGGCAAACTCAAATTTTCATTGAAACACCCTATCGAAACGAGCAAATGTTCGATTCTTTAACTAAAACCTTAAAAGGAAGCTCCAATTTATGCATTGCACTAGATGCAACGGCAGAAAAGGAATACATTAAAACCATGACCATTGCGGAATGGAAGGCATCAAACCATCCTCCATTACACAAAAAACCATGTGTGTTTTTGTTTCAAGCGTAAGTAATTCAGTGAATTTTAACAATTCATCCCTAATATTCTACAGTTCGGTAACAAGTATTTTAAATACATAAAGATTCCCTTCACATTTGCCTTCGTAATATTTTAATTATGAAAGCAACATTACTTTTTTCGCTCCTTTTTATTTCGGGTTCCCTTTCGGCACAAATCATTTCAGGAAAAGTAACCGATCAACAAGGCAATAGTTTGCCTGGAGCTAATGTGTATGTTGAAAATACCTATTATGGATCCTCAACGGACCAAGAAGGCAATTACACCTTTCGGTTTTCAGATACAGGAAACTTTACCCTCCTAGTTGCCTTTATTGGATTTGAAGATTATTCTACTAGTTTTTTTATTCACAAGGAGAATAAGATCATCAACATTGAATTAAAAGAGAAATTCAATGAATTAAAAGCGGTAACCATTACTGCCGGAACCTATGGTTCAGGTGAAGCTGAAAAAGCATTGGTTATGAGTTCATTGGATGTTGTAACTACCGCTGGTTCTTTAGGGGATATTAATGCTGCAATGCGCTCTTTACCTGGCACGAGCAACAATGGTGAATCTGGTAAACTCTTTGTTCATGGCGGAGAAGGAACAGAAACTGGAACATATATTGACGGTATTTATGTACATCAGCCGTATACGACTAGCGCACCAAATATGGCTGTACGAGGTAGATTTAATCCGTTTATGTTTAGTGGCACCTCATTCAGTACAGGTGGTTATTCCGCGGAATACGGCCAAGCACTTTCTTCAGTACTTACCTTAAACACAAAAGATTTGCCTGAGGAAGAAGATCTAAACATCTCTATAATGACTATTGGTGCTGACTTGGCAGGCACTAAAAAATGGGGAGATGGAGCAATAACCGTTTCTGCAAATTACATGAATCTAAAACCTTACATGCGCATTGTTCCTCAAAATTATGCTTGGAATCAAGAACCTCAATCCTACGGTGGTTCAATGAATTTTCGTCAAAAAACCAAGGGCTCTGGATTATTTAAAATTTATGGTTCATTCGATAAATCCAACTTGTCGCAATATCAAACGAGTATAGACGGCACAGCCAAACAATTTGATGTTGATGTTACAAATAACAACGAGTTTATTAATGCAAATTGGCGAGGTTCTCTATCTAAAAAATGGTTTGTAACTCTTGGTGGCTCCTTTACGCATAATGTGGATAATTACACACAAGACATCAATATTTTAAACCAAAAACTAGAAGGAAACCATATAAAAGCAACCACCAAATATGAGATCACAGAGAAAATCAGAATTCGTGGAGGAATTGAAAACTTTTTTACCCATTTTCAAAATTCCTACTCCAGAAAAGGTTTTGAGGGTGATAGTTCAGTTAGTTATACCGAAAATTTAACCGCTGGTTTTGTTGAAGCACAGATTTACACTTCTTCAAAGTTTCTTTTAAATGCTGGTTTTAGAACGGAGCATTCCCACTATTTAAGTAAAAATACGGTTTCTCCTCGTTTATCATTTGCGTATAAATTGAACGATAAATCAAGTCTTTCCTTTGCCTATGGCATCTTTTATCAAAACCCTTTAAATGAACAGTTATTAAATAGAAATTATTTAACAAACGAACAAGCGCAGCACTTCATTCTTAGTTATTCCAAATCATTCAAAAAAAGAATATTACGTACTGAAGGTTACTACAAAAACTACTCAAATTTGGTAAAATATAGCACAAACACTAGTCAACCTTTTACGAATTCAGGAAACGGGTATGCCTATGGCTTGGATGTATATTTTAAAGATTCAAAAACCATCAAAAATGCATCGTACTGGATTTCTTACTCTTTTTTACAAACAGAAAGAAACTACAAATACTACCCTTACGCTGCTACTCCAACTTTTGCTGTTACGCATAGTTTATCTGTGGTTTACAAACATTGGATAACCAAATGGAGATCATATGTTGGCGCAGCATTTAGATATGGAAGCCCTAGAGTTTATAACGATTTAAACTCATCTGAATTTAATTCTACCAAATTGCCTTCGAACGCAAGTTTAGATTTGAATTGGAGCTTTCTATATAAGCAAAACATCATACTGTATGCCTCAATAACTAACGTTCTTGGCTTTGATCAAGTCTTCGGGTATCAATATTCTCCAATAAAAAACGAAGGAGGATTGTATCCAAGAACACCTATCGTTCCTGCCGCTAAAAGATTCTTTTTTATTGGGTGCTTCATCACTTTAACTAAAAAAGGAGAATCAAATCAACTTGATAAAATCAATCTTTAATATTCATTTAAAATCAACATCATGAAAGCAATAATTACTTTGATCATTATTTTAATTTCATTCCATTCATTTGGCAGAAATTCAGGCTATACCGAAGCAATGGAATTAGGATTAATTCAATTAAATAACTCGAAATCTGCAGTAGATTTAAAAAACACCGCGAATACCTTCAATAGAATATCAAATACAGCAAACCAAGAATGGCTTCCAATATACTATGAAGCACAATGTTATATTTTGATGAGTTTTAGAGTTTCAGATAAGGCAATAAAAGACGAATATCTGGATATTGCTGAATCTAGAATTAATGAGATTCTAACTCTTCAACCCAAAAATGATGAAGCATTTGCTTTACAGTCTTTTATGTATACCGCACGCCTAGTTATTGACCCAATGACACGTGGACGCGAGTTTTCGATAAAATCGATGAGTTCAATTAAAACAGCTCTTGCATTTAATCCAAATAACCCTAGAGCACGTTATTTACAACTATCAAACGAGGTTGGAACGGCCAATTTCTTTGGAGAAGATCCTTCCAAATACTGCGAAAACATATTGAATCTTCTTGAAAATTGGGACGAATTAAATACAGTTAAAGACTTACATCCATTATGGGGGAAATTCCAGGTAAAGGGACTTGCTGAAAATTGTCAAACTGAATTGAAATAAACAAAATCCAAACAATTATTAAATTTAAAAATTATGAAAACCATTATATTAAGTATCGCTATTTCATTAATCACCTTTTTAGGGTATTCACAAAATGCCTTAACAGTAAAAATCACCAATCTTAAAACAAATTCGGGAACCGTTTACGTTAAGGTTTTGGACAAAAATCAAAAGGAATTAAAATCAGAAAAATCAACAGTTAAGGACGGCACCTGCCAAGTAATTTTTACCAAATTACCTTCTGCTACTTATGCCGTTACCTATTATCATGACGAAAACAATAACGGAAAACTAGATGCCGGAATGTTTGGCAAACCCGAAGAAGGCTATGGGTATTCTAATGACGCAAGGGGTTTTATGGGCCCTGCCGATTTTGAAGATCAAATTTTTGAATTAAAAACAAACCAAACAATTACCTTAAAAACCGTTCAGTAGAACCAATTCTGATCCTTTAGAAAAGCTATTTTTGAGACATGACTTTTAAACAAATCATAAAACCATTTAAAAATATCTGGCAAGTTATTGGTGCCATGATGATTATGAATTTATTGTTTCAATATTTCTTTTGGAGCAATGCATTTGATTCGTGGTACAATTTTACCGTTGCCATGTTTTGGGGAACAACCATTTGGTTTACCCAAGCGGTTGGAAATAGTGCCGTTTTTCATTTCTTAGATAAAAAATTCCCCTGGAAAAAAGGTCTTGCTAAACGTGCTATTCTTACAATTATTTGTGTGGGTACATATTCAAGTTTCGCCTACTTTGTTGTGCAGTTTTTTATGGAAGCTCTTTTTAATGATGACTTTAGTTTCTTAGACGTTTTCAATTACACACTAAGATCTGTGAAACTCACTGTTACAATATCCTATAGTATTTCTTTCATTCTAACATTTATTGGGTTTGCAAAGGCAACAGTGCAATCTGAAATTGAAAAGGAACGCCTTCAAACAGAGATGATGACCTACAAGTACGAATCTTTACGCAATCAAATAAACCCACATTTTCTATTTAATAGTTTCAATGTTTTAAGCGATCTTGTATATGATAATCAGGAACTTGCCGTTAAATTTATTCGCCAATTAAGTGATTTGTATCGGTATGTACTAGATATAAAGGACAAAGATTTAGTTCCGTTATCGGAAGAACTAAAGTTTATTGAATCATTCACCTTTTTACTCAAAACTCGCTTTGAGAATCGAGTGAATTTTGAAATTGATGTAAAATACGTCACAACAGATTACATTATTCCAATGGCTTTGCAACTTCTTATTGAAAACTGCATTAAACACAACGAAACCACCTCCTTAAATCCAATAACCATTTCAGTAAAAAGAATTGGAGATAAAATATGGGTTTCTAACAATATTCAAATTAAAAAATCGGGAGTTGAATCCACTCAAATTGGGCTGAAGAACCTCAAAGAACGATATGCTCATTTTTCAGATGAAGTAGTTGATATAACTCAAACTAAAGAACAATTTTCTGTGAGTATTCCCATTTTACACTCCATTAATTAGTACTTAATTATGACAGCATTAATAATTGAAGATGAACCAAGAGCGGCAAATAGGCTTGAAAAATTGCTGATCGAAATCGACTCATCTATTGATATCGTTGCTAAATTAGAATCGGTACAAGAAGGAATTCGTTTTTTACAATCTGGCACAAAGGTAGACGTGATTTTTTCGGACATTCAATTGGCGGATGGATTGAGTTTTGATATTTACAAGGAGTTTACTTCCATCCCTCCTATTATTTTCACTACCGCTTACGATCAATATGCAATTAAGGCATTTAAAAGCAATGGAATTGATTACTTACTAAAACCGTTAGAAAAATCTGACTTAGAGATTGCTCTTAATAAATTAAAAAATCTGACAACATCCATTAATCCCGCTCTAATCGAACTTTTGTCGAGGCAATTAAACTCACCTCAAAAGGAATACAAAAATCGTTTTATGGTGAAAATTGGGCAGCATATTAAGAGTATTGCCACAACAGAGATCAAGGCTTTTTACAGTCTGGAAAAAACAACATACCTACTAACCAATACTAATAAAAATTATATCGTTGATCATTCTCTAGATTTCTTGGATAATTCATTAGACCCAACATTATTCTTTCGTACGAATAGAAATTTCATTCTACATATACAATCCCCAATTGTAATTACCGCTTGGAGCAACAGTCGTCTTAAAATTGATTTAGAAGGATACGCGCATGAAATGATTATTGTCGCCAGAAATAGAACCAGCGATTTTAAGAACTGGTTGGGCGGAACATAAACGTCAACGTTTAAAACTATAGGAATACACTCATTTTCTAAATGAACTTCTCAATTATATTTGCCGCTCACTAAATAATTGACATGAAGTATTTTAAATTTTTACTTTTTTCTTTCTTACTAACCTCCGTAGTTGGGTGTTCGTCTTCAAATACTGAAGAAATTCAGATGGAGGAAACAACATACGATTCTACGGATGTTCATACGTATTCAAATAAAGAAGATGCGGTCGTAACCCATCTAAATTGGGATGCTATAATTGATTTTGACAGTAAAATAATCATTGCTACGGCCACCTGGAATATTGAAAACATAAGTGATACAGACACCATAATTTTTGATGTAGTAGATTTAAAAATACTAGAAGTTACTTTGGACGAAGGCCAAAAAACTGGATTTAAAATTGGGAACAAAAAACAACATATGGGAGCTCCCCTATATATTGCAATTACCTCAGAAACGAAAACGGTTAGCATAACCTATGAAACAAGTCCTCACGCTCCTGCTGTGCAATGGCTAGAGACTAATCAAACTTTTGGCAAACAACATCCATTTTTATTTACCCAATCAGAAGCTATTTTAGCACGTAGTTGGGTTCCTTGTCAAGATAGTCCAGGAATCAAATTTACTTACCATGCAAAAGTTCATGTCCCAAAAGATTTGTTGGCATTAATGAGTGCTACCAACCCGAAAACTAAAAATGATTCAGGCATCTATGAATTTGAAATGAATCAACCCATTCCAAGTTACCTTTTAGCATTAGCTGTTGGAGATTTAGAATTTGGTAGTTTAGGCGCTAGAACAGGTGTATATGCTGAACCCGGACAATTAGCTTCTGCGGTATACGAGTTTGCGGAAACAGAAGAAATGGTTCAAATAGCAGAAGAGTTATTCGGTCCTTACCGATGGGAACGATACGATATGTTGGTGCTACCTCCTTCTTTCCCTTTTGGTGGGATGGAAAATCCTAGACTAACCTTTGTCACCCCAACAATAATTGCTGGCGATAGATCTTTAACTGCTTTAATTGCTCATGAATTAGCGCATTCTTGGTCAGGAAATTTGGTGACGAATGCAAACTGGAACGACTTCTGGATGAATGAAGGTTTTACTGTTTACTTAGAACGCAGAATAATGGACTCCCTGTATGGAACCGATTACGCAGATATGCTGACAATATTAGGATATCAAGATTTACAATTTTCATTAACGGATTTACCCGAAGAAGATACCCGTTTAAAATTGGATCTAAAAGGTCGAAATCCAGATGATGGAATGAGTGATATTGCCTATGAAAAAGGATTTTTCTTTTTAAGCATGCTCAAGCAACATTTCAAAACTAAACCTATGGATAATTTCTTAAAGCAGTATTTCAATGATCATGCCTTTGGAAACATCACAACGGAAAAATTCATTTCCTATATGGATTCCCACTTAATTGTTCTGGATTCCTTTGCAAGGCCTTCTCTACATATACAAGAATGGATTTACGAACCTGGATTACCCAGAAATATTACAGAAGTAAAATCTAAAAGATTCCAAAATGTAAGTTCCACCATAAAAGCTTGGAGCGATGGTTCTTTCGCTTTAAAAGAATTTGACACGAAAGAATGGTCCACTTTTGAATGGTTACAATTCATACGTAACCTCCCTGATTCATTAAGTCCTCAAAGATTTAAAGAACTTGACATTGCCTATGATTTTACGCATTCTACGAACAATGAAATTTTGGCTATTTGGTTGGAAAAAAGCATTCTTGGGAATTACCATGCAGTAGATAGTGAACTAGAAACCTTTTTAACAACCGTTGGTCGAAGAAAATTTCTTACACCAATATACCGTGCCCTTTTAAAAATAGATCCTTCTGGTAATTGGGCTACCGAAATTTACTCGAAAGCAAGACCAAATTACCACTCAGTATCTACAGAAACTTTAGATAAACTTTTAGAAGTTAATTCATCGACCAATTAAAAAATTAGGTTAACCTTAATGATTGTATAATTTTGTATAAAAATAGACTATGAAAAATAAATTACTTATTGCAATATTAGTGGTGGCAATGGCTCCATTAACGTTATTCTCCCAAATTGACATTACCCCAACATATGGGTATAATTTTGGAGCACAAACTAATAGCCCATATACCTCCATCAAAATAAAAGGAGCGAGTACATACGGTGTCAATGTTGATTTTCATGTAGATAGTGAAACAGCCGTTCAATTTATATACACGTATACAAGTTCAAGAGTTACCATTAATGATTATTACAATCCAGGTTCTTCTGATTTTTCGAATATTAGTGAAAACTACTACCTCCTAGGAGGGGTACGTTATTTTGGACGAGACAATATTCAGCCTTATGGTTCATTCAACATAGGTGCAGCTTATTACAATTTAACTAATATAGACACCTATTATTCGCTGAATAGTTCGGATGCTCTAAGGTTTGCTATTGGGTTTGGGCTAGGACTAAAATTTATGTTCACCGAAAGAATCGGTTTGGATTTACATGTTAGATGTTTAGCTCCACTTACCTTTGGAGGAGTTGGTGTTGGTATTGGAACTGGTGGTGCAAGCGCGGGTGTATATGCAGGCTCAAATTTCGTTTCAGGTGATGTTGGTGGTGGACTAGTAATTCGTTTAGGAAATTAACATTTAAAATAATACGCATAAAAAAAGGGAGCTGTGGCTCCCTTTTTTTATGCGTATTATTTTCTTTTCCTATTATTCTTTTATGAAAGTAGATGAATGAGTGCTCCCCGACCCAATTACTCTCACGAAATAATTCCCGTTCTTAAGATTAGAAACATTTATCATTTGTTTTTGAGCGTTACCCTCAGTAGTCATAACTAGTGAACCCGTTATTGAATATACTTCAACATTTGAAATAACTTCTGAACCTAAATCCACAGTTATATAATCTGTTGTTGGGTTTGGGAATATTGTAACCATTGATTTATTAATTTCCTCAGCTACAGAATTTGCCACACTTTCAGTGATAACAACATTTGGAATATTCATAAATTCATCCCCAGATGTACTTCCATCTCCATTTATAGACAAAGTGCTACCGTATAATGTAACATCACCGCTACCAGCAGCTGGAGCAACCCATTTCATTTCATAAGACCCTCCTGAATTCGGAACGGTATGTTCAAAATACCATCTTCCATTTAATGCTGTAATTTGGGTATTTGGAGAAGTTGCTGTACATGTACCTGCGGCAGAGTTATTAGAAAGTAAACCCGTTAATTGGAACCCATGCCCAGCATTTCCGGTAGATTGAATATCCACAGTGATAATATAGGTTGAACCTGGAGAATATTCAGTTACTAACTGTCCACTCGCATCCTTTACAATAACGGAAGAAATTGTAGAAAAATTTTGCCCACTAGAATGACAAGCCGTACAATTATTATCTGATACTGGACTACCCGTCCTATCCTTGCCTTGAATTTTAGCTACTCCGTTTGATGCGCTCATCCATAAAAGGGCAACACCTAAAAATAATAAAGGGCTAAAAATGTATGCTTTTTTCATATTTATTTTATTTGGTTTATACAAGTTGCAATATAACGACCTAAAAACATTTTAAAAAAAATATTTTGGCTTTGTATAAACATTCTATATTTGAAATAATCCAAATGTGACTATGAACACCATTTCTTCCGAAGAATTTCAAAAAATTAAATCAAAAGAGGAGTTTATTCAACTTTTGAAATCTAAACACCTAGATATTTCAAAAATTGAAGCCAAGATGGAATATGAGGAAGAGTTGCGGCTTCTTCAAATTGAACTCGTCAAACTGCAACAATGGATTGTTAAAAAGAAGAAAAAGGTAATGATCATTTTTGAAGGGAGAGACGCTGCAGGAAAAGGCGGAACGATAAAACGATTCGCAGAGCATTTAAACCCGCGTTCTATGCGTGTTGTAGCCTTAACTAAACCCACGGAAAAAGAAAACGGACAATGGTATTTCAGAAGGTATGTTAAAGAACTACCACAACCAAGTGAAATGGTGTTTTTCGATAGAAGTTGGTATAACAGAGCTGTTGTGGAACCTGTTATGGGTTTTTGTACCCAAAAGCAATACAAAACGTTTTTAACGCAAGTTCCAGAATTTGAGCAAATGCTAACCGAAGCTGGTGTAGTTATTATTAAGTTTTGGTTTTCAGTAAACAAAACCATTCAACATAATCGATTTATAAGTAGAAAAACAAATCCATTAAAAGACTGGAAAATAAGTCCCGTAGACGAGAAAGGACAAGAGCTTTGGGATAAATATACCTATTACAAGGATCACATGTTTAGTAAAACTCATACCATGTTAAACCCATGGATAATTATTCAAGCCAATAACAAGAAGGAAGCGCGCTTGGAAAGCATACGTTATGTATTAGCCCACTTTAATTATGAAGGAAAAGATTCGGCTGAAACTGGCGTAATACCAGACCCTAATATTGTTTCAAGGTATCAACGTAAACTAAATTTATCTTTTGGGTCATGATAGAAATTTCTAAAAAGAGTTTAAAACTTCTAAATTCTCCAGCGGGTATAAAAACTTTGTTATCTCAAAAATCATGGGATTATAATCGCGCACTCAAAAATCTTAAGTATGAAAATGAATTAGTTTCTTTACAAACGGAATTACTTAAACTTCAAAATTGGATTCAAGAAAACAAAACCCGCGTTATAATTTTGTTTGAAGGTCGAGATTCTGCAGGTAAAGGGGGTGCTATACGAAGAATCACACATTACTTAAATCCACGATCCATAAGAATTACTGCGCTTCCCAAACCCTCTGTGGATGAACTGGAACAATGGTATTTTCAACGCTATGTTTATCATTTCCCAAAATATGGTGAAATTTTATTTTTGGATAGGAGTTGGTACAACCGAGCGGTTGTTGAACCTGTTAATGGTTTTTGTACACCAAAGGAATATGAGAAATTTATGAATGAAGTTAATGACTTTGAGCGCATGTTAGTCTCAGAAAATTCAATCTTAATCAAGCTCTACTTTTCAATATCCAAGGAAGAACAAAAAAGTAGGTTTGACACTATTAAGGATGACCCACTAAAAAGGTGGAAGTATAGTGAAGTAGATAGTAAAGCCCAAGAATTTTGGGATGTTTATACGGAATACAAAGACGAAATGTTTAATAAAACAAATTCTGAATTTGCCCCATGGAAAATTATTCAAGCGAACAATAAGGGAAAAGCAAGAATTGAGGCAATTAAGTATATTTTAGACTGCATTCCATACAAAATAGATAAAAAGACGTAAATCCTTAAAAAGATTTAGAAGTCGAAACGATATTATTTAGAACATCTTGAGTAATTGGTTTACCGATGAAACCTTTGATTTTAGGATCGTTTTTTATCCTGCGTAAATCGCTATCATCAATGGTAGCAGATAGCAAATAGCACTCCGCTTCGCAACCAAAAGATTCGATTAATTGTGTGGCTCTATGGGCTACCTCAAAGCCATTCATTTCATTCATATAAATATCAATAAACAACACTACCTTTTGATGCAAACAATCACTACCAAGATCTTTAAGCCAATCTAAAGCTCGTTGTCCACAAGTAAATCCATTAACTTGAACATCTGGGTTTACGACAGAAATTAGTCGTTCTCCAATCATTAAGTCAATGTCGTTATCATCAATTAGTAATATGGTGAATGTATTATTCATTTTTATTAGGAATAATCAACGAAACTTCCGTTCCTTTTCCAAATTCAGATTTTAAATCAATTTTACCATGTATTTTTTCCACTGCTTCCTTTACAATAAACAAGCCTAAACCAGAACCTGAATTATCATTTTTAGCGCGATAGAACATATTGAATACATCATTTATTTTTTCTTCCTTAATCCCTACTCCATTATCCGATACCTTAACGGTAGCTTGGTTATTAGAAATACGAACCACAACTTTAACAAACTTATCGGATTCATTTTCCCGTTGATATTTAAAGGCATTTGAAATCAAATTACTCAAAATAGTTTTTACGTTCATATTATTAGAAACGAATTCTCCACTTTGTTCTACATCTACTTCAAAACGCACATCTTGGGCATTTGGGTGGTATTTGATACTTTCAATAATGTCATTAACCAAATTTTCAAAGTCAATTTTGTCGGAAAAATCATTGCTATGATTCCCCTTATAATGATCAATTATTTCGTGAATGTATCCGTCCAATTTATTCACCATTCCTTTTACCGATTTAAAATACTCTAATGCCTTCGCATCTTGCACATCAATTTCAGCCAGATTTGCGATTCCAAGAATGGACATTAGCGGTGAACGTAAATCATGAGAAACACTATATACGAACTTGTCTAATTCCTTGTACGCTTTTTGCAGCGATTCATTTTTATCGTGTAAATTTTTACGCGTATCATATATTTCAGTGGCATTATTCACCGTGTTTTTAATCATTTCATGATTCCACGGTTTATCAATAAATCGATAAACTTGCCCCTTATTAATGGCGTCAATTACGGCACTAATATCAGAATATCCGGTAAGGATAATTCTAACTTTATTTGGGTAAATAAAGCGAACCTTTTCAAAAAACTCCACACCTGTAATATCAGGCATCCGTTGATCCGCAATAATTACTTTAATATCTGGATACTTTTTTAATTGCTTTAGGGCATCTACTGCATTAATAGCCGTATAAATCCTAAAATCTCGTCTAAAAGCAGCCCTGAACGCATTCAGGTTATTCTGCTCATCATCTACATACAGTACGGAACTGCTTAGATTGTTGTTTTGATTAATCATAATTGGTGGTTTAGTGATTTTAATCTTTTGTTGTATTCGTAATAGGTAGTGTTATGATAAACTCTGTCCCTTTACCTGGCTCAGTGTTTACCTCAATTTTTCCGTTTATTTTATCTATAATTTTATATACAATGGATAATCCTAGTCCTGTTCCTTCACCTACTGGTTTGGTGGTAAAAAACGGTTCAAATAATTTCTGCTTAATCTCTTCGGTCATTCCTGGGCCATTATCCGCAATTGAAATATGAACCAGATCATTTTCCTGTGAAGTAGTAATGATTATTTTTCCATCTTCCATTCCGGTTTCTCGAATGGCTTGAATGGCATTACTAATAATATTCATGAATACTTGGTTCATTTTCCCCCCATAGCATTCAACCTCCGGTATTTCACCAAAGTTCTTAACTAAATCTACATGATGTTTAACAGCACTATTGAGTAAAATCAAGGTGGAATTTATGCCATCCTCCAAGTTTACACGCTTCAAGTCATCTTCATCCACTCGAGAAAACAATTTTAGCCCGCGAATAATTTCAACCGTTCTATTGGCTCCATCGCTCATCCCATCGAGTAACTGATCAATTTCTTTAAGGATGTAGTCGTAATCAAATTGCTCTTTTAATTCTTGTATTTCCTTGAAATCATTAGGATCTAACTTTCCTCCTACAAAGTTTTCTGTTTGTTCAAAAATGGAAATGATGTCAGCTATATCACGTTTAAGTGGCAGAATGTTTGAGCTTACAAAATTTATAGGATTATTTATCTCATGCGCTATACCGGCAGTAAGCTGACCTAAAGAAGACATTTTCTCTGCATGAACTAGCTGAGATTGCGTATTTTTTAAATCGGTGTAGGCATCCGAAAGTTCCGTGTTCTTACTTTCCAAAACATTATTAGCTTCTTCAAGCTCTTTAGTACGTTTAAATACCTTTTTCTCCAGTTTCGTGTTTTGTTCCTTAACGAAAATGGCCTTTTCCGTTTCTAGCCTCAAAGTATTTTCAACTGCCTGTGCTTGCTCTTTCTTTAAGACGTTAATATTATTAGCAAGCGCCAAAGACAATAAGATCACTTCAAGAGCTGAACCTAAGGGCATAATAATGTTTGATACCAAACCTCTTTGAATAACTCCAACTTCAGCTAGACTAAAAATTATTATTCCCACCATCAACATAGACCATGCGAATAAATAAAACTTTGCTATACTGTAGCCCTTAAAATAAACTCTTACTGCTATATAAATAACCCAAATTGCAATTATGGGTTGTATAACCTTTAGTACGGAGTTTATTAAAGAATGATTAAATGGTAAAATGATTAGGGCTAATAAATAAAGGACAATTACCCCTTTAGTTATTTTATGTTCCCGTTCTACATAGATTTCCGTCTTTAAAAAATCCATCATAAACAATAACCCAGCAACACTAGTCAAAATTGTGAATAATTCAATACTATAGTTTTGGAACATTGGGTAATTGGGCCAAAAAAACTGATAGGAAAAACCGCTTATACTAGATTGTAATATCCCAACAAAAATGGTGTGAGCTACATAGATAATATAAACTCTTTCACCAATTGAAATGTATAAAAACATATTATACATTGCCATCACTACAATTACGCCAAGGAAGATTCCAAACAGCATATTAATAACCATTTCTTCCTGAATAATGGACTTTTCTTCCGCAACAATTATATTCAAATGGACCCCAACATTGTTTCGAAGTCTCAGAATCAAGTCATTATTATCAACATTTGAATCCACATCAAAAATTAAATGATTGGTTAAATAGTTTCTTTTTTTGAAAATGTAATCGTTTCCTAATGACTGTTGTCCAACCTCTCCCGTAATTTTATTTTTAAAATAATAATCAACTGAATCAATATTAGATTGATCAATCATAAATGAAATAGATTCAGAATTTTTAAACCTTTCAGGAGTTTTAAATCTAATCCAAGTATTATCGATACAATTAAATGAGACTTTAGTGTTGGGATTAACTTTTTGGAATTCTACATTTTTTAAATCATCATATGCCAGACTATTTGAAGAATCAATGAATACTTCAAATTCAGTAACGTAATGAACATTTCTATACGGGAGCTCCACTGAAGAACTCTCTAAAGCCAAAACTTGTTGACTGAAAAGAAACAATAATAATATGTATCCTAAATTTCTCATTTTATCTCCTCACAATTTGAGGACTTTCAATTTTTAATTGATATTCAAGTTCAAATAATCCTCTCGGCCATTGTTCAATTGTTTTAAAATTTAGTTTCTCTCTTAATTTAAAAATCTCTGTTCTTTCAATTTCGATTGCCAGGGGTAATTCCTTTAAATCATAACATATAACAGCCGTAGCAATCAAATCAAGCTTTGGATAGTTAAACTCTCCATTATTTCCAATATTCACAAATGGCTCAAAGCCCTTTGCATAACCACGGTCTCTAGTGGCTTTTGATGCAAATGATAACATGGTTTTTAACCCTATTTGCTCTCCTAATGCAATAATGGATCTCATTACAAAAATTGACCCAAGGCCCATCCCCATAACAGACCTACTATTCCAAATTCCTGCAATTTCACCCGTTCCATCATCCCTTAATTTTTTTATTTCATTAAAAATCCTCGGATCAACCCTTCCTACCGCTTCCTCCATTGGAAGAATGCCATTTTCATGAGAAACATGCAACCTAGTTCCACCTACAACTTCTTTACTCTCAGTATCCTCAACAACCACTACATATACGTATGGATCATCAATCCAATCACTTTTACTAGAAGTAACCTTCACGCCCAAATCCTCCAAGACCTTTCGATGGCCACGAACAAATTGTTCCCCTGCTTCCATATCATCTGGCGCGTTAAACGCTCTAATTCTAAGCATATTACCTATAATAAACGTTTTCCATTTTCAATCGAAGAGATTTCACACTGGCCATCGAAGCCTTAGATAATCTCAACATAAATATTAATCCTTTATCCTCATTTATATCAAAAATTTTTAATAAACTTTTTCTGTAAAAGGGTAACTCCTCTTTCATTTTAGCCGTTAATCCTTCCCCCTTGCCTTGAATTAATCTTCCAAACAAGAAAATCGAAATCGACATAGGTTGGATTGTAATTCCTAAATTCGTTGCTTCTAGCCAAAACCTCTCCACCGCTCTTCCTCCCTGGATAAAATCCATTGGAGATGTTCCAGGCATTGTAAATAAGGCCATTGCACTTGCCGAATCCAGACTTTTCCCAGACATCCGGGTTAGAATTTTACCTAAACCCCATTGGTTTAACATTGAAACAACACGATGATCACGGGTCAAGGATAACCCAGTAACATCCATTTTACTTAATTCCAAGGTTTCAATATCTAATCCATCTCGTGTTGATTCAACTTCTTCAGGTGTCCATCGAATTTCATCCATAAAAGCGGTATGTCCCTTTTCGTCCAAAATCCATAGTCGATCAATTTCACCAATTAGTTTACCCAAATCTGATAACCTATTTACATCATTTACAATTTGAACTTCCGCATGAGGGATTTCACTCACTAAATGTTTGAGGGAATCAATTTTATTTTGTTCGATTGGAAACCTTCCTTCATTTTTTCTATTTGTTTCGCGTGTTTCTAAAGCGTCAACAAGAGTAGGTTTTAGGGTGGCTTCAATATCAACGCCCTCTATTCCTTGCGGGAAAAAACTAAAAATGGCGATAACTTCATCGTCTATATTTTGAAGTTTGTATTCAATGGAAACCTCATATCCTAAGCTTTGAGCTTTCACCACAAAGTTTTCAATAGCAGCTCCAAAACTTAAAAATGTTCCTGTGTTATTGAAGTCTAATAAAGAATCTGATCGTACTTTGTCATGCACTAAAACAATAGAATTATTCTTTAAAACCCATTTCCAAGGTTGGCAATTTCCTCCTGAAGGTGCCAAACATGCTGCATGAATTATCTCCTCTAAATGCTGGTGATCTGGGAGTATTTGTGTGGAGATTTTAGGAATAGGAACCTGCATTACAATGAATTTAGATGCTTTTTCATCCAATTCAATTTTAATTTCAAGATTTTGATTATTCGTTTCTACAGGATCAGAGATGATTTCTTCTAAATCTACATAATATCTGCCTGACTCATGAAATTGATCTAGCAAAATTCTTCTCGAAACATCTGCACCAACAGCTCCTCCTAAAATAACAGATGTGGCTAATTGTGGCCAAGTACTAATAGATTGCTCAACTTCCAACGCAGAAGCTTTAGCCCGTGCAGAAAGTTGCGAAGCTCCCAGTATTTTCATTATATATGGAATTTTCTGCTCATTCGTTAAACCTCCTAAGCTATTTGAATCCATCCCTTCAACAAATCCATGTAAAATGGGTAAGTCAGGGTTCAAATCAAAACGTTCAACATCCAGCATTCCTCTATCTGAAGTATCCATTATAACGGGTATTCTATGTTGCTTTGCAAATTCACGCGCTTGGATTTTCATATCCAATCCATCACATTCATCCACTAACAAATCCAGTTTTCCATTACCTAACATAAATTCACTCATGTTTTCTTTGGTAACACCTTCCGTAAAAATGGAAACTTTAATAAATGGATCGATTTCGGCAATTTCTCTTGCAGTTGCCACAACTTTGTATTCTCCTATATTATATAAAGGAGTTCGAATACGATTTAAATTGGATAATTCAAGGCGATCAAAGTCAGCTAATCGTAACTCACCACAACCTCTTTCCATAATTAAGGTTAAGGCAATAGATTGGCCTACACTTAATCCTATAATTCCTATTTTTTTTGAGGCTAGGGTATCACGTTCTGCAATTGTAATTTTATTTTGATTTCGATTAGTCCTTAATTCTATGAATTCAGACTCGTTTAGTATATGAACCAATTTACTCAACCATGGATAGTAAACCCAAACTCCATAAACATCCGTAGAACTACCACCGAATGTTTGTTCAGTAAGTTTGTCGAGCTCCTCAATCTTCAATCCTTTAGGATTACGTGATTTTATTAATTCACGTACTTGCCCTACTATGTCATCCGTTATCGCAATATGGGGATTCTGCGCTAACAACGTATCTAGTGATAGTTTTGAAGATGCGTTACTCAACTGAAAAAACTCCGGGGCAAAAATGTTTCCCTGAGTTTCAATAGAATGTTTTAAAATATCCATTTCTCAGTCGTATTATTTCATCTTAAAATCAAAAGTATAATAAATATTACCTGATAATTAAGGGTGTTTATCACTGTTTATTCAATCTCTTTAGTTATAAATTTAATCGTATATTTATCAGCCAATAATTTGAAATAAAACCACTAATTTCGAGAAATCAAACTACTAAAAATTGCAAATTATGACATTTACCAAACCGAAAGAAGAACGCGTTCAACTGCTATATGTAGATGACGAGCGAAATAACCTTGTTAGTTTCAAAGCTGCATTCAGAAGAGATTTTGATGTTTTCACCGCAGAATCTGGAGCTGAAGGTCGTACCATTTTAGAAAAGGAAGAAATTTCCATTATTATAACGGATCAACGCATGCCCTTTATGACTGGCGTGGAGTTTTTAGAATCTATTGTAGATGAATTTCCAGATACTATTCGGATATTAATCACTGGTTTCTCGGATATTCAAGCAGTTATTGATGCAATTAATAAAGGTAAAATATACCATTATGTTCAAAAACCTTGGGATGAAACCTATTTACGAAACATTATCAATAATGCGTTTGAAACGCATAAATTACGTAAAGAGAAAAAGTTTATGATGGAACAATTGCAAATAACCAATGAACAATTGGAATTTATGTTACGTCAAGAATTGCTTTCCTAAAAAATTTGAAAATGATAAAAAAAGAGGCTTAACCAGCCTCTTTTTTTATGCTCTAAAATGTGTAATTAATCCCAGTCAAAAATCCTAATATTGAACTATTGGATTGAAAAAGAGAATTTTCTGAAATAGGAATACCGTATTTAAACGTTGGAGATATATTTACAGAAATACTTGATGACGCTTGATATTGAACGCCTGCACCCAAAATAAAATTAAACGTATTCAATCCGTATTTAATCTCGTTCAAATTTCCATTCCCAATTTGGATTGATTCAAAATTTGCATTGTAAGAAGTTCCCAATACACTAGATATACCGGAAGAAACAAAGTAATTCAGTTTCTGTTTACCAAAACGAAATTTTATAATTAGCGGAATCTCAAAACTTGAAACTCTGTATCGAGATTCCAAAGTATCTGAAAAATAATTGGTGTAGGATACGGTAGACTCCACCGTCTCCATAACACGGGAACCTTCACTAGAACTGGTATTCACCGAAGTGAAAATAACTTGGTTTTTTTGAACTTCAGAATCATAGTAAGTAGTGTGATTGCCCGACAGTTGAGAAAAATTAACTCCAGTTAAAATTTCAAATCCACTTCCAATTTCTACCCCAATATTTAAAATTGCTCCAAAACCATTTCCATTTAAGTTTTGTGAGACTCCCTGATTACTAGATGTTAAGTTCTCAATTTGGGTAACCTTAGAATAAGAAGATGCACTTGGTTCACTAACAACGGCATTAGCAAATTGTGGTCCTATAGAACCACCAGCATACCATTTGTTTGGTTTTGTGTTAAATTGGTTGGAAAACTGTGCGTCTCTTTGGGCGTAAGAAATCCTAATTTGAGCATCAAAATTAATTTGAGGTTCTATACGCGTTTCAGTTATAGGTAAAATCGAAACATCATTGGATGATAAGAGGAATACTTCTTCTGGACTAATCTTATCCTCCATTGGAGAAGGTTTAATTGGATTTTTCGAAACTTCACCTAAAGAATATTTAGGAATTGATTTTGAATACGTTTTAGTTTCTGGGCTTTTTTGTGCAAATAATTTTTCGGTTTGGGTGTCAATTAACGGAATAAAAGGCCGGTCTAAACCATTTTCAGCGACCCATATATTTACCCAGTGCTCATTTGAGTTCGGAAATCTATCCCCCGATATATCTGTGAAATCTGAAATTAAAACAAATGCAAAAAACGCAAAAAACCTTACTATCCATACGTTACGTGGATTTCGAACTGAATAATTCGCGAAATTACTTGATGTGTTTTTTTCCGTTTTCAATAGCCCCAGATGGTAAGAATAAAATTTAACTATCTCCCATATTCTTTACGAAATTAAAACATTTATCAAGGAATTCACCTCAATAATAGTAAATTGCGTACTCAAATTTTTTCAATTCAATATGAGAATAGTAACCGGTTTAAATATACTAATTATTTTGGCTATATCTAGCCTATATTCATGTGCAGACCCATCAAGTTCTGGTCCATGTGAATATTCAGAAGAGAAATTTAAAATGCATGTGGTGGAGGTTCAACCGGATACTACTCAAGAAAACATGTTTATTGTTTGGGTAGATTTTGATGGCAATATTGAATGGGCAAATTCCCCTCAAAAGTTTTCAGAGGTTCGCAATGTAGCAACAGACCTAGAGTTCTTAGATAAAAACCATATCCAACCAGGGATGATATATTCTGGAACTTTTTACAAAATTGTTGCAGGCAGTGGAAATTGCGATGAATTTATTGTGGATTGGGATCAGAAATTAAGATAGGTTTAAAATGGGTGATTTAAATATAGATAAGGCCAAAGAAAAAGCAATTTCAGCCTTTTTAAAATCACAAAAGGGAGTTTTATCTGCAAATGAAATTGTAGAAGGAATATTTGCGGGTTCTACAAAAGTTTTGGGTCAAGCCATAACGTTGCTAGAAAGCACCAATCCACAGCATATTGAAATTGCTACAGATGTTGTAAATAAATGCTTACCAAAAAGCGGGAAGTCAATCCGAATTGGTATTACGGGTGTTCCAGGAGTTGGAAAATCTACGTTTATAGAATCCTTTGGATCCTATTTAACGGATCAGGGAATTAAAACCGCAGTTTTAGCTATTGACCCCAGCTCCAACGTAAATAAAGGAAGTATTTTAGGAGATAAAACCCGAATGGAAAATTTATCCAAAAATCCATTGGCCTTTATTCGACCCTCCCCTTCTTCGGGAGCTTTAGGTGGTGTTGCAAATGCTACGAGAGAAAGTATTTTGCTTTGCGAATCCGCTGGATTTGAGGTGATTATTGTTGAAACAGTTGGTGTTGGTCAAAGTGAGTACTTAGTAAAGGAAATGGTTGATTTTTTCCTTCTCTTGATGCTATCTGGAGCTGGAGACGAAATTCAGGGCATTAAAAGAGGTATTATGGAAATGGCAGACGCTTTGTTTGTAAATAAAGCGGATGGCACAAATGAATTATTTTCACAAAAGGCTGCACAGTCCTATAAAAATGTGCTTCACCTTTTTACTGCTAGAGAAGATAATTGGATTCCAGAAACTGGAACGTGTTCAGCAATTTACAATACTGGAATAAAAAATGTCTGGGATATTATTTTAAAGTTTAAGGCGCAACAAACAA
Organism: Salibacteraceae bacterium; assembly: GCA_041563475.1. Taxonomy (GTDB): domain Bacteria; phylum Bacteroidota; class Bacteroidia; order Flavobacteriales_G; family Salibacteraceae; genus CAJXZP01. The sequence goes on from JBFFMY010000002.1 coordinate 22,432, forward strand.
CCAATGGATGGCTAGCTAAAAGGAGAAAAAACCAATCGGAAACGTGGCTTTTAGAGCAAGTTAATTCGGAATTAAAGAATTTGTTTTTGCAAAATAATGAAGTGCAGAAAAACATGACAGAGATAACGGAGCAAGTGGTTTCTGGAAAAATTACTCCGTATGCAGGGTCAAAAATTTTAATGGATTTCTTTACAAGAAATTTAAAATAACTGGTTCTATTCATTAGTGAATAATCACCTATTATTCGTTCGAAAAGTTAGTGGTTATTCCAAACCGAATCGCCCAATTGGTAAACGGTCCATTTAAATTATTAGTTACTACTTCAATCCGTAACACACGGAATAAATTATCTAAACTATAACCCAACTCAAAGTAATTGGTTCCAGTGTTGCCTGTCCACAAATAATTAGCAAACAGATTTTCTTTTATTCCAGTCATTCTAAGAAAAAAGAATTGGGTAAGTACCAATTTCTTAAATTCATAATTAACAAATACCGATGCGTACTCACCTGTCGTACTTTTTTGGTAGTAAGGCAACATTCGGTATTGAGTAGCGGGGTTTGAATTTACAAATGGGGATTCATTTCCCATAAAATGGACAAAATCAATGAAATCCTGGTTCGAACTATTGCGCATTGTTCTAACACCTCCGTAAGAATTAATACGCAACCTTCTACCTCCTTGAACTTTTACATAATGTGAAAAACCAACCGAAATATCCTCAAACGAAGTCCCCGATTTTTGCAAACCGTTACCATTGATATATCGAATCCAAATTGACGGGGAAGAATTACGACTTAGTTTCTTTATCCCATTACGGACATATAATTTCTGCCACGGTCTGATTGTAGATTTTACATCCACAATAAATCGATTAGAATTTTCTGGTATTGCTTGGAGCGGGTTACCCGCATTAAATTCGTCATTTTGAGGGATGTTTGAGGTATATCCTCGGTTTTTATAATCGAAAAACGTAAAGTTTGTCGTGTTTTCAAGATGCGTTCTTACGGAATATTGAGCAGAAAAATCCAATTCCCATTTGGGGTGAACATTTTGATTCCAATCCAATCTCACATATTCATTCTGATATAATTTCATAAAGTTATCCTCCATAAATAGAGAGGTAAACGTATTCAAAATTGGACTAATAGGCTCATCACCATTGTATTGAATGTCCATTTTACCTCCGCTAAAAGAAATACTCCCCTTATGTAAAAGGCTACCATAGTTTAATTTGGCTTTAGCCTGCCACAACAATGTTGTTCGAGAAAATCCATAATGCGTTTCACCAAACAATTGAAAAAGAGTGGAATCAGAAATGGAGTGATTAAAGCGTAATTTGGCACCGAGTAGAAAACCATCTACGGTATTGAAACTCATGGGAACTGAAACGCGTAAACTATTGGTATCATTGAATTTAAAAGTATAACCAAATAATAAATCAAAAGGAGAAAAAGAGTTCTTTTTTGTGGAATCAGACTTTGCTTTTTCTTGATCTAAAACGAGTAAACTATCTAGTTTTTGGTATCCATTTACTTCTACAGAATCTAATGGAACTGAACGTACCATATCCCAATAGGTCGAGTCTTTTTTATTCGCTAACGAGTCGATGGAAAATTCATAAATACTGGTAATATCTTTAGTTTCATCCGGTTCATTTTCCTCTTCTTTGGATTCATACTCTTTTAGCATCTTTTTCAATTGCTTTCGAGTTACCTTTTTGTCTTCTTTGGATACTTCTGTAGAATTATTTGAAATTTCCATTTTCTGATCCATTTCCTCAATTTGCGCAGCCAACTCCTTTTGAATACTTTCATCAATAATCTCCACTTCAAAATCTAAATCAGGGTTTATCTTCCATTTATATTTCCCGATGGTAGCCAAGTATTTATATTCGAATTTGACTCCAAAAAACTTACCGGAAATATCAAATTTCAAATTTACTGGAAGCCATATTTTCTCCTCAATAGGAGCATATACCTCATTGATGTTAATTTTAATTCCTTCTTGGTAGGTTACAAAGTTTATGCGATAAATATTCCAATCATTTTCAACTAAATACAAAAAACCCTCCACAACACCTTCTCCTTTGGAGCGCGGAACAACTTGAATTTTATTAATCGTATATCCTCTATCCGAAAACGATTCTACATATTTAAATTTATAATACGCAAAAGCCTTTTTAGATAGGGGGGAAACCAGACCTCCAATATCCGGTTGATAAAACGAACCAAAAATGAAGCTGTTTTGCGCAGAGTTATTATCAGAACCGCTCGTTCTGGTGGAAATTACATTTTGCTTATAGGTATTTGGGCGTGTAAATTCAACTTCGGTAACCGTTTCAGAAATATACGCAGTGGTGGAATCAAACCCTTCTTCAGCTAATTTTTTTCGAATAAAAAATGGGGCATCAATTACTCTTCCAGACCCTTTTAGATAAACTTCTGCGGAATACCAATCAATTTCTTGTAAATGAAAAGGTGCTTTAGCTATAGCCTTTCGCATCAAGGTATATGCAGGATCTTCTTTACCTCCATAAATGGTCGCAGATTGTAATTGAATACTTTTCTCAAGTAAAATGACATCCAATATTTTATAATCATTTTTAACTTCTACACGTTTAGTAACAGTCTCATATCCCAAGTACTGGAAAACAATATCATACATCCCAGACGCTAATTTAATTTCAAAATATCCATCAAAATTGGTGGATGTTCCTGATTTCAGTTGCTGCACATAAATGGATGCAAAAGGGAGAATTTCACCAGAGTTATTTTTCAAAACACCTCTAACCCCACCAGCATTCAATACCGATGAAAATATTACAAATAAAAATAAAAGAAAGTACTTAAAGGTGCGCAAAATAAGGCCTAATAAAGTTTTTGATTTGATTAATATTGGTTGCTAATGTAGTGTTTTTTCTTTTTCCATATGCCCTAAATAGTGGTATATTTACCCCTTTTATAAAATCAAAATTATGCTACGAGAAAGTATCTCAATTATTTTAGGGAGCATCCTGCTTTTTTCTAATGTACTTGCACAACAGAATTCATTAGAAAACGACACAGAACTAATAAAAGGAACTTTTTTAGGCAAAACACCTCCAGTACGGGACTTTGCAACTGAGTTTGATTTTAGTCAAATAGATACAAACCAGTATTTTGAAATTAGAAATTTTAAGGATCGTTATAGAACCGGACCCATTGAGCGTAATTTAAATCCTAAGTTGGACCCCATTTGGAAACCAAATCAAAATACATCCACCCAACGCGTACCTCAAGGAAGTATTATTCAAAATTACAATGGGATTGGTTTCACAGGTGTTCAACCTCCAGACCCTTGCGTTGCCGTAAGTTCAGAGTATGTGGTTCAAATGATAAATGGCAGTGGGGGAGCAAAATACAAAGTATGGAACAAAACAAGCAACTCACTTACAGGAGCGTTAAATGTAGATGATCTCTTTTTGGGCTACAACGGTTTAGGAGACCCAATTGTAGTTTACGATAGAATTGCCGATAGGTGGTTATTAAGCGAATTCGCAAGTTCTGGCTCTAATTTATTAGTCGCTATTTCAGTAACCAACGATCCATTAGGGCAATTTTACACGTATGTATTTCAAGCAAATAATTTCCCTGATTACCCAAAATATTCGGTTTGGCCAGATGCCTATTATTGTACAACAAATGAGAGTCAAACTACCATTTATGCATTTGAAAGAGATTCAATGCTTGTTGGGGCCCCAGCAATTCTAATTCGAAAAACAGTTCCTAGTTTATCCGGTTTTGGGTTCCAAGCCCTTACTCCAGTTAACTTCGAAGGAGTTGCTTCTAGCAATACACCTGCTACATTTTGGAGACACGTGGATGATGAAGCGCATTCAAATACGCCAGATCCATTTTCTGATTTTGTGCAATATTGGACCTTTACACCTAATTTTTCTTCACCTTCAAGTTCGCCATTTGTTGGACCTACTACTCTTACGGTAAGTGAATTCGATAGTGATTTGAACGGTTATTTTGCGTTTTCAGCCATAAAACAACCAAATTCAACGACAAGATTAGATCCATTACGAGAAGTTTTCATGAATAGAATGAACTACCGAAACTTTGGTATTTTTGAATCTATTGTTGGATGTCACGTTACGGATATTGATGGATCAGACTGGGCAGGAATGCGATGGTATGAATTTAGAAAAACCGATACCTCAAACTGGACATTATATCAAGAAGGCACCTATGCACCTGATGCTGATAGTCGCTGGATGGGTTCCATTGATATTAACGCCAATGGATCTATTTGTTTGGCCTATTCTGTTTCAAGTAGTACTACATATCCATCCTTAAAATTTACAGGAAGAAATGTATGGGACTCCCCAGGAGTAATGACTTTAACCGAACAAACTATTGTAGCTGGAGGTGGTTCAAACTCCAATAACCGGTATGGTGATTATGCCGCAATGGTTGTCGATCCTGCAGATGACTCAACATTTTGGTTTACAGGAGAATATAATCCTAGTTCAACTTGGTCCACAAGAATTGCACAATTACAATTAAATGATATTTGTAATGGTTTAACGGCAACTGCGCATCAAACCGCTTACATTTCTTGTCCAAACGATTCCAACGCAGAGGTTGAAATTTTTGCCATTGGAGGGAATTCTGGAACGTATACTTATAGCGTGGATAGCGTAATTTTTCAATCGAGCAATGTCCTAAGTAATTTAACTGCTGGGGATTTTGTTATCTATGTTAAAGACGGCACATGTGTATCGCAAGTACCTATTTCTATTGTTGGACCAGATACATTCCAAATAAATACTACGCTAAGCAATATTGATTGCTACGGTAACGCTAATGGAAACATCATAGTAAGTGGAAATGGGGGAACTTCTCCAATACAATATAGTTTAGATAATATGAATTGGGTTAACTCTACTCTTTTTGATTCATTAACTGCAGGTAATTACACAGTGTACATTAGGGATGCTAATAACTGTATTTCTCAAAAGGATTCTAATATAATCACTGAACCATTGCCGCTAATTGTAACAGATTCGATTGTGCCTGCTTCATCAAGTTCTGCAACCGATGGAGCAATTTATCTTGATGTTCAAGGTGGAACACCTATTTACTATTACAGCAAAGACAGTTTAAGCTTCACCTCTAGTAATTATTTCACAAATTTAGCCGCAGGGACCTACTTTGTGTATGTAGTTGATGCTAATGGATGTTTGGTGAAAGACACGGTGAACATTAATTCTGTTTCCGTTCCAACCATTTTCAATGAAAACAACGTTCGCTTATTTCCGAATCCAAATGCGGGAAAATTCAATATCGAGTTAGGTAGCGAATTACTTGCAAATGGAGCAGATTTAGTGATAAGAAATCTTACAGGGCAAATAGTTTATACCCATACAATTGAATCTCAAAACTCCAATTTTATTGAAAGTATTGATATTTCAAAAAATGCAACAGGTGTTTACTTTATGATTATTACGGTCAATAGTCAAACACATACACTACAAATTGTGATGGAGTAATCACATAATTAATAATGTACTTTTGAAGAGGCTAACCGTAGAAAACCAATCTATGATTAGCCTCTTTTCTTTATAAACAATGCAAGAAAAAGCAACAAAAACACTTCAGAAGTATTGGGGATTTGAAAGTTTCCGACCAGATCAAGAAAAGGTTGTTTCCAGTATTCTTGCAAAAAACGACACCTTAGCTTTGCTTCCTACTGGTGGGGGTAAATCCATATGTTATCAAGTACCAGGTGTTCTACTAGAAGGAGTAACAATTGTCATTTCGCCATTAATCGCCTTAATGAACGACCAAATTGAAGGTCTTAAAAAACGAGGGATTTCCGCCATTGCTATTTCATCCAATATGAGTTTTAAAGAACTCATAATTGCTTTAGAAAATGTGGTTTACGGTAAATATAAATTTCTATACGTCTCTCCTGAACGTGTTTCAAGTGACTTATTTCAGCAAAAATTAAGAGACATGAACGTGTCGTTTTTTGCCATTGACGAAGCACACTGTATTTCTCAGTGGGGTTTTGATTTTAGACCAAGTTATTTGAAATTGAATGTTCTTCGAGAACTGAAACCAAACACCCCTATTTTAGCTTTGACAGCAAGTGCTCCACCGAAGGTGGTTACAGATATTAAACAGTTGCTAAACTTAAAAAACGTTCAATTCATAACCGGTAATTTTGAACGAAAAAATCTATCCTACTATCTCCTAAAATCGGATAATAAGGCCAATCGGATTCACAGTATTTTAGAAAAAAACAATAGTCCCTCAAGTATTATCTATGGATACACCCGAAAAAACGCACGTGATTTTTCGCAATGGTTAAACTCTCAAGGCTTAAAATCTAATTTTTACCACGGAGGGCTTACCCATGAAGAACGTGAAAATGCTCGTTTAAATTGGATGAATAACACTACACCCATTATGTGCGCTACAAATGCCTTCGGAATGGGAATTGACAAACCTGATGTGAAATTTGTACTTCATCAAAATCTTCCAATGAGTATTGAAGCCTATTATCAGGAGGCCGGTCGAGCTGGTCGAGACGGCAACAAGGCATGGGCAATTACCCTATATAGTCAAAGTGATTTAATTGATTTGAGGGCGCGTTTAGCTTTGTCTTTTCCTGAAATACCTGTTATCAAAAATGTGTATAAAGCACTTACTAATTATTATGTTTTGCCACCTGGGACAGGGAAAGATCGATCTTTCGCCTTTGAAATCGGAGTGTTTTGTAAACGGTTTAATCTAAAGCCTATAACCGTTTTTAGTTCGTTAAAATTTCTAGAGAAGGAAGGTTATGTAAGTCTTTCCGAATCCGCCAGAAGTCCTTCTAGAATACATATTACAACATTTCAACAAAAGTTATATGGCTTTGGAATTACGGATAAAAATATTGGAAAGTCAATTGATGTATTATTACGCTCGTATACTGGGTTATTTGATGGATTTGAAACCATTAACGAATCCCTTTTAGCCCAGCGAATTCAAATTGATCGGAAGGAAATTGTACGTCACTTTCGTCAATTAGCTAAATTGGGACTAATTGATTATTTGGAACAGTCTGAAACCCCTTGGATAACATTTACGGAAGAAATCCTCACAGAAAAAAACTTACGAATAAGCCCAGAAAATTATTTACAGCAAAAGGAATTAGCCAAAACAAGGTTGGATGCATTCGAACATTTTCTTACGACAAAAACCCAATGCAGAAATCAAGTATTGATGCAATACTTTGGAATTGAAAGTCATGAAAATTGTGGGATTTGCGATGTATGCCTTAATAAAAACAAGTCTAAATTAAATTCAATTTCCTTTCAAAACATTTCTAATAAAATTAAACAATTAGCCGAACAGAAAATGGATTTCAAAACCATTATCGACTCATTTCCAATTAATGAACGAGAAGAAGCCATAAGCGTTTTAACTTTTTTGCAGGATGAGCACTTAATTTAATTCCTACGTATTACTCCTTCCGAGAAGAAATACTCTTTTATAACTTTTTTAAAATTCTCCATTTTATTTTTCCATAAACGCAGAATATAGGTGTAATTTTAGGCGTCTATCCACAATTTATTTTGAAACATTATTTATGTGGGAAAATGTACACAGTCAAAAAGTTCCTGTCGGATTATCAATTGGATATGGTTTAACTTCATTCCCAGATGTTGTTATGAATAATGGAGGTGTTTCCAATTTTTTTACCAGTAGAATTGGCTACACGGGGTCAACAGATTTTGAGTTAGGTGTTTCATTTAATTTATATGACGTGTATTTGGAAAGTGCACAGGAAAAAGCAATCGTTTCAAACTTACAGTTGATTCTTAAATTTTATTTTTAAAGATTTACCTAAAAAAATAAAAACCACAAAAAATGCCGAGTAAATAAATTCCTCGGCATATTTTATATAAAACTAGTATTAACGTACTACTTTTTCACTAATTTAACGCGGACAGCGTTCATTCCCTTCATTCCTTTCTCTAGTTCATAAGTAACAATATCACCCTCCTTAATGTCTTCTAACAAGCCATTTACATGAACAAAATATTTCTCATCCGTATTTGTTTCTCTAATAAAGCCGAAGCCTTTTGACGTATCAAAAAAGTCAACTTTACCCGTTAAATCCACAGGTTCTTCTTTCTCTCTTTTTGGTACACCCAACTCAATACTTGAAGCTTCTACTTTAATTCTTTTTGCTGGATCTGGCGGAGTATCTGTTAATTGACCGAACTCATCCACATACGCAATCATGTTTTCGAATCCGCTTACCTTAGGTTGCAACTTTCTCTCTTCACGTTTAAGTTGTTTTTCCTTTTTTTTCTTTAAACGTTTTTTCTCTTTTTCTTTTTTGTTAAATGTTTCTTGCGATTTCGCCATATTTACTTCTTAAAATTTTTGGTTATCAAACTTTTCACCCTAATCCCACTTTTCCATCTAAAAAATTTAAAGTACAACTAAGCTAAAATGCTCTTGGTGCAAATGTACCAATAAAATAAAGGCCACGCTTGCATTCCATTTAATTTACTAACACTAATTCCATTTTATTATCTGGTGACAAACGGTTACAAACGACTAGTAAGCATTTAAGTACCGAATAAAGTTTTTTACGTGATAAATATTTGCCTTGTCAATATCGACAAACCACAAAACGTAATTCTATTATTAATTAAATACATAACACTATGAGTACTTTAAGAAACAGAGTTCAATTAATCGGGAACTTAGGAAAAAACCCAGAAATCGTAAATTTCGATGGAGGGAAAAAATTAGCGAAATTTTCTATCGCCACGAATGAATCCTATAAAAACAAAAATGGGGAGCGTGTTACCGATACACAATGGCATAATGTGGTTGCCTGGGGACCTACTGCGGGAATTATTGAAAAATTTTGTACAAAGGGTCAAGAAGTGGCAATTGAAGGAAAGCTTAATCATTCAACTTATGAAAAAGATGGCGTAACCCATTACAAAACAGAGATACTCGTAAGTGAGGTACAATTACTTTCAAAAGCGAAAGAAACGGAACAGGTTCCTTCGAATTAGACAAAACACCCTAATACTTATCCTAAGATTCGCTGCGTTGAAGAACTTTTGGTTCTTTAGCTCAGCGATTTCTTTTCATTAACCATCCGTAGGCTTACCATAAAAGTGAACAACTCCGTACAAAACCATTAATCCCAATGGCATGGTAATAAAGGAGGAAACACCCATAGCAGCCGGGATTGACCCTATCACAATGGCCACTACTCCCACTGTTAAGGCATAGGGCATTTGCGTTTTTACGTGATTTAAATGATTACATGAGGTGGCTAATGAGCTCAATATGGTTGTATCGGAAATAGGAGAACAATGATCTCCGAAAACACTACCTGCTAAAACTACCGAAACTACGTTATAGAATATGATCATAGCTTCTTCATGTGATAAACCTCCTTCAATGGCTATATGATAGGATGCAGGTAACAACAAAGGATATAAAATAGCCATTGTGCCCCAGGATGAACCCGTAGAAAATGAAACCAACCCTGAAATAATGAACACTACTGCAGGAACAAAAACTGGAGAAAAAGAATCACTCCATAAACCTTGTAAAAAAACCGCTGTTTGCATGTCTTCTGTAATCCCAGCTAATGACCAAGCAGAAATCAAAATAACCATTGCAGGAATCATGGTTTTGAATCCGGCTATACCAGATTCAATTGTTTCTTCCAATTTCATTATTCTTTGGGATATGGTCATAATAACAGCTACTACTACACCCGAAAAAGAAGACCACACAAGGGCTTTGTATGAATCGGAATTTCCAATCACAATAGAAAGTTTTCTAAATGCACTTTCTTGCGAAATGGAAACCAAATCAGTGGAATGATAGCCCGTAACTAACATCCCAACAATAGCCCCAATAATAATAACCAAAATAGGAATTATTGCATTAAAGGCCAGAGGATTAACCCCCTCTTTGGAAGTGAATTCACTCTCTACACTTTCTCCAGAAAAACTTTTGTCTTCCGCAGCATTTCGTGCATTTTTTTCAAACTGCAGCATGGGTCCAAAATCTTTTCCTTTAAAAATAAGCATCAGCATAAATGCCAAAGTAAAAATGGGATAGAACGCGTATTTTAACGATTGTAAAAATACCCCATAAGGTGATTCAGTTACTTCAGGTAAATGACTTAGTCCGGATTCTATATAACCCAATTCTGCACCTATCCATGTAGTTACAAAAGCAATGGCAGCAACGGGAGCTGCGGTTGAATCCACTAAATAGGCTAATTTTTCGCGAGAAATTTTCAATCTATCTGCCACGGGCCGCATGGTATTACCTACTACCAAGGTATTTGCATAGTCATCAAAAAAAATGAGTATCCCCATAAACCAAATGACCAATTGCCCACTTTTTGGGTTTTTCGCATAAGGCTCTAGTCGGTTTACAACACCGCGCATTCCTCCATTTTTAGAAATAATACTTACCACAGCGGCAATAAACATGGAAAAGACAATTACTGCAATGTGGGACCAACTATTTATTGCATTAATAGCGTAGGTATCAATAGTTTGTAAAAACCCAGATAATAACCCACTAAAACCTTTGGCATAAAAAGAAATTATTAAGGTCCCAGATAAAATCCCAATAAATAAAGAGCTAATTACTTCCTTAAATAACAATGCCAGTAAAATTGCGAGCATTGGCGGAATTATGGATAACCATTGAGGGATTGGGTTAATTTCTATATGTGCTTTTTCATTATTGACCTGTACAATTAAACTTTCCTTTTCCGTTGATGCATACGAAATAAGAATTTGACCATTCGGATCTATTTCAAAATTTTGTGGAACTGAATTGAGAAAAACAGTGGAGTTTGAGTCCGCCCTATCATAGTTAATAATTATATCAAAATCAATACCTTGAACAATAATTTCCGGAACTATTAAAGAGACTTTTTTTTGCGCAAACCCAGAAACAAAAAGACTAAGAAGAGCTAAACCGATAATAAATTTTCTCATTGTTCAATGGTCTTTAAATTTATTTCATCAATTCTCTTACTTCCGCCATGGGAGTTCATTATTTCAATTTCCGGAGCATACCTCTTAGCAATTTTGTATCTCACCATTTTAAGGGTAGAATTTACCATTTGGTTTTCTTCATTAAAAGGCTCAGGGGCTATGTAGAATATTTTTGGAACCCATTTAGATGGAAAAATATGCCTATACGTCCTATCGTTTAAAAATGCATTAAATTCATCCTTAATGAATTGGTACCCGTCCGTTTTGGAACGATTTCGAAAAAGGGACCTTTTTGATGGATCAATACTTACCACTGCCGTTGTGATTTTATTATGGTCGTTGTACAACATCACATGCGTAAATATTTTACTGCAATTTACAATGGCTTCTTCAATACCTTCTGGAGAGTATTTTTCGCCATCCTCAGAAATTAATAGGGCCTTATTTCTTCCCGTTACCACTAAAAAACCATCCTCATCATAATACGCTAAATCACCGGTCCATAACCAACCATCTCTTAAGGCCAAGTCAGTCGCAATAGTATTTTTATAATACCCCTTCATCACATTATCTCCTTGAATAACAATCTCCCCTACCTCATTCGTTTTAGCCTCTTCGTTTGCATTCCGCATAATTTTGCATGTAATACTAGGCATGACGTTTCCAGATGTTCCTAATTTATGCTGGAATGGAGTATTGGAAGAAATTATAGGAGCTGCCTCGGTTAAGCCATATCCTTGAAAAATGGGAGTTCCAATAGATTTATAAAATTCCTGTTGCTTTATATCTAATAAAGCCCCTCCACCAACCATAAATTCTAATTCTCCACCAAACACATCAGCCAATTTACCAAAAATTAGAGCGTTTGCAATCGTATAATTAAACCAATTTGTTCCTTTTATTATAGATGATATTGGGTTAAATCCATTACCATAAATTCTCGTGCCAGCTTGTATTCCGCGCTCAAATATTCCATTTATCAATTCGCCTTTTTCCTTAACCCCTTCTTTCATTTTATTGATGAAATTTCCCGATAATGCAGGAACGGTAAGCAAAAATTGGGGTCTGACTTCCTTTAAGTTTATAGGAATGTTTTTTATTGCATGAGTAACTCCGCCCCGAGTATCTAAAAAGAACAAATCCAATGCTTTAAACAACGCACCATATAATGCTACGGTATGAGCAAAAGAGTGATCTACTGGGAGGATAACCAAAGTTCGGAAGTTCTTTTTCAGCTTAAAAACAGTTATTCCATCTCGCGCATTACTGTAATAATTCAAATGGGTTAGCATTATTCCTTTTGGGTTTCCAGTCGTGCCAGAAGTATAGGAAATATTCACGATGTCATTTTCATCAATGGAGTTTCTTATTTTATCTAATTTCGGTTGAAATTCAACGAATTTCTTTTCGCCATTACGAATAGCTTCCCAAAATAATAGTCCTCTAGAAAGAGGGATTCCAGCGTTGGCCATTTCAATCTCAAAGTATTCATGGTCTTCATCCATGAAAATTATTTTCATATCCTTATTATCCACTTCATTCAAAATGGACAATACCTTAGGTAAATGATTTTTAGAAGTGAAAATACCTTGAACATCCGCATGGTTTAGTCTGAATGGAATTTCTTCAGGTAAAAGTTTTACAGATAAAGGTACCGAAACAGCATTTATGTTTAAAACTGCGTATTCACTCATTACCCACATTGGGCTTCCTTCACTCAAAATAGCAAAGTTTTGTTTTGGTGTAAAACCAGCTTCTATCAAGGATACGGCAACAAAATCGCTATTTTTCTTGACATCCGAAAAGGAATATGAATCCCATCCATTATCTGTTTTACGACTCACATACCGATCATTTTTAAATTCAACAGATGCATTATCAAGTAATTGAATAATAGTTCTTTTGCCTTTTTCTAACGTTATCATTCTCCTATCAATTAAGTCATAAAAGTAAACTTTCAAGTCTATAATAAAAGGAGAAATTACACTTTATGCCTGTTTTTATGTTTTTCAAATTGTAAATTGGACCTATTAAATTGCGGACTATGAATACCCATTTTCAGAAATTAATACACATGTACAATGCTGCGCCTATTAACAATATATATAATCCAACGTTGACAATTGAATCTGGCATGGCAGAAATTTCTCAAAAAGTAGAGTCCAAATTCTTTCATGCCGCAAACGCTTTGCATGGGTCTGTATATTTCAAATTACTGGACGATGCCTCTTTTTTCGCTGCAAATTCGCTTGTGTCGGATGTATTTGTGCTCACCACAAATTTCAATATCAAACTTTTACGGCCCGTTTCACAGGGTGCATTGTCTGCTAAAGCAACTGTTTCATCCCATTCCATTAAGCTAATAATCACAGAGGCTAGCCTTTTTTCGGATACTGGAAAGCTTATAGCCACTGGAGTAGGGACTTTTATGAGAAGTAAAATACCCCTTACTTCAGAAATTGGCTATAAGTAATTGATACTTTGAATTATTTTGAATACATTAGAGCCCTATTCTATTAATAATGAAATATATAGGCGTAATATTACTTTGCTTTATTGGCTTTACTGCTAATTCACAGACGTATTACAAATATATCAAGCCTGAAGCTAGTAGCTATAATGGGTTTAGAAACTATGATTTTGCAAGTTTTTCCTCGGGAATAACTCTTCCAATAGGACCATTTTCGGGGGAACCAAAAGGCCTGGGGTTTCAAGGGTTTGCAGATAACGGCTGGTTTGCCAAAGCAGGAATGGGCTTTCAAATAAATGAACGCTTTTCATTTAGCGGAATGGTTTCTTATAGTAATATGCCCGTTAACCAGCAAAAACTCATTTCATATGTTGAAGAAATTACTCCCGAAAAAATAATTAGTGCCAATACGTCAAATTGGCAAATCACCGCCTTTTATTTTGGACCAACCGTTGCTTATTCTGAGGGTTTGTATTTCTTTTTGTTTTCAGGTAAACTAGGAGTTAACGGAGTTTCATCTCCAAATATTGAAATGATTTATTCTGATTTTTCATCTGAACGGCAAATGTCCCAAAATTCAAGTATTGGCTATGGATTTGGATACGACCTTGAAATTCAGATGGGGTATCGATTTAATGAGATTTTTGGCCTATCACTTGTTTACAATTACACCCAATCAATGGCAAAATTTGAAAATGTGGTTTATGATTACAATAACGGAATTAATCAGAAGATTGACTTTGAAGAAACTATTCAAGTTTCAAACTTTTCATTGAATTTTATTTTTTACTTCGATAATTAACCATTCTTTTGTTTTTCCAATTTAACAACTAAACAAAATGGATTATCAACATTATCTAGACACAGGGTTAAACTATGTAATTTCCTATGCCCCAAAACTAATTATTGCCTTACTAATTTTATGGATTGGTATAAAAATTATTAACGCGATCACCAACGGAATTGACCGTGTTATGGAAGCTCGTGGAATAGACCCTACACTGCGTCCTTTCCTGCATAATTTACTTTCTTGGACCTTGAAAGTAGCTCTTTTCATTGTAGCTATTGGTCAAGTTGGTATTGAAACTACATCCTTTATTGCCGTTCTGGGAGCAGCTGGTTTAGCTGTGGGTCTTGCATTACAAGGAACTTTATCCAATTTTGCTAGTGGTGTAATGCTTCTGATTTTTAGACCATTTAAAGTGGGTGATTTTATTGATGCTGGTGGCCATATGGGTACAGCGGAAGAAATTTCAATTTTTGTAACCAAAATGAGAACTCCAGAAAATCGTTTGATAATTATTCCTAATAGTGCCGTAGGAAGTGGTTCTATCACAAATTATTCGGATGCTGAAAAAGTGCAAGCTCGTTTAGCTATTGGTATTTCATATGATGCGAATATCAAAAAATCGCGTGATATTATCATGGAAACACTTTTAAAGGATACAAGAATCATGAGTGATGAACCAAAAGAAGTTTTTGTGACTAATTTAGGCGATAGCTCTGTAGATTTATCGGTTCGTTTTTGGGTTGATCCCAGCGTTTATTGGCCAACTTATTTTGCAAATATTGAAGCGATTAAAATTGCGCTTGACGATGCTGGAATTGAAATTCCATTCCCACAACGTGTGGTGCATATGAAACAATCTTAAGAATAAAATTTCTTAAATTTCAAGCCTCTTTTCATAAGGAAAGAGGCTTTTTTTATGTTGTTGTCACTTTGAGTAATTCGAGCTTGTGAGGATTGCATCGAGAAGCAATTTAACAGCCCTTTGTTCTCGATACAATTTCCACGAAATCACTAGAAATGACATTTTAGTCTTCTTGATTTCTTTTATGCTGCTCAAAAAACATTCCTTTCGAAGAAAGGAACGAGGATGCCTCTCTAAAATATAACAAGAGAAAAAGTATTACACCCTATTGTGCTGTGACTTCGAGTGATTCGAGCTGACAGCCAAAAATAAATTGATAGAAAATGACTCCTACAACCAATCAGTCCACTTCCCTACTTTTCCCGGAATCACAATTTCCTTTTTCAAAATATTCTCAAACTCAGTTCTCGGAATTTCATCAGCTCCTAAAGACTCTAAATAACCAGTATAATCTTGACAATCAATAAGCTTAAAACCTTTTAAACTCAATCCATTGACTAAGGTTATAAATCCAAGTTTGGAGGCATTACTCACTTTCGTAAACATAGACTCCCCAAAAAAAACCTTTCCCAAAGAAATTCCATATAAGCCGCCAACTAATTTTTGGTCTTCCCAAACTTCCACAGAATGAGCATGTCCTAAATCATGCAATTTGCAATAGGCATCCTCCATTTCTTTGGTAATCCACGTGCCACTTTGACCTGCTCGATTTGAGGTTTTGCAATTCCGAATTACATCCGGAAAACAAGTATCGTATGTTACTGAAAATTTATTGGAACGCATAACTTGGCGCATTGATTTTGAAATCTTCAAATCATTGATAAACAAAACAAATCGAGGGTCTGGCGCCCACCACAAAATCTCTGAACCTTCATTAAACCATGGGAAAATTCCATTCTTATAGGCTTCCAAAAGTCGTTCGGGGGATAAGTCACCGCCAACGGCAATAATTCCTTCAGGACTCGCCCAAACAGAGCTTGGGAATTGAATTTTATCGGTTAAAAAAAACATCTCTAATTTCCAGCTGCAGAATTTTCTCCACGTAAATAATCGGGAGCACCTTCTAATTTCCCACCATCTAATATCAAAATGGCGCTCATTTTCCCAATCTTATCCCAATCCTCTAATTGATGCCCCATCAAAATCAAAGAGTCCAAAACGACCGAATCAATTTGGTTGGTTTCATAAAACAACCTATTTGGCAACCATTGGCTATGTGTTTTTGATGCGTTTACGGCTTCTTGCATAGTCATATCGTATGAAATAACATTTTGAATGGTTTGATAAGTAGTATTAATTATGGTTGATCCACCAGGAGTTCCAACCACCATAAATAATTGACCATTTTTTTCTACTATGGTTGGCGACATACTACTTAACATTCGCTTCTCTGGCTGAATGGCATTAGCTTTTCCTCCAACCAGTCCAAATTGATTGGGAACCCCAGGTTTAATACTAAAATCATCCATTTCATTATTTAAAAAGAAACCCGCACCAGAAACTAGAACTTTTGATCCAAAATTTCCATTCAGGGTAGTAGTAATGGAAACAGCATTCCCCCATTTATCTACAATACTAAAATGCGTAGTTTCATGGCTTTCAATTACCTCTACGGTACCGGATTTTACCTCTTCTGAAGGAGTAGCTTTAGATAAGTTAATGGATGAATTTCGATCATTTAAATACAAATCAGAAAGCAATAGTTCTTGTGGAATTTTAAGGAAATCAGGATCTCCTAAATGAGTTGCTCGATCCGCAAACACACGCCTTTGAAGCTCTGTCATCAAATGAATAGCTTTTGCGCTGTTATGACCATATTTGGAAATTTCAAAGGATTGTGCTCCTTTAAGTAATTGAATTAATGCAATTCCTCCACTTGAAGGAGGTCCCATGGAGTAAAACGTATACTCTCCTATTTGTGCGGACACAGGTATTCTCCAAATAGGTTCATAATTATACAAATCATCCGAAGTAATTAATCCATTTCGTTTATTAGATTCTTTTACAATTTGTTTAGCTACCAATCCTCTATAAAATTCTTGAGATCCCTTTTCCCCAATTCTAAAAAGCGATTCACCCAACGTGGTTAAAATTATGGAATCACCTTCCACCCATTCTGTTTCTTTTACGTAAGGATTAGAACCCGTATTTTGTTCCAGGAATGCTGTTTTGTATCGATTTAAAACATCCGCTTCTCCTTTGGTTAATGGAAATCCAATTAATGCCAATTCAATAGAAGGTGCTACTATTTTATCCCAAGGAATTTTACCATATTTTCGGTGCAATGCTTCCATACCAGCAATTGTACCCGGAACTCCAACAGAAAAAATACCCAATTTACTTTTATCTGGAATAACATTTCCCAGGCTATCCAAATAGATCGTTTCAGAAGCCAAAAGCGGTGCTTTTTCCCTAAAATCCAAAGTTCCCACTTCGCCATTTGATTGTCTGTAAACGGCAAATCCTCCACCTCCAATATTCCCTGCTCGTGGATACACTACTGACAGAGCAAATTGAACTGCCGCTGCAGCATCAAATGCGTTACCTCCCTTTTCTAATATTTCCAAACCTACCTGACTGGCTAAAGGATGCGCAGATACCACCATTGTATGTTCGGAAATCAACTCTTCACTCTGACTATTTTCTTCCTTATTGGAATTGGTACATGCATTTAGCAGAATAAAAAATCCAAAAAAGAAAATAATGTAAGATATTGATTTTAAATATTTTAATTTAATTTGAAACGAAACCATGTGGCTAAAAATTGATAAATGTTTGAATATTAGAAAAGATAAGTCAGTACTTCATATATATAATTAACTATATCTTTATCCTCGCAAATTTAGTTATACATTTAATACAAAAACTATGGAATTTATAAATGAAATTCACGCCATTTTAAGCGCACCCTGGCCTTGGTGGGCAGGCGGAATTGTTATCGCAATCACATTATTTTTATTGTTGCTTTTTGGGAAGGAATTCGGTTTATCTGCGAATCTTCGCACCATGTGTGCAGCAGATGGAGCAGGTGATTTTTCAGATTTCTTTAATTTCGACTGGCAAGCACAAGGTTGGAATTTAATGGTGGCTTTAGGTGCTCTTTTTGGAGGCTATATGGCTGCAAATTACTTTTCTCCAGGCCAAAACGCCCATATTTCTGAGGCAACTATTGAAACCTTAAACGAAATTTCCGCGGGTGTGGAAGGTGCTCAACTCGTGTATGGTGAAGTTCCTATTGTTCCTGCTGCTACTATTGAAAACCCGGTAATTTCGGATTTCTGGAATTTATATAGCTGGGAGTCCTTATTTACCCTTCGCGGTTTAATCGTAATTATTGGTGGTGGGTTCCTCATTGGTTTTGGATCTAGATACGCAGGAGGATGTACTTCTGGGCATGCTATTTCAGGTATTGCTGATTTACAATTGCCCTCTTTGGTAGCCGTCATCTTTTTCTTTGTGGGCGGTTTACTAATGACTTATCTGATTTTACCTTACATACTGCAAATCCCAATTTAACAATCAACAAAAATTAGAATCATGAAATTTTTTAAATATATAATGGTCGGAGTTATTTTTGGATTTGGAGCTTTCAAATGCGAAATGGTTTCTTTTTTCAGAATCTTTGAGATGTTCCACTTTCAAAGTTTCCATATGTATGGAATTATTATTTCAGGAGTTACACTTGGAATAATTATTACACAACTGTTCAAAAGAGGGTTTGTGAAAACTACTACTGGAGAAACAAAAGTGTTTAACCCTAAAGCTCATACTTGGCCACGCTACATTATTGGTGGTATTATTTTCGGTATGGGCTGGGCCTTAACTGGCGTATGTTCTGGAATGATGTTCGTTTTAATTGGTAGTGGATATACCGTATTTGCCATTTTCATAGCTGCCGCAATGTTAGGCACATTCGTGTATGGTTTGGTAAGAGAATATATACCGCATTAAGTAAGAGTTTTAGTAAATAACCTAAAGGGGTCTTTTTCATTGAAATTGGCCCTTTTTTTATATTCCAAAATGGCGTAACACATTTTTGAAACAACCGTAATTGTTAGGCTGTTAGTGATATCTACCGTACTTTTGCAACCTTAAAGTTGAGCACAATACTATGAGAGAAATAATTGAGCAAGCCTGGGAAAACCGTGATTTATTAAAAGACGAATCCGTTCAAAACGCCATTAGGAATGTCATTGAACAAATTGATTCTGGTAAACTTCGCGTTGCTGAACCTACCGATACAGGATGGAAAGTTAATGAATGGGTTAAAAAAGCAGTAGTTCTATATTTCCCTATTCAAAAAATGGAAACTATTGAAGTGGGTCCGTTTGAATTTCATGATAAAATGAAATTAAAAACGGGTTACGCTAAAAAAGGTGTACGGGTAGTCCCTCACGCCATAGCACGTTACGGCTCATACATTTCAGAAAATGTAATCATGATGCCTTCTTACGTGAATATAGGCGCGTATGTGGATAACGGAACTATGGTTGACACATGGGCAACGGTGGGTTCTTGTGCCCAAATTGGAAAGAATGTTCACTTATCAGGAGGTGTTGGTATTGGAGGTGTTTTAGAACCTTTACAAGCAGCTCCTGTAATTATTGAGGATAATTGTTTTATTGGATCTAGATGTATTGTTGTTGAGGGAGTTCGAGTAGAAACAGAAGCCGTTTTAGGGGCTAACGTGGTTTTAACTATGTCAACAAAAATTATTGATGTATCTGGTCCAGAACCAATTGAATACAAAGGTGTAGTACCGGCTAGGTCAGTTGTAATTCCCGGTACAATCGAAAAAGAATTTCCAGCGGGAAAATACAGTGTTCCAGTAGCTTTAATTATTGGAAAGCGTAAACCAAGTACCGATAAAAAAACCTCCTTAAACGATGCCTTACGTAACTTTAGCGTAGCGGTATAACCAAATATGTCAGCCAAATTAAATCACATTTTAGTTATCCAAACTGCATTTATTGGGGATGTAATATTAGCTACTGCCTTAGTTGAGAAAATTCATGCGAGTTTTCCGAGTGCTAAAATTGATCTGTTAGTTCGAAAAGGAAATGAAGCACTTTTAAAAAAGCACCCTTTTTTGAATGAAATTCTAATTTGGGACAAAAAAGGTTCGAAGTATAAAAACCTATTCCAAATTCTTCAACAAATTCGAAAATCCAAATATGATGCGGTTATTAATACCCAACGGTTTGGATCCACTGGTTTTTTAACCGCCTTATCGGGTGCTAAAATAAAATCTGGGTTTACAAAAAATCCATTTTCATTTGGATTTACCCACTCCTATACACATGAAATTGGCAACGGCACCCACGAAGTTGAACGTAACCAACAACTAATAGAGTCATTTACAACTGCTGATTTAGCTAAACCAAAACTCTATCCAAGCGAAAACGATTTTGCCTTTATAAAGCAGTTTACACATAGTCCATTTATAACCATCTCTCCTACTTCTGTTTGGTTTACAAAACAGTATCCTGCAGAAAAATGGGCAGAATTTATTGATATGGTGCCTTCGGATCTAACCATTTTTTTATTGGGAGGACCAGATGACTCCATTAAAAATGAAGAACTTATCGCTTTAAGCAAAAGCAATACTCCTAAAAATTTAGCTGGAAAGCTTTCCTTTCTTCAATCGGCAGCTTTACTTTCAAAATCGAAGTTAAATTATGTAAATGATTCAGGTCCACTACATCTATGCTCCGCTATGAATGCACCTGTTGCATCCCTGTTTTGTTCTACTATACCACAATTTGGATTCACTCCGTTATCAGATGAGAATACGGTTATTGAAACCCGTAAAAATCTAGAATGTAGACCTTGTGGTATCCATGGAAAAAATGAATGTCCACAAAGACATTTTGATTGCGCTTATACAATAAACAAACAGCAATTAATGGATCCGTTAATTTCTAGAATATCAGAAAGTTAATACGTTGAAATTATTATTTTATTTAAAGAAGAAAAGTGGCTATATATGCGATTATTAAAATATTTCAAAATAATTTTGCCGCGCCAAAAACAAACGAATGGATAATTTTAGAAAACTAACAGTCAACGAAAAAGCACTTGCCGTAAATCTAAACCCAAATATTTATGGGTCATTTTCCGAAATTGGCGCCGGGCAAGAGGTTGCCGCTAATTTTTTTCAGGCTGGTGGGGCTTCAGGTACTATTGCACTTACTCAATCTGCTTACGATAAAAAAATATCAAATGCCATTTATGGAGAAGGAAAACGTTTTGTAAGTAAGGAACGACTTTCTCGTATGATGGAACATGATTATGCAAACATCACTAGTAAGCTGTCTGATAGGCGTGATGAAACCTTGTTCTTCGCATTTGCGGATACCATTGAAACATTGAATTTTCATAAAACAAATCAAGGCCACGGTTGGATGGGAATTGTGTTTCAACGTAAACCAAATACTATTCCGAATAAAATAGTATTGCATGTGATTTTACATGACAATGACCCGCTATTGCAACAAAAGGCTATCGGAAGGTTAGGTGTGAATTTAATTCATGGCGTATATCATAACACGCACTCCATTAAAGAGTTTTTGACCTCATTGATGGATGGTTTAAGTAGAGATCGTGTGGAAATTGACATGTTCAACTTAAACGGACCTGATTTCAAAAACGTAGATAATAGATTAATTAGCTTAAAACTGGTTAAATTAGGACTAACACCTGTTGC
Source organism: Salibacteraceae bacterium (assembly GCA_041563475.1). GTDB lineage: Bacteria > Bacteroidota > Bacteroidia > Flavobacteriales_G > Salibacteraceae > CAJXZP01. Next base: position 44,301 of record JBFFMY010000002.1, read on the forward strand.
TATGTTTGGACCGGATGGTAATAACATTCAAGCATCAGAAATCTTGTATAAGAAAAATATACTTGTACTCCGTGGACGATTTCGCCCTCCTACTCTTGTAAATGTTGATATGCTTCTTACAGGTTATCGACAATTTGTACAAGAAGAAGATGTCTCGAAAAAAGATCTTATTGTCCTTTCAGAGTTGTCTTTGAATAATCTTTTAGTAGGAGACGACTCTAAAAATGAACGTGACTTCATGGATAGAGTGGATATTTTAAGTTCTTTAGGGCAAACAGTAATTATTACCAATTTTCAACATTACTACAAGTTAACCAATTATTTATCAGACATTAACCAAGAAAGAAAAATTGGTGTTTTACTGGGAATAAATAACTTGGAGCAAATTTTTAATCCAAATTATTATACCAAATTAAAAGGTGGGATTTTGGAATCTTTTGGACGTTTGTTTGGTCGAAATGTCAAACTTTTGATTTATCCAGCTGCAGATGGAACAGATGGAAACTTACATGATTGCCAATCAATGCAGATCGATGATAAATTGCGTCATTTGTATATGTATTTAGTTGAAAATAAGCAGATAGAAGATATGAAGAATTGCAATAGAGAATTGCTTACTATCTTTTCTGATGATGTGATTGCCATGATTAAAAATCATAAACCAGGATGGGAAAAAATGGTACCCAATAAAGTGGCCAAAACCATTAAATCTCACGGTATGTTTGGATACCAAGAAGCCATACAGAAAGTATAATAAATGGAAATAGAGCCATCCGTCAAATGACGGATGGCTCTATTTGTTTAAGTTTATATTAAAGCATTTACTTAGAACCCGGATTTAATTTTCTTAAATCAAATATATCCGTTCTTCTATCTCTTAAATTCCGGACACTACCAAATTGATTAAGTTCTCGAAGCAAATCAATGTCAACGTCTGCTATCAAAATCATCTCTGTATTGGTCGTGGCTTCCGCTTTAATTCCATTAGCAGGAAAGGAGAAATCACAAGGCGTAAATACCATGGATTGGGCAAATTGAATGTCCATATTATGCACCTTTGGTAAATTACCTACACTACCTGCAATAGCCACATAACATTCGTTTTCTATGGCGCGAGCTTGAGCACAATTTCTTACTCGCGAATACCCATTTTGAGTATCTGTTAAGAAAGGAATAAATAGAATATCCATACCTTCATCGGCCAATAATCGGCTGAGTTCTGGGAACTCGGAATCATAACAAATTAGGATGCCTATTTTACCACAATCGGTATCAAAGGTTTTTAGCGTGTTCCCTCCTTGTAAACCCCAAACCTTAGCTTCATCGGGAGTTACATGTAATTTCTCATACCTTTCTAAAGTCCCATCTCTTTTACATAAGTAACCCACATTATACAACAAATCATCCTTAATTTCAGGCATACTTCCCGTAATCACATTGATATTGTAGGAAATTGCCAACTCTGAAAATCTTTGTACAATACTCGCGGTATGTTTTGCTAATTCTCTAATAGCTTCCGATTCTGACAAATGATTATTATCAGCCATAAGCGGTGCATTAAAAAATTCTGGAAAAAGAGCGAAATCAGATCTATAACCAGAAACTGCATCAATAAAGTATTCCGCTTGCTGCATCAGTTCTTCTAAGTTCTTATATAAGCGCATTTGCCATTGAATAAGACCTAGGCGAACAATTTTCTTTTTAGTTACAGCCCTTTTATGGCTTTTTTCGTAATAAATATTATCCCATTCGAGCAACACCGCAAACTCACTAGATGCCTTATCCCCTTCTAAATATCCCTTAAGAATTTTTGCGGGATGAAAATCATTCGAAATTTGAAAGTTTAATACCGGGTCGTGAATTTCTTTCCTTTTCACCTTTTCAATGTACTCCTTAGGAGTTACTGAATCAGCATGTTTATGATAATTTGGGATTCGTCCACCAAAGGCTATTCCACGAAGATTTAATTTCTCACAAAGTTCTTTTCGATAATCGTAAAGCCTTCTACCTAAACGTAAACCTCTAAACTCAGATTTTATAAAAACATCAATGCCGTAAAGAACATCTCCATCCTTTTTATGGGTATCAAAAGAATAATTTCCTGTAATTTCTTTGTAGGTATGATGCTCATCAAACTGATCATAATCCACAATAATGGATAATGCACAACCAGCTAGTTCATTATTTACTTTAATAACCACCTGACCTTCAGGGAATTTTTTTATAAGTAAATCAATATGTTTTTCACTCCAATACGAATTTGGCATATTTGAATATGCTTCAATCATCGCACTTTTTAACTCTTGATAATCATTAAGGGTTAAGAATTGCAATTCAATATTCTCAATATTCTGCATTTTTTTATGTGTTAATTATCAGTGATTTAACCTTAAATACTGAAATAAGTTTGCAAATATATGCAGGTTTCAATTCGTGTTATCGAAATAAAAAAAAACATTATAAAAAAAATGTAAAAGAAAATAAATTAGGCTAAAAACAGGTAGCTATTTTTTAAACTCCAGAATACCCTTCAGTAGCGTATTCGCAGATTCAATAGATGTAATATGCTCAAAAACAATACTTAGCTTATTATTTTTTTGTTTCAATTGCGCCTTTTTAGGATATCGTTGCACAAAATCCAAAACGCGATGAAAATCGGGGCTTTCGTAATATGTGGACTTTTGATTACTTACAAAATAACCAATTAGCTTTTTCCCTTTTAACACCAAACGTTCAAAACCAATTTCCATGGCTTTCCATTTGAGTTTCACCGAATCAATAAGCAATTCTGTTTCTTTAGGTAAAGGACCAAAACGATCTTTCAATTCTTTCCGGAAAATTTCCAAATCTGCTTCCTTTTTCGCCTCCGCTAAAATTTTATACAATTTCAATCTTTCTGAAACATTTTGAACATAGGCATCTGGAATAAGAATTTCCAAATCACTTTCAAAAGAAGCATCTCGAACATATTCCATTTCCTCATGGGCATACATTTCTTTAAACTCTGTTTCTTTTAGCTCTTGGATAGCCTCATCCAAAATTTTCTGGTACATATCAAACCCTATTTCGCTAATAAATCCGGTTTGTTCTCCCCCTAACAAGTCCCCTGCTCCACGAATATCTAAATCGCGCATGGCAATATTAATCCCACTCCCCAAATCAGAAAATTGGGTAATGGCTTCTAGCCTCTTTCTTCCTTCACTAGTTAAAGTGGATAATGGCGGTGCAATTAAATAGCAAAAAGCTTTTCTGTTGGAACGCCCCACTCGCCCCCGCATTTGGTGCAAATCGCTTAAACCAAAATGTTGGGCATTATTAATTAAAATAGTATTTGCGTTAGAAATATCTAATCCGGATTCAATAATTGTGGTGGCTACCAAAACATCATATTCTCCATTCACAAAGGCCATCATTCTATTCTCTAGCTCCTTACCTTCTAACTGGCCATGACCAGTCACTACGCGCGCGCCTGGAACCAACCTTCGAATCATTACGGCAATTTCCTCTAAATTGGCCACTCTATTATTGATAACGAAAACTTGACCGTCACGTGCAATTTCATAACTAATTGCATCTTTAAAAATCTCTTCATTAAATGTATGTATCTCCGTTTCTACAGGTTGTCTGTTTGGAGGTGGCGTATTAATAATGGATAGATCTCTTGCCCCCATCATAGAAAACTGTAGTGTTCTTGGAATTGGGGTAGCCGTTAAAGTGAGTGTATCCACATTTTGTTTTAGGGTTTTTAATTTGTCTTTTACACCCACACCGAATTTTTGCTCTTCATCAATGATTAAGAGTCCCAAATCTTTGAATTCAACATCTTTACCCACAATTCTATGTGTACCTATAAGGATATCCACCTTGCCTTCTTTTAGGTTTCGCAAAACCTCTTTTACCTTTTTAGTAGATCTAAACCGATTTACATATTCAACGGTAACCGGAAAATCTTTTAGTCGTTCCGTAAAGCTCTTATGATGCTGCATCGCCAAAATAGTAGTGGGAACCAAAATGGCAACTTGCTTTCCATTTACAGCGGCTTTAAAAGCAGCTCTAATAGCTATTTCTGTTTTTCCAAAACCCACGTCACCGCAAACCAATCTATCCATAGGCGTTTCCGATTCCATATCCGCTTTTACGTCTAACGTTGATCTTTCTTGATCTGGAGTATCCTCATAAATAAAAGAGGCTTCCAACTCATACTGTAAATATGAATCTGGAGCATATTGAAACCCTTGGACTGCTTTTCGTTTTGCATATAATTTAATTAAATCATACGCAATTTTCTTTATCTTACTTTTTGTTTTGGATTTGGTAGTTTTCCATGCGGGAGAACCAATTTTGTGCACTTGAGGCTCTCTTCCATCTTTGCCAGAATAGCGCGTAATTCGATGTAATGAATGGATGCTTACATATAGAACATCATTGTCCCTATAAATAAGCTTAATGGCTTCTTGTTTTTTTCCGTGATTATCCACCTTAACAAGGCCAGCAAACTTTCCAATACCATGATCTACATGCGTTACATAATCACCCGTTTCAAGTTTCGCTAAATCTTGAAGCGTTATATCCTGTTGGCTTTTCTTAAAACCTTCTTTTAAATGAAAGCGATGAAAACGTTCAAATATTTGGTGATCTGTATAGCAAGCGAACTTTAAGTCATTGTCAATAAACCCTTGATGCAAATCCAATAAAATAGGCGAAAAAGTATGTTGAATTTCAAAATCCTCAAATATGGTATGTAACCTTTCAATTTGCTTTGGGGAGGAAGAGGCTATAATATTTTGAATTTTGGATTTTGTATTCTCTTCAAAATTCTCACTCAGTAATTCAAAGTTCTTATGAAAAACCGGTTGAGGAATTTGATTTACGCTAAATTTTTCTGCTTCCGGAAAATAGGTTTTCAAACCCAGTTCAATTACTCGCCTTTTAGCGAGAAGTCCAATTAATTTATTTCCCCAAATAAACAGTTCTTCTGGTGGAAGTTGAATAGAATCTTTACCTAATTCAGAATGAATTTGCACAGCCAGTTTGAATTCTCTTTCAATTCTATCAATTGTAAATTGAATATCCTTAAACCATATGGTAGTTGCAGGGGTAAAAAAATCTAAAATATCAATCCGTTTCTCCACGAGAACTTGATCCCGAACATCTGGAACAATACTTATTTTTTTATACTTATGATCTGATAATTGGGTAGCTGGGTCGAAGGATCGAATAGATTCTATTTCATCTCCAAAAAATTCTATTCGATACGGAATATCATGATTGAAGGAAAAAATATCCACTATCCCGCCCCGAACGGCATATTCTCCGGGCTTCGAAACAAAATCCTCTCTTTTAAATCGATACTCCTCCAGTAATTTATTCACAAATGAAAGTCCAATTTCATCTCCTACTTTGAGATCTAAAATCTTACTCTTTAGTTCTTTCCGAGAAACTACTCTCTCTGAAAGCGCCTCTGGGTAGGTCACTACAACAACTTCCTTTCTATGGGCAACATCATCTAAAGTTTCCGTTCGTTGAAGAATATCCACATCATTTGACCTATCCTCTCTATAAGGCGTTCTGGAAGATGCCGGAAGAAAATGAAGCTTGTTTTCGGGTAGTAAAGCCACGAGGTCGTTATGCAGATAGGCCGCTTCTTCTCGGTCATCGGCAACAATTATATGGCTACCTCTTAATTTTTGAATTACACCTTGAACAAATAGGGTTAAACCTGATCCTACTAAGCCGTTAACTTTAAATCTACCAGATTCAGAATCCCGCAAATACATCATAAGCTCCATGGCGACTGGATGCTCGGCAAACGCTTGCTTTAACGATTCTTTTGTCATTAACTAATTAGGAGTCCTTTCAAAGATAGTATTCGAAATTAATATTTGATTATTGATGTTTTTTCAAGAAATCAACTACGGTGTCAACCATATCCTCAGATCCTGTAAAATAAGGTACACGTTGATGCAAACTGGTTGGATTAATTTCCATAATTCGTCGATTACCATCTGTGGCTTTTCCTCCAGCTTGTTCCGCTATCATTGCAAAAGGGTTACATTCATATAACAGGCGTAATTTCCCATTAGGAGCACTCTCTGTTCCAGGATACATGAAAATTCCACCCTTCAGCATATTTCTGTGAAAATCGGCTACCAAAGAACCAATGTATCGTGCACTATATGGTCGGTTAAATTCCTCATTTAATTCCTTACAATGCGCGATGTATTTTTTCATCCCCACCGAGAAATGTGGATAATTACCTTCATTAATAGAATATATTTTTCCTCTTTTAGGAATCTTCAAATTTGGATGAGAAAGATAAAAGGTTCCTAGAGAAGGGTCTAAGGTAAACCCGTTTACACCATTTCCAGTGGTATATACCAACATAGTGGAGCTACCATAAATAACATATCCAGCAGCAACCTGTAATTCTCCTTTTTGTAAAAAATCTCTTAGTTCAAGTGGAGCTCCAATGGGTGAAACTCGTCTATAAATAGAAAAAATTGTCCCAATACTTACATTAACATCAATATTTGATGATCCATCCAAGGGGTCAATCATGACAACATAATTTCCATTTTGCGCGATATGACTATCAAATTGCACAAAATCTTCTTGTTCTTCCGAGGCAATTCCACAAACCTGACCTTGGGCTTCTAATGCATGCATAAAAGTTTCATCCGCAAAAACATCCAATTTTTGTTGCTCTTCACCTTGAATATTTTCTTGTCCGTAAGCTCCCGTTATGTCCGCAATCCCCGCCTTATTAACTTCTCTGTTTACTACCTTAGCTGCCAATACAATAGCACTTAGCAAACTAGTTAATTCCCCTGTAGCATATGGGAAATCATTCTGTTTTTTAATGATATAATCTTCAAGCGTTACTAAGTTCATAGAAATAAATTGACATAATTATTATGCCGCAAATATAGGACTTGATTAAACTAAATTTAGCACCTTAATAGCCTAAATGTTAAACAAATTTCGGTTGTTTAATTCCGTATTTCAGCAGATTTATAGGCACTATTTCAGTTTGATTTGGTTCTCAAAAATCACTTTTTATAAATTACTTTTGCATCACAAAATTTTAAAATTATGGGTGCGCCTTTAAATACTATAGAAGAAGCCATTGCCGACATTAAACTAGGTAAGGTTGTAATTGTTGTGGATGATGAAAATAGAGAGAACGAGGGTGATTTTGTTGCTGCTGCAGAGCTAATAACTCCAGAACTGATTAATTACATGGCAACCCATGGAAGAGGATTAATTTGTACTCCCATTACGGCTGAACGGGCTGAAAGAGCTGGCTTAGGGTTAATGGTTGGGAATACATCAGATCCGCAAGAAACAGCTTTTACTGTATCTATAGATTTATTAGGAAGTGGAAATACCACAGGGATTTCAGCTGCAGATAGATCCAATACTATTCAAGCTTTAGTTGGACCCTCCCCAGAAAATCAACGATTTGGAAAGCCTGGTCATGTTTTTCCTCTAATTGCCAAAAATGGAGGTGTTTTAAGACGAACAGGACATACCGAAGCAGCTATTGATTTGGCTCGTTTAGCTGGATTAGAACCTGCAGGAGTAATTGTTGAGATCATGAATGAGGATGGAACAATGGCAAGACTACCCCAATTACGTGAAATAGCAAAAAAGTTAGATTTAAAACTCATCAGTATTGAAGATTTGATTGCCTATCGAATGGAAAACGAATCTTTGATTGAGCGAATTTTTGAAGTTTCTGAAGCCCATTCTTTAGGGAACTTTAAACTTATAACCTATGAACAAACAACTACGGGTGACAAGCATGTAGCTTTAACATTAGGAGAGTTTCACGAAGATGAACCTGTTTTAGTTAGAGTTCATTCTTCGTATGTTAAGGGAAGTGTATTCACAAGTTGTAATTGTACAACTGGCCCACATATTCATGCCGCTATGCGCCAAATTGAAAAAGAAGGAAAAGGAGCCATTTTATACATGCAACACGGTAATTCTTCCACTCCACTTAACGGAATTAAAACGGGTGGTTTAGATACGGTAAATGCTAAAATGAATTCTCCTGTTAAAATTGATAATAGGGACTACGGAATTGGTGCTCAAATTTTACGTGATTTAGGAATCAGTAAAATGAAAGTAATGTCAAGCCATTCTACTAAACGTACTGGAATTGTGGGCTACGGATTAGAAGTTACGGAATATGTTCCTTTAGAATTGGCCTAATCATGTACAAATCTGTAATACGCCCCCTCCTATTCAGTTTTGCTCCAGAAAAAGCGCACGGAATTACTATGGGGCTCCTAAAATTTGGAATGGCCATTCCTGGGGTTAAATCCATTTTTAAAAGCCTTACCACAGTAAAAGACGATCGCTTAAAACGTACAGTTTTTGGACTTGAATTTCCTAATCCCGTGGGTTTAGCCGCTGGTTTTGATAAAAATGCGGATTATTATTCGGAAATATCTGCCTTAGGTTTTGGTTTTATCGAAATTGGAACCGTTACACCCAAAGCACAACCAGGAAACCCAGCTCCTAGAATGTTTCGTTTACCAGCAGATGAAGGATTAATAAACCGAATGGGTTTTAATAACGGGGGCGTTAAAATGGCCATTGAAAACTTAAAAAATCGGCCAAAAGATTTAATTATTGGTGGGAATATTGGTAAAAACAAGGTGACACCAAATCCCGAAGCAATTAATGATTACAACCTCGCTTTTGATGCTCTTTTTGATTATGTAGATTATTTTGTGGTCAACGTAAGTTCACCAAATACGCCCGGCTTAAGAGAGTTACAAGATAAAGGACCTCTAACAGAGATTTTAAATTCACTTCAAAATAAAAATAGAGCGAAAGCAAATCCCAAACCAATTTTACTCAAAATAGCTCCAGATTTAACCAATTCGCAGTTAGATGATATTGTAGACATCATTACCGAAACTAAAACGGATGGTGTTATTGCTACAAATACCACCATAAGTAGAGATGGATTAAAAACCAAAGAATCAATTACCAATGAGATGGGCGGATTAAGTGGTAAACCAGTGAAAAATCGTTCTACTGAAGTCATTCGTTATTTAAGCACTAAATCAAATGGAAGCTTCCCTATTATTGGTGTAGGTGGAATTCAAACAGCCAAAGACGCAAAAGAAAAGTTGGATGCCGGAGCCTCTTTAGTCCAGGTTTATACAGGATTTATTTATGAAGGCCCCATGATGGTTAAACGAATATGCGAAGAGCTTCTAGTTTCAAAATGAAATTGCCTAGATTAATTTTACTTAACTAAATTAGCAGTATGAAAATCATTGAATGCCCACGAGATGCAATGCAAGGAATTCACGATTTTATCGATACGGATAAAAAAGTGAAATACATCAACCAATTGTTAAAAGTGGGATTTGATACGCTAGACATGGGCAGTTTTGTTTCTCTAAAAGCCATTCCGCAAATGAGAGATACTGCGGAAGTTTTAAAACGAATTGATTTATCTAATACACAAACTAAATTACTTACCATAGTTGGAAACGAACGAGGCGCAAAAGAAGCCAGTAAATTTGAAGAAATAAGTTACCTCGGTTTTCCCTTTTCAATTTCTAATACATTTCAAAAGCGTAATATAAATAGCTCTATTCAGGACTCGTTTCACCGGGCCGAAGAAATTCTAAATTGTTGCGTTATTGGACAAAAAGATCTTGTGGTGTACATCTCAATGGCATTTGGAAACCCGTATGGTGATCCATGGGATGCAGATATTGTTTTGGAGTGGACACATAAGCTGCACAATGAGTTAGGTGTGGATATTATCTCCCTTTCTGATACTATTGGAGTAGCAAAACCGAAAACTATTGAGTATTTGTTTAACTCCCTTATTCCTGAATTACCTCAAGTAGAATTTGGAGCTCACTTACATACTACCCCAGATACGTGGAAAGAAAAAGTACAAGCTGCCGTAAATTCGGGTTGTGAACGATTTGATGGAGCCATAAAAGGATTTGGTGGTTGCCCAATGGCAAAAGATGATCTTACGGGAAATATGCCGACAGAAAACCTTATTCAATATTTCAATTCTAAAAAAATGGATATTGGAATTAATATGGAAGCTTTTACTCACGCTATGGAGATGACCACAGAAATATTTCCAATTTAAGAAATGGGATTGTAATTATCAGTTATCAAATTTCATTTTCAAGATCCTATCCTGGAAAACACATCCCGCATAAGCAGTATCGTTTTTTACCACTACTACGCTAGATCCTGAGATTTCTGCACCAGAATTTTCATACATTTTGGTAACTTCATAATCCTTTTTTGGGTCAATTTTAAAAAACTGAGAAGGAGAATATTTTGTTGAGTCTTCTTCATGGCCAAGGAAATCAAACAATTTTGGATGGCCAGCTACCCAAATCATATCATTTTCATCTACATCAATATTATCTATTCCGGTAGGAATCGTTAAAGTTTCCTTTAAGATTAAACTGCCGGTTTTCTTATTTCGGTCTAAAACAAAAACCTCATGACCCGTGGTATGCGATACGTATAATTTAGTGCCATCATTCGATAAATTTACTCCATTAGCATATACCATTCCTTTATGCACTTTTTTGTATTCCGATCCATTGTAATACAACAAATAGGCATATGGCATACGTAAATAGTCTTCCACCTTTCGCCAAAATGGCGTTCTGTTTCCATGGTCATTTGTCACATAAAATTTTCCAACCTCGTCTCCTACTACATCGTTTGGATGAAACATTTTTTCGTCCGTATAACCATATAAATGGTGTAAAAAATCTCCTTTAAACTCAAATAACTCAACCGAATGGGCATCCCCATCATGATTGATTATATATAAATAGGAAACACTATCAACTTTAAATAACGAAATTCCATGAGGGTGAAAATCCCCTTTGAAATCTGTTATTATTTTCACTGGTTGGGCATTTTCGTCATCCGTTTTCAAAATATAAATCCCATCTGTTTTAGGATTCAAACCTTCTAAAATTTCCCAACGATTGGATGAAGAAATAAACAATAGATTATTCTCTCTATCCCAATCTAAATCTTCCGTTCCCCATACTCCACGATACATTTCAATTTCATTCCCAGAATTTTTACTGGAAATACTCTTAAAAACCCCGGCTTGAAGCATGGTGTCAAAAATGAAATATAAAATTCCTACTAAAATTAATAGAACTACTTTTTTTGTTGTGGTCATTTTAATTCGTGTAAAGTTGCTCCGTTTGAATAAAGTTTCCTTGTTTATCGTCAAAATATCCGGAATATATTTGGCCTTGAAAGTCAATAACTAAACCAATTGGATAGGTACCAAACGTAGAATAAAAGAATTGGCTTTTGGAGTCGGAAAATCCAATTTTCACAAGTTGTCCGTTTTCATTTACAGATTCAATAATTAAATTTTTCTCGCGTATATTGCCATGAGATTTAAACACTAATTTCCCAATGGTGTAATTTTCTGAAATGAAATTCATTGATGTAGAATCCACAGAATTCAAAACCCTATCCGTTAATTTGTCCTTTTTATATTTTCCAATCATAATTTCCTTATTCGTACATATTTGAAGTCCAAACCCCGTTTTATATCCTCCTGTACATGCCCCAAAATAAGCTACAGAGTCGATAAACATCCCATAGCCATCTACCATATCATTCTTAAAACTTCCAATCAAATAAGGCAACATTGTGGAGTCGTTCAATGGCTTACTCAGCACACCTAATCCTTTAAACTTCCCTTCAAACATTTCGCCCGTATACGTAATCCCGTTAGCAAAATGGAATTTCCCATATCCTTCTGGAAAGTTATTTATGAACGAGCCTTCATACCAGGTGCTATCAATGAACTTTATTACACCCTGTCCTTCAGCAACATCATCTTTAAATTGGCCTGTATAGATTAAATCCTCTTTTGTTAAGGTTCCATATACTTTTTGACCATTTTCAAACTCCCCTTCATAGATATATCCACACGAACATTCAAATTTCCCATATCCATCAATGCAGTTTCCTTCCAAACATTGAGAAAACCCGTGGAAATTTGAAATAAAAAAAATGAGACCAATAAAATATTTCATGAATTTTACTGTTTTACCAATTCTTAAAAGAGTTTCTTGAAAATATATTGTGTAATACGCCACTAAAATATAATTATGTTTGTAACCACCTACTAAATAAAACAAATGGAAATAAGACAAACTTTATTGGATACAGAAATGATTTTAAAGGATTTCATTTCAATGATTGTATCGGAAAGTCTAGGAGATAATTGGATTCCTCAAAGCGGCTTAAGTGAGCTTAGATTGCGTGAATTAGAGTTGATCCGTACCAAGTATCAAGAAGACAATAACACCATGACCTCTGAGGGTCGATTAATAAATTTTTGCAACTTCATTGATCTTGCTAAAATTGTTGAAAAGCAATGGAATACGCAATTTGAAGTAGCTTTCGGCTATCCAGAAAGTTTAAAAACGTATTTAACCTCTTTGCAAAGGTTTAACAATCCTGACGCCTACAATCGTCCATTAATGAGTTTTGAAAAACATTTAATTTTAGGTGTTTGTGGTACTATTCGAAACAATATTGCCGTTTATAGAAGCTGGAAGGAAGTCGGAAAGGATGGATTCCCACTTATTGAGACCGTAAAAGATAATTTCGGTAATTTATGGACTTTGGGCATGCCTAAAAAGCTTAAAACGCAACTTTCAATAACTGAAGGGGATATTCTAGAATTTGTAATCATTGCTTCTGATCCAAAAGATGAATTTTTGGAATATCGAATTTTCCCTAATAAATGGCAAACTGGTAATGTTCTTCAACGCCAAATTAATAGGGATGATCTTGGGAAAGAAGTTACCTTTCAAATTGGGATAAGAAGTAAGCGAAACTACCATGCGTACCCTATGGGATATGACGATAGAATTTCCTTTGTCTATTCAATTTTACCAAAAAAATAAAGATAATCGCCTCAATTTTTACCCTTTTTTAGAATATATCGTTTGCGTAGGGAATGCGATTTCCAAATTATTAGTATTGAATTCCTTTAATATTTTTAGATTCATTTCGGATTGTACGCCAAAAATATCCTCTCCACTAGAAATGTAGTATATAAAGGTGATTCCTAATGAAAAGTCCCCGAAATCAGTAAATGAAATATAGCGTAATTCGTCTACACTTTTCATTGATTTATGAATGCCATCCAATAAATCCATGGCTAGTTCCATTTGTTCTGGGGTAGTACTGTACGTTAAACCAAGATTCAATATCACTTTCCTAGAGGGTTCTAAGGTTACATTCTCCACCATCCCATCAATAAACTTGGAGTTTGGAATAGTTACAACACGGCCTTCAAGGGTTTTTAGTCGCGTACTACGTATTCCTATTTCAGTAACAGTTCCATCAAAACCATTTATTTTTATTCTATCGTTAATTCTAAACGGTTTGTCTGAAAAAATAGTAAATCCTCCAAAAATATTCGCGATGGATTCTTTGGCCGCCATTGCAAATGCGATACCTCCAATACCCATACCCGCAATGATCGCACCCACATTATAACCCGCATTATTCAAGGCCACAATAATTCCTAATGTCCAAAATAAAAAACGTGATCCTTTTTGAAGAATAGGCAAAAGTTGGTCATCAAAATCACTCTCCGTTTTTTCAGCTAATGGTTTCAAATACTCCTCTATGAAAGCATCTATTAATCTCACAATAAGCCAAGTTGCACCTAAAGTCACGAGAAAATAATACACATGGGCAACCATATTATCGATACCCTCTGTAAAAGACAATCGTTCTAATCCGTACCAACTCGATAATAAAGTAACTAGAAATACAATGGGCTCTTTGCTCGCATTAAGTAATAGGTCATCTAAGTTTGTAGCTGTTTTATACGTCAATCTACCTACAAATTTGTTTAAAAACCAATAAAGCATTCTGGCGATTAAAATTGCGCCAAAAATTAACCCAAGGCTAATCGCCCAATTACCTACCGTATTATAATAAAACTCTTTGGTAAGAAACTCATTTAAACTTTCCATACTATTTTAGATTTATCCAATTTTCTAACATCTTATTTCCATTTGGGGTCATAACCGATTCTGGATGAAATTGCACACCCGTTAACGGATATTTATTATGCCTAATTGCCATAATTACCCCTTCGTCATCTTCTGCCAACTTAATAAATTCACTTGGCAACATCTGTTCAAGAACGCCCCAAGAATGATATAAACCCACTTCTTGCTTTAGATTCAATCCCTTAAACAGGCATTCCGAATTTAGAACGCGAATATATTTTGATTCTCCATGACGAACAGGATTTAAATTCGTTAATTCTCCATTGAAATATTCTACCATAGCTTGAAACCCTAAACACACTCCTAGCATGGGTATTTCCTTATGATATCGATCAATTACCGATAGCATTAAACCCGCTTCTTCGGGTAATGATGGACCCGGTGAAAAAATTATTTTATCAAACGATGCAACATCTTCCAAATTAAAACGGTTATTCCTACATACGACTAATTCATCAACCAATGGTTCTATAGCATGAACCAAATTATAGGTGAACGAATCGTAATTATCAATGAGTAAAATGCGCATTTGTGCAAAGGAAAAAAACAATTAGTAATACAAATATGAATTTCCTAATAGTTTAAAATTTGTTAACTAAAATTAATTTTTTGAATTGAATTTAAATAATATGTACTTTCACTTCGCCTGCGGTGAAAATCAATCGAACTAATACTAAAGAAAATGAAATCAGCTTTTACACTTTTTATAGGCATTTCCCTCTTCAGTTTGAATGCTTTCTCTAATCCGTATGATTCTGAGTACTTTATCTGTAAGTTTAATCAATCTATTACCGCATTTGAATTAAACGAACTTAAACAAGAAGGTTTTCAGGTATTTGAAACAACCACTTCAAATCACGTGGTTTACGTTAAAGCCAAATCAGATGCTGTTTTTTCCACTAAATTAAAAGCGAAAATGAACGAATTAATTAAAGTGGATAAAAATGGAAATCGCGTCTATATTGTTGAAACGGTTACCGAAGAATCACCTGAGTTTTTAAAATTATTTTTTAATTTTATTTAAACTATCGAATTTGATTAATTCGAATTTTTAATTCTCTTTCTATAGCCTTTAGCTTCGCAATTTCCTGAGTAGTTACAAAACTAATTGCCAAACCTCTTTTTCCACCTCTGGCAGTTCTTCCACTTCTATGTGTGTAAAATTCTAATTGAGAAGGCACATCGTAATGCACCACATAACTTAATCCTTCGATATCAATTCCTCTAGCAGCTACATCCGTAGAAACCAAAATCTGTAAGGAATCATTTTTAATTCTGCGCATCACCTTATCGCGATCTTTTTGATGCATATCTCCTTCTAATGCTTCACAATTATAATTTTTGGATTTCAATTGTTTAGACAATGTAATAGCCGTTTTCTTCGTAGTACAGAAAATTACTCCACGAGCTCGACCTTGAGATTTCAAAAACTGAATTAACATGTCTAATTTATCATGTTCACGCACCACCACAAACTGGTGCTCAATCTTCGTGTTTACAACCTCATTTTGACTTACTGAAATATGCTCCGCATTTGGACTTAAATAATCATTTATGATTGCCTTTATCTCTTTCGGTATAGTAGCTGAAAAAAGCCACGTTTGTTTTCTACTTTCCACTTTGGACAAAATAGATTCTAAGTCCTTTTTAAAACCCATATTCAACATCTCATCCGCTTCGTCTAAAATCACCGTTTTAATTGAATTCAGGTTAACAACATCACGTTCCACCAAATCTAGCAACCTACCTGGTGTTGCAACCAAAATATGGGTGGTTCTATTCAATCGACTTAACTGTTTAGATATATGCTCCCCTCCAAACACAGCTTCTGTAAATATTTTTTTAGGCGAATACTTCGTAAATTTAAATAGTTGTTTAGCTATTTGCTGACCTAATTCACGTGTAGGGCTCAAAATCAAAACCTGTGTCTTTTCACTTTTGGGATTTATTTGATGCAATACAGGCAATCCAAAGGCAGCGGTTTTCCCTGTCCCTGTTTGGGCCTGAACTACCACATCAGATGTGTTTTGAAGTAAAAAAGGAATTACCTTTTCTTGAACTGGAGTAGGTTCTAAAATACCTAATTCGCTAATTGCCTTGACGTAATCTGGTTTTACACCTAATTTTGAAAAACTTGCCACTATGTTGGTTTTGAAATTGGCTGCAAAGGTAACCTAAACGTGTAATTTTAAATGGGATTAAACAGAGTATGCAAATTTTTCAATCCTATTTAAACAACCCTTTGATTTTAGCCTGCGTAGCTCCATATCCATATTCAAAATAATCAGCATCCATAAATTCAATGTTTCCATGACTTTTAAGAACTTTTCTGACTTCTTGTTTCAACACACCTTCTCCAACTCCATGAATAACAACAAATTCTGTAATTCTTTTTTCCAAACAAACAGAAATAAACCTTTCCATTTTCTCAATTTGAATCTGAAGCATTTCTGAATTAGACAACAATTTCGGATTATCTACCAATTCATAGATATGTAAATCAATTTCCGTAATGCCTTTCGGATTTATATTCTCTACATAATCTATTTCGAATTCTAGAATTTTCTTTTTAGGGGTAACTTGTTTTTTACTAGTGAGGACATTATCAAACGACTTTTCATTCGCTCGGTGAATAGAGTTTTTATCTTCTCCAATCTTTATTAAATGTGTCAGTGCATAATCAAATTCAAAACCATCAATTTCAACCGTAACTACATTTGATTTCGATAGTCCAGTTATTACCCCTTCACCATCTTCATCTAAAACTTTTACAAAGTCACCAATCCTAAATTCCATTTAGCAAAAGTAAAAAACAAAGGTGCCATTTGTCTTATCGTTGAGATATAACCACAAAGTGCCTATTCATTGATTTAACATGTCTGCGCAGCTAGTTATAGCGCAATAATTTCAAAAAACAATACACCGATATTATATGGCGATGAACATTTTTTAGTCTGTTTTCCATTATTGAATCGCTACAATTCCAGTTTTAAGGCCGTTTTGCGGAATATTCACCTCTATTTTGAGGCCGAAAGGCGGTAATTAGCGCAATTAAAAACTCAAAAAAATTCAATTATTTATAATATTTGGTCAAAATATCATCGGAAACCCTTATTCTCACTACAAAATAGGCCCAGTTATTAACAATTGTTTGTAGTTTTCAACAAAATCACCCAATTGTATTCGAGAACCTTGGCAGCATTGACATATAGCCTATATTTGAAGGGAATAATTAAACAAATAGGTTTAACCTCTTAAATTAAAATTTATGAATAAAGCACAATTGATCGATGCAATGGCCGAAGGAGCAGGCATCTCAAAAGCAGCTGCAAAAAGCGCATTAGAAGCATTTGTTGGAGCAACTGAATCAACATTAAAATCTGGTGGTCGTGTATCGTTAGTAGGATTCGGATCTTTTTCTGTTTCTAAAAGAAATGCAAGAACTGGTCGTAACCCACAAACTGGGAAAGAAATCCAAATTGCAGCGAAAAATGTTGTAAAGTTTAAAGCAGGATCTGATTTATCAGGATCAGTGAACTAAATCTAAACTTAAAGATTTTTAAAAGTCTCAACTAAAAGTTGAGACTTTTTTTTTGTCCTTTATTTAATCGATCTATCAAATCGGTAGTTGAAAATCTTTTTTACCTTTACCCACAGTTAAAAATATTTCACTAATTAATTGCGTTTAGCAATACTAAAAAATAGAATATGGGCAAAGGGGATAAAAAATCAGCAAGAGGTAAACGAATTATCGGTTCATCTGGTGTAACACGTCAAAAAAAGAAAACTACTTACATTGCTCCTGAAGCCACTGCTGAAAAAGTTGTAGCACCAAAAGAGAAAAAAGCAGTTAAAAAACCTGCTGCGAAAAAAACTGCAGCTAAAAAGGATTAAAAATTAACCTATTATACTAAGGAGTGTAATCTATCGATTGCACTCTTTTTTTATGCCTAAATTTTTGAAGTAATTCGAGTTCCGACTCTGGTAAAATATGTCCATCCCATAAATAGGCATGCAATTTTTTGGCCGCATCAAAAACAGGTACATCCTTCTCACCTTGATCCCTGAGGAAATGAAAAAACTTCATTACCATAAAAACATTAAACCATCTATAAAACCTTTTTTGAAAACTCTCATAATTGGTCGTATACAATTTAATTTCCGCTATTTCCGTTTTCCAATTCACAGATTCTAAAAACTGAAGAGTTAAATTATCCGCAATATCCACCTCCGTATTATACAAGTTTCCAACTTCATTTAAGAAGTTCTTTAGGCGTATAAAAGATTCGAACTTACTCGTGTAAAACGTATAATCGTTTTTTTCTTTCATTTCCAGCATGGCTCTTCCAGTACCAAAAGGAACTCTATTAGAATCCCTATCAGAAGGGAAAACCGTAGAATTGGTTATAGTGCCCACTTCACCGGCCATCATAAGCTTTAGCATGAACCAAAAATCCTCACCAGCCTTTCTTCTATTCATTCCTCCTTGTAAAACATAGGCATTTCTGGTAACTGCCATAGATGAACCAACCGTAAATTCTGCATATGGATGACCTGCAAAAATTAAAGCTGCTTGGTAATACCGTAGATGCAATTCATACTGAATGATGGCTTTCGTTTGAAAAGATTCTTCATCATGAATTGGGTGTTCGAAATTTATCGAACACCCTAAACTATTTGGGTTAGATTTAAAAAAGCGCCACAATTCAACCAAATAATTTTTTGAACAGGTCGCATCGCCATCAAATGCAGCAATTACTGGATTTATAACCATAGAATCTTGAAGTCTACGAACGGCTTCATCCATGGCCACCTTTCGAGCTAAACCCGCTCCAGCATGTTTTTTGGGTAATTCTATTGGGTTTGATACTAAATATTTCAGACCTGAACTGGAATTCTTTATCGCCCATTCTTGAACTTCTAGAGCTATATTCTCGTTTAACTTTTGTATTTCCTTCGAAGTGTCTGAAGAATGATTGATAATCACAATGACCTCCACATCAACTTCTGGCAATTCACAATGTTTTAACGATACTAAGGATTGAAGTAAATCAGATTCTGCCAAAGCAGGTAAAGTAATAACCAGACCCAAATTCGTTCTCTTCGCATGCGTAAATAACGGGGGCAAAAAAGTTTGACGTTTTACATATTTATCAATGGCTGAAATCAAGGAGCTACGCGGTATTTCATCCAATCATTACCACTCTTTTTAAACACAATTCTATCGTGCAATCGAGCAGGCCGGCCTTGCCAAAATTCAAAATACGTTGCTTCAATAAAATACCCTCCCCAATTACCCGGTCGAGGAACTTCCATGTCTTTGAACTTTTCATTAAAATGCTTAACCAAACTCTCCAACTCTGCCCTATTAACCACCTTTTGACTTTGAGCGGAGGCCCACGCTCCAATCTGACTTTCACGTGGGCGATCGGCAAAATATGTATCACTTTCCTCGTCTGATAACCGACTCGCAACACCTTCCATACGGATTTGGCGCTCCATTTCCGGCCATAATATATTCACGGCAACATTAGGGTTTTGAGCTATCTCCTTTCCTTTACGACTCTCGAAATTCGAGTAAAATTTAAATCCTAAATCGGTAATTCCTCTATTATACACTACCCTCGAGGAAGGTTTTCCCTCCGGACTAACTGTAGATACCACCATGGCTTTTGGATCTAGAATTTGCGACCCAACCGCCTCTTCTAGCCATTTTGCGTATAATTCAATTGGGTTATCTCCTACTGAATTCTCATTTAATTCTTGAGATGTAAACTCGTGCCTTATTTTATTTAAGTAATTTGAAACTTCTTCAATCATTCTTTTTTTGATTTTGAAATTTCCATACGCTGATTATAGAACAGCGCAGGAATTAAAACTAATGTAATTACTGGATGAATTAATATCCTTCTTACATAAAACAAATATCTATATTGTTCGGAATCGGAATTTATAATCAATAGTATTAATACCGGAGTTAAAATAATAAAAACTCCCACTAAAATAGTTGCCGTAAGTTTAACTATTGATTTTGAATTAAATAACACTTGAACCAAAGCCATAGTTAAAATGGAATTGGCTAAAAATCGCAACATCAAAGACCCCGAATATTTCCACATATTCATCTCGGGTAATTGCAATTTCGAATAATCCGAATGGTGAAAAAAATCAATTAAAGGATCATAAAACAATTTAGACCCAAATACTCTAACCGAAATAAATCCCGCTATAATTAACGCTATAACCAATACCCTATTTTTCATTGGTTGCTAAAACAATAAATTTCACCCAAAAAACCCATAAAATAAAAACTGTTCCGTAAATAATTGCTGGAAACAAATAATCATGTGCTATATAAATATAATTAGGATAATACAGAACAATCATTGCAATTAAATAAATCCTGACAATATTGGAAAGATAGATCATCACTAAACCTAATGGTCCAAACCACAAGTAAGATTTGAATTTGCCCGTAAATGCAATAATAAATGCTAAAAATAAAATCATTACGCTAATCGCATTACACCCTTCAATCATTGTTACAACCGGTACTCCGAAATAATGAATTTCAGAAAATGGGGCCTCACAAGAATAAAAAGTGGAAATTTGAGGTAAAGAAAGGGATAATAATTTCGCGACCTGCTCAGTAACAAATGTTGTCGCAGAATCTAAATGGTCAATATACCCGCTTAAATAGCCATTGTAAATCAACACTCCGGCAATATAGACTCCGAAAAACTTGGCTAAAAAAAGCCAAACTGATTTGTATTCTGAAAAAATATTCATCATAACAAATGTATTCTAATTGCAGGTTTTATTGATGATGTAAGTCAAACGATTAATTTTGTATCATGGAAAAACAACTACCAAAAGATTTTAAAATTCAATTGAAATTTGATACCCCACCAGCTTGGATTGATTCTGTTTTAAAAAACTTCGATACTTTTTTAATTGATCATGCCGATAATGAAAGAAAAGCATCCAATATGGCACTAAGTTTTATTGCGAAGGCACCCGAAAAAACGGAAATGATATCTGAACTTATTGATATCGCTTTAGAAGAATTGGTGCATTTTAAACAAGTATATAAAGTGATGACCAAGCGAGGACTCTCATTCCCAAAGGAAATTGAAAAGGATGAGTACATTAACCGTTTTATTAAGTCCTGCAGATCCGGTTGGAAAGAACGTTTTTTGGATAGACTTCTCGTTGCTTCTATAGTGGAAACACGTGGTGCAGAGCGATTTAGAATAGTTTCAGAGAATCACCCAGAATCGGAAATCCAGGATTTTTATACGATGTTGTATAAAAGCGAAGATCGACATGGAAACATATTTGTTGAAATGGCTCTTTTATACTACGAATATGAAGAAGTAATGAAACGATTGAATGAAATGGTGGTCATTGAAGCTGAAATTTGTAGCGAACTACCTTTTAAAGGATTAGTGCATTAGCCAATCACCTTTTAGGTTGATGGGCAGGTTGCAATAAATCGTTTACGGTCTTTACGGGATGAAAAGTTTCAATAGGGACCTCTACAAATACCGTCAACCAATCTGCCATAGCGCCATTCCATAAACCAGGATACTCAATCACTTTAATGTCTTCTCCTTCAATTGATTTAGATGATACAAAAAATGTTTTTTCATTGATATAATTCAGTAGATTAAATTTCTTTCCCGTATAATCTCTCAAGCCACAAACCATATCAACAGGATTAAAATGAGTAGCGGAATTCAATATGTCTTGAACGTTATTATCTTCCAAATTCATCTGGGCAGTTTCCACTATTTGGACAGAATTACCCACCCAAAAAGGACCTCCTCCAGCCTTTCCTTCGTTTTTAACCATTCCGCACACACGTATAGGTTTATTTAGAGCATCAAAAATATCTTTAGGGTTTTGCTTTACAGAAATACTAAACTCATTTGAAATAAACTGAACAATAGCATTCAATCTTGATTCCGACAAACTAGCGGATTTCAATTCCGACAGAATAGTAAATACCTCCCGTTGTAGTTTTAGCAAAATTGACCCAAGTACTTTTTTATTTTTTACTACAACATCTTGAAATTCAACTCGAACGATGTTATCAATGTTTTTAATGAAAACAATGTCTGCTTCCAATTCATTAAGATTATGAATCAAAGCCCCATGTCCTCCAGGTCTTAAAACTAAATTTCCGTCAGCATCATGAACTAATTCATCCTGTGAATCAAGAGCTACAGTATCCGTTGAACTAGACTGGGTAGAAAAGGTTACATCAATTTCTGATTTTCCAAGGTTACTCAAATAATCATATATAGTTTCCAAATGATTTTTCACAAGGGTTTCATGTTCTGGTGAAATAGTAAAATGAAATCGGGAAACATTTTGATCCATCACATATTTAATTCCTTCAATGAGTTGATCATCAATAGCTTTATGCGTTTCAGAATCATACTTATGAAAATCAATCATAGCTTTAGGTAGATTTCCATAGTTTAACCCATCTTCCGACAACACTTTATTAATAATGGCCAGACTATTGTCCATTTCCTTCTCGGAAAGTAAACTTGATACTTTATCAAAAAATGCAAATTTTGAGAGATTCTCTAAAAATTCACTTACAAGTTCCTGTTCATTTTCTGGGTCGTATAAATGCTTAAACATTCGAGTTGCTGCACCGGAGGCGGGAGTGAAAACTAGTATTTTTTTCCCACTAATTTCAATCTCATAATTCGAAACTAAATCATCCAATTCCTTTTGATTGAATTTTATTATCCCATCACCAATGGTACATGGACGTATCAAATCCAAAGGCTCTGGTCCAGCCTTCAATTGTTCGTATTGTTTTAAAACAGTTTCCATCGGAATACCCAATACATTTAATCTTGTTTTATCTTCTTGTGAAATTTTCATTTATTGATCTATAAAACGATAGGTAATACTTCCCATTTGAATTTTGGGAGCACTTGATTTAGAATTAAATATGGTTGATTTAGCTCCTTTTATTGCCGCATCCAACAAACAAGGATCACTTGTTTTTGAAGATTGTTCATCAATTTTTACTGAAACCACCCTACCCGACTGATTCACTGCAATATTAACCACAACCACACCTCCATATTGACACATATAAACGGGTACATCCAAACGTGTATCGAAACGGTTTTCTAGTTTATAAGTGATGTTTGTATTTCCTTGATAAGCGGCTTCCGAACGTGGTTTTTGCTCCACTACCTCCTCCAAATTTTTGTTCTTTTTTGAATCCAGCATGTCATCTATTTGCTCCTGAGAATATCCGTACCCAGCATCCCTTTGCTCTTCAATTACTTTTTGCTCTAATTCCTTTAATTCTTGTTCGAGTTGTTTGTCAAAACTCTCTTTACTTTTTGTGCTCGGTTCTCGGTTATACTCGTTGTATTCTCCTTTCTTCACATTCTCAGGAGCAGATTCATTGACTCCTTTATTAGAATAATTATCCGCATTTACTTTTTTTAATGCGGCAAGTTCTTCTTCTATTTTTTCTTCGGGTTCTTCGGGAAAATTAATGACAATGATGCTTTCGTCATCTATATCAACTTTAGGCAAATATGTATACACGGAAAAAACCAATATAAAGAAATGGAATAAAATCGTTCCAAGTACACTAAACTTATGCCTAATCAGGAATTTAAACATGCAAACTGCAATTAGTACTCTTCTTTATAAAAATAACCTCTTTTTTCTATTGAAAACAACTTAACTCCCTCTCCATTTTCTAGCATAATTACATCATTGTCAATCCAATCAATATTGGTAAAATATACTGGAACAATGGTTGAATCTTGATAATTCAAAACCCCCTTTAAACCGTTTTTTTCTACAAGTAAATATACCGAATCAAGAACGGAAATTTTATCATAACCAAACGGAATTACCACCTCGTTATTTTGATTAATTACACCAAAAGCAGAATCCTTTTTTACAATGGCGTAACCATGGTGAAAATCATATGCTTGATTATATGTATAGGGAATTACCAATTTAACATCCGAATTGGCATACCCCCATAAATTACCTTTACGCACCGCTGTTAGTTCCTTATTAAAACTTCCTACATCCGTGAAAATTGCTGGATATACCCGGTTTCCAAGGGTATCAATTATCCCAACCTTTTCCTTCACAATTACTTTAGCGTACCCTTTATTAAACTGACTATAGCTCAACGTAAAATCATTGTATCCAAATTCTTCCTTTATTACCTGCTCACCTAGCCTATTTAGATACACAAAGTACTGGTCTTTAACCGCAATCGCTCGATTATTTGAAAATTTACCAATCAAATCGAATGTAAATGGAACAATGGTATCCCCACTAAAATTTAAAACACCAGTATATTCTTTCGTTTTTGCGATACACAAGCTCGAATCTATCAGGACGGATTCATAAATCGGTTCCACGAGAACATTTCCTGAATCATTTATTACGCCATAACCTGAATCATTTTTTATAATTGCTTTTGTATGGTGAAAATCAAATGCCGTTTCATATATAAATGGAATTGCAGAATCGCCCTCAGAATTAAAATATCCATACAAATTATCTTTGCTTGCGTAAATTAGGTTTTCGGAAAACTCTCCCATCTCATCATAAACCAATGGAATAATAATATCTCCTAAATAATTAATTACACCATACTGTTCACTAACACTAACAACAGCTAAATGATTAGAAAAAGAAAAAACATCATCAAATAAATGTTTAAATATTAGCTTTCCATGTTTATCAATAAAAACCGATTTACCCATAAACCCAACACTCGCCTTTCCTTCTGAAAAATTGGAAACCCATGAATATTGCGGATTAATTAACCAATTCCCTGTGGTGTCAATAAAACCCCATAACCCTTCCTTTTTTGCAGGATAAAATGTGGTCATCGAAAGCTCTAAATCGTTTCTGAGATCCTCTTTAAAAGGATAAAGCGGAAAATCAATCATAAATTCAAATATTTGAGCAGGTGAAAATTCACTTGTTCTCATTTTGTAAATAGTAGACCATGCCTTTTTTACATTCTTATTATTTGGATTTTCCTTTATAAACGTTTCATACGACTCGATTTTCCCATCTTGAATATATAATTGGTAAACCATTTCTTGCGCATCCTTAGCATACGGGTTATTTGGATACTTCTCGGCAAATTCTTTAAAACTTTGCGCATCACCAAGAAGAGTCATTTCTTGATATTCTAGAATTTGTAGTTGCTTTTTAGCAGAGTTATAATCTCCAGAATTAGGATATTGATTTAAGAAATAATTCCAGGCATCTATTGAATTAGAATCAACAGCAATCAAATATGCAGCATGATTGCGTAATTTTAAGGCTTCCTCATAATCAGATGAATGTGCGTGATCACTAATGAACTTTTGATAGGATTGTAAGGTGTTTTCCTCCGTTGCTCGAATAAAAAAGAAGGTAGATATAAATACTTTTTCTTTTAAAATTGAATTCTCATCAATTCCGAACTCTTTTAGTTTTTCCCGATCCTTATCAGAACTCAATAAAAATAAACTGTCGCATAAATTCACAAATTTATTGGCCGAATCAATATTGAAAAAGGGACTTTTCTCTGCGTCATACACTTTACTTAAACCGTATGCAGCAGGAACGGGCTTCTTTTTAAGCGACTTTTCAAATATTTTTTTCGCTTCAAAGTAATTGAACATTTGCAACGCTTCGAACCCTTTGTCGATCTTCGCTCCAAATGCCAAGTTTACCGTTATAATAAATCCAATTACACCAAATAATCTCCGCATGATTCTTCTTTGAGCCGCAAAAATATAGGATTAAAACGCTTGAGTTAAGCCCAAACTTGCTATTTATAAACAATGAAATATTTTTTGTGAATTACGGATTATTTCAGAGTTTTATTTTTCCACTTTCTATCCGTTGAACAATGAACTCAATATCTTTATCTTCCCCTTCGGGAGCATATTCTGACTTTAAATTATGTCCGAAAACTCTAGCCAAACCTTGCCAGAAAAATGCGGAAAATTTACCCCGTAATTCTTCCAACAAATAATAGGACGTGTTTCCGGTCTCCCGATCTAATAATTTAATTAAAATTCTACCCTCCGAAATAGTGAGCTCCCGAAGTTGACCTTCGTATTCCGACACAATTTCTTTTTCAATTCGTTTGTAGAATTTCGTTTTTTCTTTCGGTGAAGTTACTAGGGCTAATTCATCTGCATATTCTTCTAATTTCAAATTTGCTAAATGGGCCAATGGATATACTTTCACTACTTTTCTTTGCAGCTTCAAGAACTTATTGTACTCATATTTTGATTTCCACGTACGTTTTGCCGTAAACTCATAATTAGAAAGGGTGATTTCAGGAATTGTATCTCCATCCACCACCCTAGCACGTAAAATATGTCCGGTTTCTTGAGCTAAAACCCCAACAAAAAAAACACTTAATAATATGGTTACTAGTATTTTCACAATTTTAATAACTTTATAAAGTTACATTTATTTCATGATACTAGTCAAAATTGAGCTACGCTAATAACTCATCTACTTTCGCTAATATCACTTCGTAATTTGGTTCCTCTAAAATATCAGCCGACATTTCGGTATGTATTACTTTGTTGTCTTGGTTTAGAACAAATACAACGCGAGCCAAAAGTCCTTTTAAAGCTCCTTCTACCATTTCTACACCAAAATCTTTGCCAAAATCACCATATCGAAAATCAGAAAGAGTAACAATATTTTCAATCCCATCTGTTTCACAAAATCTTTTGGCAGCAAAAGGTAAATCTTTAGAAATCACAATTCCAGTAACCCCATTTCTTTTAGATAATTCAGAATTAAACCTTCTAGTTTCCGCTTGGCAAACTCCCGTGTCTAAACTCGGAACTGAAATAAGCACCTTAACTTTAGATTCAATATCATAAATACTAATTTCATTTAAATCTCTCGTCACTAGGGTAACATCCTCCGCCATAACTCCAGGTTCCGTAACATCGTCAATTAATTGAATCGGAAAACCTTTTAATTTTATTTTATCCATTGCATTCTTTATTTTAATAATTGAAAGCAAAATTAATTTATTTCCATCCGACCAATAATGATTTTAATTACAATTTTTTCTCCTTTTGTTTTTAACAAAACGTTTGTAAGACTTGGTTTTGTTCGGAATTAAGTTACTTTTAGCCTTATGAAATTAAAGATATTGTTTCCTCTTTTCATTTTCCTCATTACTGGACTTAATCCAATTATTGCTAATATCCCCGATTCAAATATTGTTTACGTATTTGAAATTAAGGATGAGATTTCCAATCCAGTTTGGCATAACTTCCAAAATGCTTTAGAAGAAACTAAACGCCTAAAAGCAAGTCACTTAATTATTGACATGAATACCTACGGGGGACTTGTTTTAATTGCAGATTCTATTCGAACGGCTATTCTTCGATCAGAAATCCCTGTTTATATTCTTATTAATAATAATGCCGCTTCCGCAGGAGCCCTAATTTCTATCGCCTGCGATAAGATATATATGATGCCAGGTTCAACAATTGGTGCGGCCACGGTTGTCACTGAGAACGGGGAACCTGCAATTGACAAGTATCAATCGTACATGCGAAGTAAAATGCGATCAACTGCGGAAGAAACAGGAAGAAACCCGGAAATTGCTGAAGCTATGGTTGACCAAGATATCGCCCTAGAAGGAATTACCGAGGAAGGTAAATTATTAACCTTTACGGTTTCTGAAGCCTTAGCCAATGGGTTCTGCGATAAGGAAGTAAAGAATCTTCAAGAATTATTAAATGACAATAATCTTGGTTCTGCAAAAATTGAACATTATGTGCCTTCAACCATTGACAAAATCATTAGTATTTTAATCAACCCTGCTGTTTCGGGAATATTAATAATGATTATGCTTGGAGGAATCTATTTCGAATTGCAGTCACCTGGAATTGGATTTCCAATTGCTGCTGCCGCAATTGCCGCTACTCTATTCTTTGCGCCTTTATATATTGAAGGAATGGCTGAAAATTGGGAAATAATTCTATTCGTTGTGGGCATAATTGCCATCGCATTGGAAGTCTTTGTAATTCCAGGTACTGGAATTACTGGTGTTTTAGGGGTTGCGTTAGTCATTACAGGTTTGACATTAAGCATGGTTAAGAATGTGAATTTTGATTTCACTATGGTATCAATAGATAGATTGTTATTATCTTTTACTGTGGTTCTCCTCTCCATTTTCTTTATGGCTATTTTAACCTTAATAATGTTACCGAAAATTCTATCTACCGGTAGAATGAAAGAACTTATTTTAACTTCGACACAAGAAGTGAATTCTGGCTATATCGGGATTGATAACTCCATAAAAAAAATTATTGGTAGTTACGGAACTGCTTTAAGTGATTTACGCCCAGCCGGAAAGGTTTTGATAGATAATGAGCATTATGACGCAACTTCTATAGAATCATTTATAAGTAAAAATGAAAAAATTGAAGTGGTTGGGTCAGAGGGGCCTCAATTATTAGTACGTAAAATTTAACACACTATGGCATTTTCTCAAGGACAAATGTATTTCGCATTATTTTTTTTAATCGTGTTTATTGTGGGTGTAACCTTCGCCTATCGAAGTGATTTAAAACGTTTATCATCCAGTAAAAAAGATGCGCGAAACGTTTTGATTTTTATCATAATCGTCATGGCTAGTTTTTTTGGTATCATTAAGTTTTTAAGTGCATGAGATTCACTTTTAGATTTTTATTCGTAATTCTAGGGCTACTGGTAATTTCTTCGTGTGGAGATTTACTTACGTCAAAAAGTAACGATGAATTATCTAAATCTGGAAATTCAACACCAGGAATTCATATTCAGGAAATACTCAAAAGAGGCAAGTTAGTTGCTATTACTAGTAACGATCCAACGAGTTATTTCATTTATCGTGGTAAACCCATGGGGTATGAATACGAATTACTCTCAGATTTCGCCAAATACCTGGGGGTTCAGCTTGAAGTCAAAATTATTTCATCCATTCCCGAAGCCATTGATTCTTTAAAATCCCACAAGGCAGATATACTTGCCTCGGGACTTACCATTTTAGGAAAACGGAAAACAGAACTAGATTTTTCATCTGCATTGATAAAAACCCATCAAATTTTAATTCAAAGAATACCAGATGATCTATTAAATTCCAGCGAAGCAACACTTGATAAAAACTTACTCCGCGATGTCACCGAATTAAGCGGTAAAACTATTTATGTAGAAAATGGATCTTCGTATTACACTAGATTAATAAACCTCGAAGAAGAAATTGGAGGAGATATTGATATTGTTACCTACTCTGGCAATATCGATATTGATAGTGTAATGTCTTTGGTAAGTTCGGGTAAAATTGATTATGCCATTTCTGAAGAATATACAGCCAGTTTTTTCCTAAAATACTACGACAACATAGATATTGAAACACCCATAAGTTTGAATCAAAATATAGGTTGGGCGATTCCGAAAAATTCTGTAACCTTAATGGACACTATTAATTACTGGATTCAAAAAAATCAAAATTCAACGAGATGGGCGGTGATTTACAGCAAATATTTCAAACACAATAACAAAATGAACCAACGCATTAATAGTGCGTATACCCTAAGAAACGGGGTGATTTCACCTTATGATAACATCATAAAGACAAATGCTAAAATAATTGGATGGAATTGGAAACTATTGGCCGCCCAAATTAAAGTGGAATCTGGCTTCAATAATTCCGTTGAATCCTGGGCTGGAGCGAAAGGTTTAATGCAAATAATGCCCAGTACCTTGGAAGGTCTGAATGGAGATACAAGCATAATCAATAGTCCATCTCATAATATTGCTCTTGGGGCTAAATATGATAAGATTCTATTTGATTATTGGATTTCTGTTGTTCCAGATACTATTCAAGCCATTAAATTCTCATTAGCCTCCTATAACATAGGTAAAGGACATATTTATGATGCCCAACGACTAGCAGAAAAGTATGATTTAAGCCCAATTATTTGGGATAACCACGTGGCGTTAATGGTTAAAAAATTATCTAAACCAGATTATTACAGAGATCCTGTTGTTAGAAATGGCTATTGTAGAGGAACAGAGGCCTATAATTATGTTTTCAAAGTATTTGATCTTTATACGCATTACAACAATTTTGAAACACCCTAAATAATTCGAAAACCAAAGCATTAATAAATGTCAGATAAGCTTCGTCCAAGATTTAGATATTATGTACCATCCTCGCAGGTAATGGTTCAAAACCAATTCAAAAAGGCATTTAAAATACCTGAAAATAATTTTACTGGATCAGCTTTAGAGTACCATATTTCAGTGGATTATTCGGAAAAGGTAAGGCATTTTTGGACTCCCCAAATGGATTTAAATCTTGAAAAGTATGAAGATGGAACTTTAATCCGCGGCCTTATAGGACCACGAGCAAATGTATGGACCGTTTTTATGTTCTTTTATGCGGTAGCAGGTGTTGCTGGGTTAGCAGGAATAATTATAGGAACAGGGCAATGGAGCATGGGAGAAGATCCTGTAGCTTTTTGGTTACTCCCATTTAGTTCTATCATTTTTTTAGCTGTGTATCTAATTGGTAGAACAGGAAAGAAAATTGCATTTTCTGAAAGTGTTGGTCTGCATGATTTTTTAATCGAAAATTTAGATAACCCAATTGAACTAGAATTAACCCAATTATAGTTCTTTTCCCTGTCAATTTAAGTGCTAAAGATTTGATTTAATAGTGCAAGTATCTGCCAATTCTTCATTTTCACAATTAATAAATTATGCCAAAAAAACGTTAGAAACACCTCTTTAATTGGCCTTTAACTACCTTGTTTTGAAGGCGATTTGGTGGGCGATTTTAGTTTAATGTATTCATATATTAAAACTTACTTAATAGTTATATCATTTGACCAAATGCTTAAAGTCGTAACTACAAACCCACTTTATCTTTGTAGCGCAATTACCAGATAGAATTAATCAAATTTTACGTTTAGGGGTTTGATAGATTAATTTTTCAATGGTTTAGTTTGTTAGGTTCAAAAGAGGAGTTGGTTACTCCTCTTTTTTTGTTTATATGTAATATTGCACCAGATTTTTTCTGAATGAGCAAAACGAAGCCATACTTCAATATTCAACTAGATACATTAACGAAAATTCAAAGTTTCAATTTTGAAAACTTTGTGCACTCTTACCCGATTTTTGAACCCGTTATCAAAGCAGGTAATAATGTGAAATTTGACGCCTACGTGATTGGGGGTTGGGTGCGTGATTTACTACTCCATAGAACCTCAAAAGATGTTGATATTGTAACCCCTCAAAATGGCATTGAATTAGCCAAAGAAACCGCAAAAGTACTCGGTAAAGGAAAGGTTCATATTTTTAAAAACTACGGAACCGCAATGATCCGAACACCACAAATTGAATATGAGTTTGTGGGCGCTAGAAAAGAAAGTTATACAGAAAAATCGAGAAACCCAGAAGTCGAGTCAGGAACGTTATTAGACGATCAAAAAAGAAGAGATTTCACTATTAACACCTTATCCATTGGTTTAACTGGAAAAGAGGCCGGGAAGGTAATTGACCCCTTCAATGGCATTGAGGATCTAACAAACGGCATCATCCGTACTCCACTCGACCCTATTCAAACTTTTTCTGATGACCCATTACGGATGCTAAGAGCTATTAGATTTGCTTCTCAATTAGGTTTCCACATCCATGAAACTTCTCTAGAGGCTATTGCGTCACAAAAAGAAAGAATTCACATTATTTCCAAAGAAAGAATAAATGTGGAACTGGAGAAAATCATGCTTTCTCCAAAACCGTCTATTGGATTTATTTTATTAGATAAAACGGGCCTTCTTGATTTAATTATCCCAGAACTGGTGGCGCTAAAGGGAGTAACCGAAGAAGATGGCCAATCCCATAAAGAAAACTTTTATCACACGCTTGAAGTAGTAGATAATATATCGAAAAACACCAACAATGTTTGGTTGCGCTATGCGGCCCTTTTTCATGATATTGGAAAAGCGCCAACTAAAAAGTTTGACAAAAAAATCGGTTTTACCTTTCACGGGCATGAAGCTTTAGGCTCAAAAATGATTGGTAAAATTTTTAAACGACTGAAACTACCTTTAGACGATAAATTGAAATACGTAAAAAAACTAGTGTTTCTAAGTTCTCGACCAATCGCTCTTGTAGATGATAATGTTTCGGATTCAGGTGTTCGTAGATTACTTAATGATGCTGGAAACGACATTAACGACTTAATGACACTTTGCGATGCCGATATAACGTCAAAAAACCCGTATAGGGTTAAGCAATATCGTCAAAATTTCATCCACGTTCGACACAAATTAAAAGAGGTGGAAGAACGGGATCAAATTGCCAATTTTCAACCTCCAATTACTGGAGAAGAAATCATGAAAGCCTTTGATATTCAACCTTCAAAAGAAATAGGAATAATAAAAAGTCAAATTAAAGAAGCCATACTTCACGGTACTATTAGAAATGATAAAACTGAAGCACATCAATTAATGCTAAAAATTGGTGGGGAATTAGGGTTAAAATTAACCACTAGCTGAATACATTTGCAGGGAAATTAGGTTTACAATGAAAACAACATTACGATTACGCATTTTAGTTGATACAGAAGGAGATGAAAATGTATTTAGAGACATTGAATTTCCTGCACATTCAACCTTTGAGGATTTACATCTAGCTATTCAAGATTTATTTTCTTTTGATAATTCTCAAATGGCCTCATTCTATGAATCTGACGATGATTGGGAACGTGGTGATGAAATAATGTTAATGGACATGAGCACAGATGATAATAACGATGTTCGTTTAATGAGTCAAACTGTGATTTCTTCTCTATTGTCAAAGCCGAAGCAAAAAATGCTCTACGTTTTTGACTTTTTAGTTATGTGGACGTTTTTTATTGAAGTGGTTTCCGTTGGCACGTATGTAAAAGAAGCTACCTATCCCCTTATATTATTATCCGTTGGCGAATCTCCTGACCAGTATTCAAAATCTGCGGAAGATTTGTTTGGAGCTATGAAATCCGAAATGCTACCTGGTTTGGATGACGATGATGACGATTATGATGATTCGGATGAATTCGATTTAGGAAATAATTACCCCTCATACTAGATTTTGAAAAGGCTCATTGTTATAACAGGGGCAACCGCATCTGGCAAAACTTCGGTTAGCGTAAATCTTGCCAAAAAACTGAAAACCGAGATTATTTCGTGTGATTCCAGACAATTCTATCAAGAAATGTCTATTGGAACCGCCAAACCAACTGAAGAGGAAATGCAGGGTATCACCCACCATTTTGTTGGTTCTCATTCTATTTCAGACGAAATCAATGCGGGAAAATTTGAACAATTAGTTCTACCGTTGTTGAATACACTTTTTGAAAAATATAATGATGTAATTTTAACTGGTGGCTCTGGTTTATTTATTGATGCCGTTGTCAATGGCTTCGATGAAATGCCCAAAATATCTGCAGAAACTAGAGAAGCGCTCAATGAAAAGTTAGAAAATGAAGGTATGGAGTCTTTATTTTTACAACTTCAAAAATTAGACCCTGAGTATTCTAAGTCTGTCGATTCAAGTAACCCCAAAAGAATTATTCGCGCCTTAGAAGTTTGTTTAAGTTCAAATAAAACCTACTCCGAATTACGCACAGGGCAAAAAGTCAAACGGCCATTTAATGTGCTGAAAATAGTTTTAGACTGGCCCAGAGAAGAACTTTACGGCAGAATTAATAAACGTGTCGATTTGATGGTCCTAAACGGATTAGAAAATGAAGTTAAAGGTTTGATCCCATACAAGAATATAAACGCATTGCAAACAGTTGGGTATAAAGAATTTTTTGAATTCTTTGAAGGAAAAATATCCCGAACCAGAGCTATTGAATTAATCAAACAAAACTCTAGACGTTACGCTAAACGCCAGCTAACTTGGTTCAGGCGAACAAATGATTACCATTGGGTAAACGCGAATGATTTCGATTCAGTTATGGCACTTGTAAACTCATAAACTCAAACTTCTCTCCATCAAACAACCCCTTATCACTCAATTTTATGGATGGAATAACCAATAGTGCCATAAACGATAACGACATAAAAGGAGCCCGCAATTCACTTCCAAAACTCCTAGTCAATGCCGATATTTTTGAATACTCCTCTGCAACTTTTTCTGCGGGTTGATCAGACATTATTCCTGCTACTGGAAGGGGCAATACCATTTCCTTATCTTCACCCACCGCAGATAATCCCCCTTTTTCCGTAATTACTAGATTAATTGCATTAACGATGTCTTCATCTTCTACTCCAACCGCAATTATATTATGCGAGTCATGCGCCACAGATGAAGCGATAGCTCCCGTTTTAAATTTAAAATTCCTAATAAATGCAACTGCTGGTTTCGCTTGATTGTATCGATTTACAACTACTAATTTCAAAATATCATCATCAACGTTAGACACTAAGGTTCCATCTTTTATTCTAGCAGCACCCTGCGTTTTTTGGGTTACTAATTCTCCATCTTGAACCTCTATTACATTCACCACATCCGTGTTTGTATTAACCGTGATATCCTCCACTTTAATCTTTGAGATCTCAAATTTATTTACCACCCTTATAGGTTTTGATTCAATAAACGAAATTCCGTTCTCTGCGACCTTCTTTCCTTGGATCCAAGTGGCTCTCGGGGTAAAATATTTTAAATCATTCACCTCAATAAAATCTGCATAATCACCTACACGTAATTGACCTACCTCTAATTTATAATGTGCAATTGGGTTTAAACAAGCCACCTGCAAGACCTTGAAAATATCCTGACCGTGTGCAACTGCCTTGGCTACCAATTTATTGATATGCCCATTTTTTAAATCATCTGGATGTTTATCATCTGAGCAAAACATCATTAAGCGGTAATTTTCGTTGATCAAAGTATGCAATGCATCAAAATTTCGAGCAGCACTACCCTCTCGAATTTGAACATGCATTCCAAATTTCATTTTATCCAATGCTTCCTGTGCGGTGAAACACTCATGATCAGTTGAAATTCCTGCAGCAATATATTTTCTCGCTAAATCCCCTTTTAAACCAGGCGCATGACCATCTACAGGTTTATTATATTTCTGCGCTAATTTAATCTTAGCAAAAACGTCTTCATCATTATTGAGTACTCCTGGCCAATTCATCATTTCCGATAAATATTTGACCTCCTTTAATTGCAACAATTCATCCACATCATTTATTGATAAGGTGGCTCCCGCGGTTTCAAAGGGAGTAGCAGGCACACAAGGGGATGCTCCGAAATAGAAATGAAAAGGTACCTGTTTCCCATTTTCAATCATGTATTTCACTCCATCGATTCCTAAAACGTTTGCAATTTCATGCGGATCAGAAACTGTAGCTATCGTACCGTGAACTACTGCCATTCTTGCAAACTCAGATGGAACTAACATAGAAGATTCGATATGAATATGGGCATCAATGAAACCAGGCAACAAATAGGAATTCAACTCCTCATTTAAACGGGATATTTTGAAAATACGCTTTCCTGATACCGTAATAGCAGCAGGATAAATTTCCTGATTGACAATATCTACAATATTTGATTTAATTATTTTTTCGAACTTCATGTGAAAATATTTCCTCCTACAAATTTAAGTGGAATCAGAGTTAAAAAAATTTTGTTACAAAAAAACCCCTTCCTTTTCAAGAAGAGGTTTTCAAAAAAAAAAAAAAATAATTATTCCGCAGAACCTTTTTCCATGTCTGCTTTAATTTTATTGTAATTTTCTGTATCGCTTGTGCGCAAATAAAGTTTCATTAGAATACCTTGAACTTCGGTATCATTTGGATCTAGCTCATATGCTTTTCTTAGGTATGGAAGAGCTTTTGCATAAATACCATCTAACTCTGCTTTTTTAGCATCGTATTCCTTTGCCGCACTCAAAGGAAGATTATTCATTTCTTCCACTACACTTCTTGACTCATTTACATACAACGCTCCTAAATCATGATTAGCATCCAAATGATTTGGGTCAATCTCCAATGTTTTTTTATAATCTGCCTCAGCAGATACCAAATCTCCTAAACTCTCTTTCAGTTTACCTCTAACATAGTAGTAAGAAGCCTTTTCTGGGTCAGCTGCAATCGCTTTATCAATATTCGCAATTGCCTTTTCAGTCTCGCCCATTTCCACATAAATGTTAAATTCAGCAATAAGCAATTGTTGATTATCCGGATAGGCTAATCTTCCTGCTCCCAATACTTCAACAGCTTTAGCGGTGTCTCCCAAGGCTTTATATTGACTTGCTAAATTGGCATAAATGGCACCATCTTTATATCCAGAACCCTTAATTTTTGAAAAGTATTCAATAGATTTTTCGTGATCTTCTCCAGCTGCTGCAGCATTTGCAGCATAATAATACCCCAAAGTATCAAGCTCATCATATCCCTCTCTAATTTCACTACAACCTGCAAAATACTTTGAAGCTTGATTATAATCTTTGTTGTTATAAAACTCTACTCCTTCGTCCCACATTTTGTTGTAAACAAACAAATAAAGATATTTATTCAACTCCGTTTCATCTGTTCTACTATCTGCAACTTTTTTGGCTGCTTGAAATGCTTCTGCAGAAGTGAAAATTGCGCCATCTCTATAGGGTTTGGTTTGCTCTGTAGTATCAATTGCAATTGCATAATAGATTTTACCTACATAAATAAGAGTTTTAGGCTGGCCTTGTGTTTTAGGATGCACAGAGGCTTCATCAATAGCAACCTTAGCTTTAATTAATTCTCCTTGATTTAAATAACTTCCGGCTGATGTAACCTTAGGATTTTGAGCATAAGTGTAACTTCCTATTGCCACAAGCATGATTGCCAAAACAACATTTTTCATATTCTATCTTTTTATATTCGACCTTATTTATCGGCCGCAAAATTAATTATTATTTTCCTCTTCGCTTGCATTATCCGTGCCATCCACGTTATCTGATTCATCAGAAAAATCATTAAACTCGGAATCTACTTCATTTTCCAACTCCTCATCTTCATGTGGCACCTTTGCAACTGCTGCAATACTGTCTCCAGAACCAAGGTTTATTAAACGAACTCCTTGCGTAGCACGACCCATAACACGGATTGATTTTAAATCCATTCGAATGGTTATACCCTTTTTGTTAATAATCATTAAATCATCTTCATCAGAAACATTTTTAATGGATATTAATTTACCTGTTTTCTCTGTCACCTGAAGTGTTTTTACTCCCTTTCCACCTCTATTGGTAATTCGGTAATCATCTACAGCGGTACGTTTACCAAACCCATTTTCAGAAACCACTAATACGCTAGAGTCAACATCATCAACGCAAATCATACCAATTACCGCATCATCCTTAGAGGCTAAAGTAATTCCACGTACACCCGAGGCTCCACGACCCATTGTTCGTACTTTACTTTCCTCAAATCGAATTGCACGCCCGGAATGTAAAGCCATAATAATTTGAGAATTACCAGTGGTTAATTTCGCTTCTAGTAATTCGTCATTTTCTCGAATATTAATCGCAATGATACCGTTCGTTCTAGGACGAGAATATGCCTCCAAACTGGTTTTTTTAACAACACCGTTTTTGGTACACATTACAATATTCATACTTTTTAAGTATTCTTCATCCTTTAGATCTTCTACATTGATATACGCCAATACTTTGTCGTCACTTTCAATGTTAATCATGTTTTGAATGGCTCTACCTTTTGAAGTTTTGTTTCCTTCTGGAATCTCAAAAGCACGCATCCAGAAACATTTTCCTTTCTTAGTAAATACCAATACATAATTATGGGTATTTGCTACAAACATTTCTTCAAGGAAATCCTCCGTTCTTGTAGTTGACCCTCTAGAGCCTCTTCCGCCTCTTGCTTGAGTTTTAAACTCCGTTAATAAGGTACGTTTGATATAGCCTAAATGAGAAATAGTTACCACCACTTGCTCATTTGGTATCATATCTTCAATACGGAAATCGGAAGAATTGTACTCAATAGAGGTCATTCTTTCATCACCATATTTGTCACGGATATTTGTTAATTCTTCAACAACTATTGAATAACGTAAAACTTCATTCGCCAAAATTTCTTTCAATCGGTCGATGGTCGACATTAACTCATCATATTCAGTACGTAATTTATCCTGCTCTAAGCCCGTTAACTGACGTAAGCGCATTTCAACAATGGCGCGTGCTTGAATTTCGGATAATTTGAAGCGTTCAATTAGTTTATTTCGGGCTTCCTCGGTATTACTTGAGGCTCTGATTAAAGCAATTACTTCATCAATATTATCAGAAGCAATAATTAACCCTTCTAAAATATGCGCGCGTTCTTCTGCTTTACGCAACTCAAATTGAGTCCTTCGGGTAACCACTTCCATACGATGATCCACAAAGTGACCAATCATATCTTTTAAGTTCAATAAATACGGACGACCATGAACTAGGGCCACATTATTTACGGAGAACGAAGTTTGAAGCATCGTATGCTTGTACAAATTGTTTAAAACAACATTTGTAATGGCTTCTCTTTTTAGTTCATAAACAACCCGCATCCCATTTCTATCGGATTCATCTCGGATATCTGAAATTCCTTCAATTTTTTTATCATTTACCAAATCAGCAGTTCGGGCAATCATATCTGCCTTGTTTACTAGAAAAGGTATTTCTGTAACGATAATTCTTTCACGTCCTGCTGGAGTTTCTTCAATCTCCGCCTTTCCACGCACAACAATTCTTCCTCTACCAGTCTCAAACGCTTGACGCACTCCATCATATCCGTAAATTATTCCTCCAGTAGGAAAATCAGGGGCTTTAACATGCGTAAGTAGTTCATCTATCTCAATATCTTTATTATCAATAAATGCTAAGATTCCATTTATTATTTCCGTCATATTGTGCGGAGGCATATTCGTAGCCATTCCGACCGCAATACCACTCGCACCGTTTAATAACAGGTTAGGCAATAAAGCAGGAAGCACAGTTGGTTCCAGTAATGAATCATCGAAGTTCAAGCTAAAATCAACGGTTTCTTTTTCAATATCCGCCAACATTTCTTCCGACAACTTTTTTAATCTGGCTTCGGTATAACGCATGGCAGCAGGACTATCACCATCAACAGAGCCAAAGTTACCTTGCCCATCTACTAAAGGGTAACGTAATGACCAAGGCTGAGCCATCCGCACCATAGCATCGTAAACAGAAGAATCACCATGGGGGTGATACTTACCTAAAACCTCCCCAACAATTCTGGCAGACTTTTTATATGCTTTGTTCGAATAAACACCTAAATCAAGCATTCCATAAAGCACCCTTCTGTGAACAGGTTTCATCCCGTCACGAACGTCTGGTAAAGCTCTTGAAACGATTACAGACATTGAATAATCAATGTATGCTGATTTCATTTCATCTTCGATGTTGATATTAATAATTTTTTCTCCTTCCGCCATAACGTAATATGTTTGTTTTCAGTATTTTAAATGAATTGGATAGGTGAAATCCAATGTTCACCGAAAATACTATTGGAGCATGAAAAAACACTGTTGAAAACACCCCTAATTACTAACAAAAATCTGTTAATAAATAGGGGTGTTTAGCCCCCTTTAACCCTTTGTAGTTCCAATATTTTTGGTTCATTCACATTAGAATGCCTTTATATGTTTTTTTTAGTATATTCATGGCTTCGAATAAACAAATAGAACAATTATATCAGTATGGAAAATAACCTATCACCGCGTGCCAAAGATGTATTGACTTATAGCCGGGAAGAAGCTCTAAGACTAGGTCATGACTATATTGGTAACGAGCATTTTATGTTAGGGATAATACGTGAAGGCCAGGGAGTTGCAATAAAAATTTTGGAAAATCTTAATATGGATGTTCAGGAATTACGTAAACTAATTGAAGAAGCCATAAAATCCACTGGGTCATCTATATCTCAATCTAATCAAACCAATATCCCCTTAGTAAA
This sequence comes from Salibacteraceae bacterium, assembly GCA_041563475.1. GTDB lineage: Bacteria > Bacteroidota > Bacteroidia > Flavobacteriales_G > Salibacteraceae > CAJXZP01. The sequence goes on from JBFFMY010000002.1 coordinate 84,430, forward strand.
ACAAGCAGAAAAAACTTTGAAAATCACCTTTTTGGAAGCGAAGCTTTTTAAAAGCCGAATGATTGGAACAGAACATTTCCTTTTATCCATTTTAAAAGAGCACACAAATGTGGCAAGTAGAATTTTAGCGCGCTTTAATATCAATTACGACACTGTGAAAAACGAATTAGAAAATATTTTATCCGGTCAGGATTTAAATCCTGGTCCAAGAGCTGACATTTCAGATCCATCTCCAGAGGATGAGTCTGAAAAACAAAAAGGATTTGGAAGTTCATTTGGTGGATCGTCAAAATCGAAATCAGATTCTAAATCTAAAACGCCTGTTCTGGATAATTTCGGAAGAGATTTAACCGAAATGGCGGAACAAGAAAAACTGGATCCAATTATTGGACGTGAAAAAGAAATTGAGCGTGTTTCTCAAATTTTAAGTAGAAGAAAAAAGAATAACCCCATTTTAATTGGTGAACCTGGCGTTGGTAAATCAGCTATCGCAGAGGGCCTAGCACTTCGAATTATCCAGAAAAAAGTTTCGAGAGTTTTATTTGGAAAACGAGTTGTTACGCTAGACTTGGCTTCCCTTGTTGCTGGAACAAAATACCGTGGGCAGTTTGAAGAACGAATGAAGGCGGTAATGAACGAATTAGAGAAATCGAATGATGTTATTCTATTTATTGATGAAATCCACACTATCGTAGGTGCAGGAGGCGCATCGGGATCATTAGATGCGTCTAATATGTTTAAACCCGCCCTAGCACGTGGTGAAATCCAATGTATTGGAGCCACAACTTTGGATGAGTACAGACAATATATCGAAAAAGACGGTGCATTAGAACGTAGATTTCAAAAAGTATTGGTTGAACCTACATCTGTAGAGGAAACTATTACGATTCTTCAAAATATAAAATCCAAGTACGAAGATCATCACAATGTAACGTACACGGATGCGGCCATTAACGCTTGTGTTAAATTAACGGATAGATATATTTCAGACCGTCATTTACCAGATAAAGCGATTGATGCACTGGATGAAGCAGGTTCTAGAGTTCACATAACACATATCGTGGTACCCGAGGAAATTGTGAAAATTGAAAAAGAAATAGAAGCCGTCAAGGAAAAGAAAATTACAGTTGTAAAGCGTCAGAAATATGAAGAAGCCGCCCAACTTAGAGATGAAGAAAAAAACTTAACGGATCGATTATTAATAGCTCAAACCAAATGGGAAGAACAAACTCGACTTCACAGGGAGTTGGTTTCTGAAGATAGTGTTGCCGAAGTAGTGGCTATGATTTCTGGAATTCCTACGCAAAGGATTGCACAAAAAGAAGGAGAGAAATTAATCCATATGAAAGATGACCTGAAAGGAAGCGTTATTGGACAAGATGAGGCTATTGAAAAGGTTGTTCGTGCAATTCAAAGAAATAGAGCCGGGTTAAAGGATCCAAATAAACCGATTGGTTCTTTCATTTTCTTAGGACCAACTGGGGTTGGTAAAACGCAGCTTGCGAAAGTGCTTTCAAAATATTTATTCGACAATCATGACAATTTAATACGAATTGACATGAGTGAATACATGGAGAAATTTGCGGTTTCGAGGTTGGTCGGAGCACCTCCGGGATATGTTGGTTACGAGGAAGGTGGGCAACTTACAGAAAAAGTAAGACGAAAGCCCTACTCCGTTATACTATTGGATGAAATTGAAAAAGCCCATCCAGATGTATACAATATCCTACTTCAAATTTTGGATGATGGCCAAGTCACCGATAGTTTAGGTAGAAAAGTAGATTTTAAGAATACCATTATCATCATGACATCAAATATTGGGTCAAGAGAGTTAAAAGACTTTGGTCAAGGTGTAGGATTCTCTACTTCGTCAAAAACAAGCAATATTAATGCAGAGTCAAAAGGAGTTATTGAGCGCGCTTTGAAAAAAACATTTGCGCCAGAATTCTTAAACAGAATTGATGATTTGGTTCTTTTCAATACATTAAATCAGGAAGACATTTTCCAAATTATTGATATTGAATTGAAATCTCTATTTTTTAGAATCAATGAGCTAGGTTATAAAATTGAACTTACCAAAACAGCTAAAGAATTTATAGCCACCAAAGGTTTTGATGCCAATTTTGGTGCCCGACCATTAAAACGTGCTCTTCAGAAATATTTAGAAGATCCAATAGCCGAAGAAATCATCCAAAACAAAATTCAATCGGGTGACACTTTAAAAATTGGAATTGACAAAAAAACAGAAGTCATAAAAATCAGCATTGTTGCTGGAAAAAATAAAGAGAATCAAACAGAAAAATAAACAAAAGGCACCTAAATAGGTGCCTTTTTTGATTCCAAGCGAACATGGGACAACAAAAATTATTTATTCAGAAATTGGGTCCCGGTTTATTGTATGCGGGAGCAGCAATTGGCGTTTCTCATTTGGTTCAGTCTACACGCGCTGGAGCAATGTTTGGAATTTCAATGATTGGGGTAGTAATCCTTGCCCACTTTTTCAAATACCCTTTTTTCCAATATGGCCCCAGATATGTTGCTGCCACGGGTAAAAGTTTACTGCACGGATATCAAAAACTAGGTACTTGGGCCCTGTGGGTTTACTTTGTTCTCACCTTATCCACCATGTTTATCATACAAGGGGCCATTACCTTAGTAACAGCCGGGTTAGCGGCATACATTACAGGAACATCTTGGTCCATTGGAATATGGATTTTCATCCTTTTAGGCATGGGATTTTGGATTCTCTCCAGTGGGAAATTGAAATATTTGGACTCTCTAATGAAAGTAATAATGGTTATTCTGGCGGTTACAACTGTAGCCGCTGCGATTTCTTCATTATTCGCCCCAGTTGCTCACATGGGTAAATCCGAATTTTTCCATCTAAATAATCGAGAGCATTGGTTCTTTCTTATCGCATTTATTGGTTGGATGCCAGCTCCAATAGATATTTCCGTGTGGTATTCTGTATGGAGCGAAACCAAAGCGAATGAATCCAAAAATCGTGTGCGTTTAAAAGATGCGTTATTGGATTTCTCCATTGGATATTGGGGCACGGCAGTTTTAGCCATTTGCTTCGTAATCCTTGGTACATACATGCTTCGAAATACGGGAATAGAATTATCAGCAAATGCAGTAACCTTTTCGGGTCAAATAATTGATGCCTATGCAAACTCTTTAGGGCTTTGGGCCAAACCCATTATTTCTGTAGCTGCATTTACTACGATGTTTAGCACAACAATTTCTGTGATGGATGGAATTTCACGCACTATTTCACCTACTGGGGAATACATTTTTCCAAAAATTAAATTGAATTCTGTAAAACTGAAACCATATAATGCATGGCTTATAGTGCTTATTTCTGGAACAATTATAATTGATTTAGTTTTTGCACAGAACATGCGAAAAATGGTAGATTTTGCAACAAGTTTATCTTTTGTAACTGCTCCAATTTTAGCTTTTCTAAATATTCGGGTAATACAAGGTAAATGGTTTCCAAAAGAACAACTACCATCTAAATTCACTCAGAATGTAAGTTATATAGGGTTAGCTTTTTTGACTGTCTTTGCCTTGTTTTATATGTACTTTAGGTTCTTTGCATAGATCCATTTAGGAACTACTTAAAAGGAGTTGTATCCAAATCCACTAACTCATCACCGATTAAAATTGGAATCTTATCGGTTTGATTCAATGTTAAACAATATCGAATATCTTCTTTAAGATTCAATTTAGCTAACCTTCTTCTATGGGACGAAATTTTAAGCAATTTTTCAGGATCTTTTTGAGCCATCTCGAAAAGATACATCGCTATTAAAGCGGAATCTTCAACGTCATGTTCTAAAGAGTACACACCATCTTTAATTAACTCCTGAGTCAATGCCCCAGCAAATAAAGAGTCCTCCAGATTAATTCTACCCTTCCACCCGGAACAAAGAATTAATACGTTCTTTTTTTGTTTAACCAACCATTTTGACAAGGCTGAAAGGTTTAAAAAAGAACCTATAACGATCATATCAGACACTCCTTTAGCTAATTCAATTGCGCGTGTACCATTTGTGGTAGTTAGTACTAATGTTTGGCCTTTAATATGGCTACCCATATAATCGAATGGTGAATTTCCAAAATCAAATCCATCAACTTTCACCGCATTTCTCTCCGCACCAGCCAAATACCCTTGCTTTTGCAGCTCTCTAGCTTTATCAATGGTATCTACTGGAATCATAGATTTAGCACCATTTTCAAAAGCGGTACACATGGCAGAAGTTGCCCTAAAAATGTCGTTAATAACCACAATGCTATCTTGACTATTATAAACTTCGAAATTTTCTGGTGTATAGCTTACTTCAATTAAAGGCATATAAAAAATTGACGTGAAAAATTATATTACGTTACTAATTAACTAAATTAAAATGGATATTTAAGCTGGTTATTTAATTATTTCAAAAACGGGATACCAACCACCACGGCAGCAGGCGATTTTTTTCTAATTTGAATTTGAATCTCTGTCCCCTTTTTACTGTGAGCCATATCCACATATCCCATTCCAATTCCTTTATCCAAAGAAGGAGATTGAGTACCTGAAGTCACCTCACCAATTTGTTTTCCATCCATATCCAAAATTGGATAGCCATGACGTGGAATTGCTTTTTCAACCATTTCAAACCCTACTAGTTTTCTTTGTAAACCTGCCTCTTTTTGTTGAGATAAATAATCTCGATCAATAAAATCATTTCCCTCTACAAATTTGGTTACCCAACCTAATCCAGCTTCAAGAGGAGAGGTGGTATCATCAATATCATTTCCGTACAAACAAAATCCTTTTTCTAAACGTAAAGTGTCTCTTGCCCCAAGGCCAATGGGCTTAATCCCTTGTGATTCACCGGATTTGAAAATTGCTTCAAAAACGACTTTTGCATTTTCATTTTTAACATATATCTCAAAACCTCCTGATCCGGTATATCCGGTAGCGGAAACAATAACATTTTTACAACCAGCAAAAGATCCAATTTCAAAAGTGTAATACACCATTCCTTTTAAATCAATTTTGGTCAGACTTTGTAACGCTTCAGAAGCCTTAGGACCTTGAACCGCAAACAAGCAATACGCATCACTTTCATTAGATAATTCAGCATTCATAGTATTTTGCTTGCTAACCCAAGCCCAATCCTTATCCACATTAGCACCATTTACTACCAATAAATATTCTTGCTCATTTATTCTATATACGAGCAAATCATCTACTATCCCACCTTTACCATTTGGCATAGTAGAATACAAAACTTTTCCATCAAAAAGCGTTGCTACATCATTCGAAGTAATTTTTTGAACTAAATCAAAAGCAGTTGGACCCTTTACAAAAAACTCTCCCATATGAGATACGTCAAATACACCTACTCCATTTCTAACGGTGAGGTGTTCTTCAATCAATCCAGCAAAAGTTACAGGCATATTAAAGCCTGCAAATTCTACCATTTTACCGCCCATCGCAATATGGCTATCTCTCAACACTAAATCTTTCATTCTCTATTTTATAGTTGTGTGATACTTTTTTAAAAACTGAGGCCAAAGATATAATTATATGCGAAGTTTTTAAGTCCTCATAATGATGGAAAAATGCAATTTCAATCGAATTATTTGATTTCCGTAGATTTGTAATAAATAAATTTCTTGCTATATGCGCTTATCTTGTATTCTAATCACGCTTACTTTTTCACTTGTTTTTTTCTCGTGTTCGAATGAAAAGAACGACACGTCCCTACCAACCCTTTCGAATTCTTATATCGATCATATTCAACAAAAAAGAATCGAAACCAATTTGGAAATGAAAACCTCCGGAAATTTACCCATTGAAAAAGATAGTTTATCCCAATTCAAGGGGTTACATTATTTCGAAATCGATGAATCCTGGAATTTGCATACGGCTTATGAAAAGATTGACACCTCCACAATATTTGATATGCCAACATCAACTGATAGAGTTATACCCATGATTAAAGATGGAAGAATTCGTATTACGAAAGAAACTGATACACTTTATCTTTTTGCATACCGATATGTGGAGCACCCCGAAGAAGATTTATTTGTTCCATTTTTGGATTTAACCAATGGAGACGAAACGTATGGTGGAGGTCGATATATTGAGGTTGCTCACCCTTTAAATGATTCCGTCTGGGTTGATTTCAATACGGCATATAATCCGTACTGTGCATACAATCATCATTATTCATGTCCCATTCCACCTTTAGAAAACACATTGCGAATTAGGGTTCCTGTTGGAGAAAAAGTATTGTATACATACTAAAAATAAACCCAAAAAAAAGCCCCTTTCAAATGAATGAAAGAGGCCTTTTGTATTTTTAAAAGAATTCTATTTTTTCTCTTTTTCTTCCATTGATGCTTTCAAAGCAGCTAAAGAATCCAAATCACCTAAAGTAGATTTCTCTGATTTCTTATTTAAATTATCAACGGCACGACTAGCAGTTACTCTATTTTGAGCTTTTGCTTTTCTGTCCATATCCGCTTTCTCTTTTGCATCCTCTTCGAATACACGTGTATGAGAAACGATAATTTTTCTAGAATCTTTGTTGAATTCAAGAACAACAAAATCTAAAGAATCATCAATAACTAATTTACTTCCGTTTTCCTTTTTAGAATGACGTGTTGGACAAAATCCTTCAATTCCGTATGGTAACGCAATTACAGCACCTTTTTCTCCAACTGAAGTAACGGTTCCTTTATGTGTTGATCCTAATTCAAAAACAGTTTCGAATACATCCCAAGGGTTTTCTTCTAATTGTTTATGTCCTAATGAAAGACGTCTGTTTTCTTTGTCTATTTCTAAAACAACCACTTTCATTTCTTCACCAACTTTGGTAAATTCAGATGGGTGATTTACTTTTTTGTTCCAAGACAAATCAGAAATATGGATCAATCCATCAATTCCTTCCTCTAGTTCAACAAAAACACCGAAGTTAGAAATGTTGGTTACTTTACCCGCATGTTGAGATTCAACTGGGTATTTACCTTCAATTCCTTCCCAAGGATCCGTACTTAAGCTACGTGTAGATAATGACATTTTGCGCTCTTCGCGATCTAAAGTCATAATCACTGCTTCTACTTCATCCCCAACATTAAAGAAATCTTGAGCCGTTCTTAGATGTTGAGACCAAGACATTTCTGAAACGTGAATCAATCCTTCAACTCCTGCAGAAATTTCTACGAATGCTCCGTAATCAGCCATTACAACAACTTTTCCTTTCACTTTGTCGCCAACTTTTAAGTTTTCGTCAAGTGATTCCCAAGGATGTTTCTGTAATTGTTTTAAACCAAGAGCAATACGTTTTTTGTTATCGTCAAAGTCTAGAATTACTACATTTAATTTTTGGTCTAATTCAACGAAATCTTCTGGGTGATTAACTCTACCCCATGAAAGATCAGTAATATGAATCAATCCATCTACACCACCTAAGTCGATAAACACACCATAAGAAGTGATGTTTTTAACAACTCCTTCTAATACTTGACCTTTTTCAAGTTTAGACATGATATCCACTTTTTGTTGCTCTAACTCAGCTTCAATAAGTGCTTTATGAGAAACTACAACGTTTTTGAATTCATTGTTGATTTTCACAACTTTAAATTCCATATGTTTTCCAACATAAATATCGTAATCTCTAATTGGCTTAACATCAATTTGTGAACCTGGTAAGAATGCTTCAATTCCGAATACATCTACAATTAAACCACCTTTTGTTCTACATTTAACAAAACCTTGAATCACTTTTCCCGTTTCTAAAGCCGCGTTTACATCATCCCAAGCACTTAACATACGTGCTTTTTTATGTGAAATAACTAGTTGACCGTTTTTGTCCTCTAAATTCTCAACATAAACTTTGATGATGTCACCAGCTTTAGCATCTTGGTTATAACGCAATTCTGATACTGTAATAATACCTTCTGATTTATAGTTGATATCAATTACAGCTTCCTTTTTATTTAAAGTAACAATTCTTCCATCAACCACTTGGTGATCTGCGATAGAAGTTAATGTTGACTCGTATTCCTTTTCGTATTTAGCAAAAACATCCGCAGAATATAAATCATCCGTTTTTCCAATAGCGCTCCAATCAAAATCCTCTAAAGGCTTAACTTTAGAATAATCAACTGGCTCTGTAGAAACTTCCGCTTTAACCTCTTTGGCTTCCGTAACTTCAGAAATTGCTTCAGCAACTGCATCAACCACTACCTTGGTAGCTTTTTTCACCGACTTGGCAGCTTCTTCCACTTTTTCAGGTGCTTCTTCTTTTACTTCAGCAACAACCTCTTCTACCTTCTTAGAAACCTTTTTAGTCTGTTCTTTAGATACAACAGCAGCTTCTTCAACAGCTTCTTTTACTTCCTCCACTACTTCTTTAGCTGATTTAGTAACTTCTTCTGCCTTTTCCTCTGCAACAACTGCAGCTTCTTCAACAGCTTCTTTTACTTCCTCCACTACTTCTTTAACTGATTTAGTAACTTCTTCTGACTTTTCTTCTGCAACAACTGCAGCTTCTTCAACAACTTCTTTTACTTCCTCAACTACTTCTTTAGCAGTTTCCTTTGCTTCAGTAACAGCTTCTGCTACCTTTTCCTTCACTTCCTCAGCTTTCTTTGAAAGTGTTTCTTTAATTTCTGTAGCCTTAGCAGCTACATCTTTTTTTTCTTCAGCCATGTTGGCATAAAAATTTGTATTATGGATTCGGATAAACCATAAGATATTAAACCTGAACTACTCCCGAATGTAGTGATCCCCAAATATTGGGGCTGCAAAAGTAATAATTTCATTTAATTTAAGAGTGTTAAAAACTTAACTTTTTTAAAGCTTTTGGGCGAATCGCTGCTATTATACTATTAATGCACCCGAAACCGAGGGTATCCATAATGAAAATGCATCTATATCAATTCATTAACCCAGCTTTTTACTAGGGTTAATTGTTGTGATTTTGAAATATCTGAATTATCTAATACACGCGCGTCACTCGCCTGTCTTAAAGGAGATTCTTCCCTATTTTCATCGATGTGGTCTCGACTTTTTAAATTATCCATTACCTCGTCAAATGACACTGTTTCACCTTTTCCAATTAATTCATCCCAACGTCTTTGGGCCCTAACCTTTGGAGATGCTGTCATGAAAATTTTTAACTCCGCATCAGGTATAACAACTGTTCCTATATCTCTACCGTCCATTACTACACCTTTGGATAAGGCCATTTGTTTCTGTAAAAAAACCATTCTCTCTCGAACTTCTTTAATCACAGCTACCTGACTAACGCGCTGCGAAACGGGCATTTGCCTGATCTCCGCCTCCACATTTTTTTGATTTAGGAATGTGATTTGCTTCTCCGTTTCTGAATTATAGGATAAATGAATATCAATTTTTGGTAACTGCTCCACTAGTTTACTTGAATCTAATTCTAATCCACTAAATAATTTATGCTCCATTGCGTATAACGCAACCGCTCTGTACATTGCTCCAGAATCTACATAAATATATCCAAGGTCTTTGGCTAGTTGTTTGGCTAAAGTGCTTTTCCCGCATGAGGAATACCCATCTATGGCAATGTTGATTTTGTTCATCCGTTTGATTTGAATGTCAAAAGTAGAATTATGAAAACAATGAATTATTAGTTTGAAGCATTTCTTTTAAACGACTTCAAGTCTGTGCTAAGCGTTATATGATGACTCGTTCCTTTGGAGCTATAGGAAGCTAAAGCGTAAGAAAATTTTAATCTTTTCATTCGAAAACCAAATCCCATAGAAAACCCATTTAAAGAATTCCTATCTGCTATGGCCAATTCAGTTTGTCGTAGATAATTATATGCAATCTGAATAAAGAAATTTTCCGAAGGAATTATTTCTGCTCCGAAAACAAAATGTCTAAATATATTATTTGCAGTGAATGTACTTCCAGGTGCTGTGGCAATACTATTTCCATCCGGACCGATCGTAGGCAGACCATCAACCGATTGACTACCGGTTAAATCCCAGGTTTGAAGATTATTCGCTAAAATAGTAAAACGCAAAGGAGCCTTTGAGAGTTTTAAGGATCCCGCAATTTGCATCTTAAATGGTGGTTTTTGACCTTGTCCATTGAAATAAGGTTTCAACTCCCAACCCATATTATTTATCACCGCTCCAGCTGTAAAAAGTTTATTCTTACTAATATACTGTGCGCCTAGGTCAAAGGCCAAACCAAAGGAGTTCAGATAATCGTAGGATGAATAAATTAATTTCATTGATCCTCCAACGGAAAAAAGGGAATCAATTGGTATTCCATAGGAAATATCTAATGCATAATCTCCAGCCGTAAAAGTGCCCATTTGATTTCCAGACTCATCCGCTCGAACGAATTCACCGTAACCTAAAAACTGCATTCCAGCACTAAAAGTTCCTACGTTATCAAAATGACGAGAGTATGCCACATACCCCATACTCAAGTTAGAAATGTAATTAATGTAGGTTAATGAGGCTAAATTATCCATTGTACTGTCAAGAACCGATGGATTATCGGCTACCAAATTCAAGTCACTTGCATTTGAAGAAATAAAACTACCTCCCATCGCTGCTGATCTAGCGGATGTAGGTAAATTAAGAAACTTATAGGTATTGGAACTATTCACTTGAGCTAATAACAAGGTATTCAAAACAATGAAAGCGAAAAGTAATAGTGCGTTTTTTGTCATTTTCTGTGGTAATTCGGATACATTACGTTTGAAAGGTAGCTTTATTGTATCAGAAATTCAAATTTTTAGTTTTTGTCCATTAATTGCTCTGCATTAATCATTGCTGCTTCTGAAATTATTTCTCCACTAAGCATTCGTGCAATTTCAATTTTTCTTTCCTCCGGATTTAAATTCTTCAATTGCGTTTCTGATTTCTTGCCTCCACTCGACTTAGATACCAACAAATGATGGGAGCCCTTACCAGCCACCTGGGGTAAATGTGTTATAGAAATAATCTGCGCATCAGAGGCCATTTTGGCTAGCATTGTTGCAGTCTTTGCTGCAATTTCACCAGAAATTCCGGTATCAATTTCATCCAAAATTAGCGTGGGAGTTTGTTCTACAGATGAATGAATTTGTTTCAGAACCAGCATTAATCTGGAGCGTTCCCCACCCGAAGCAACTTTTTCTAAGGGTTGTGGGTCAAATCCCTTATTTGCTGTAAATTTCAAATTTATTCCGTTCATTCCCGTTGGGGAGAATTGGCTTAAATCTGATACCAATATCATTAATTTAGCATTGGGCATGCCTAAATTCCCTAAACCATCAGCAATTAACTTTTCTAATTTTGGGGCTGCCTTTTTTCTATTAGTAGAAATTTGAACAGCTAATTCACTCAGACTTTTTTCAACTTCAGAAATCTTAGCTTGGATAATACCTAATTCTTCCGAATACTGATCCAATTGATTTAATTCCGATTCAATTTTGTATTGAAACTCAATTAGCTCTTGAATTTCTTTTATTCCATGTTTAAATAAAACTTTATTTATTTTATCCATCCTATCCTGAAGCAGTTCTGCTCTATCTGGATTAGACTCAACCTTGGATTCTTTATTTAAAATCTCAGAGTTAATGTCATCTAATTCAATTATTAGGCTTTTTAAACGGTCAACTAAATCCGCAAATGCTGGACTTAAGCGAGAAACAGATTCTAAGGAACTTAATGCCGATTTCAAGGAACCTAACGCATTAATTTCACCGTCATCAATTTGCATAGAAGCCCCTTGAAGTCCAAGTTTTATGGCATCCGAATTTTCTAAAATTTCAAGTTCCGTTTGTAATTCCTCAAAATTCAAATTTTGAATATCTAATTCTTCAATTTCATTTAATTGAAACCTTATATAATCTTCCTTTTCACGGGCTGTTCGTTCTGTTTCTTGTAATTTAGACAGTTGGGTATTTAGAGATTTCCATGTTTCATATTTTCCCCCAAAATCTTTCACCTTACCCAAGTTTTTAGCAAATGCATCTAAAAATTGCAATTGGAATTTCGGTTTTAAAAGCAACTGATTTTCATGTTGAGAATGAATATCTACCAATTGTTCACCCAAAGATTTCAATACGGATAACGAAACGGGCGTATCATTTACAAAAGCACGAGATTTACCTGAAGGAATAATTTCTCTTCTTAAACAGGTGTTTTGAGGGTCATAATCCAAATTGTTTTCTTCAAAAAAGGGTTCGAGGTTATATTTCTCAATATTAAACTCCCCTTCTACTATTACTTTAGAATCTGGCTTACCCTTTCCTGAAATTTCAGCTCTACCTCCTAAAATAAGTGATAACGCACCTAAAAGGATAGATTTACCCGCACCTGTTTCACCCGTAATAACGGTAAACCCTGACCCGAAATCAACATCGAGTTGGGTGATTAAAACAAAATTTGAAATGTGTAATTTGGCTAACATTTAGTGCTTCCGTATTTATATTAAATCAGTAATTTGATTCACTCCTGGTGGGCGAAGCATGGTAAACCCTTCCCCATATTTTACGTTTATTAATCTTCCAAATTGCGTTCCTCTTCCCTCTATAAAATCCATAAAAGCTTTCGAAGATATTGGCGTTTCTGGTTCTTTCGAATCTGGGTTATAAAACTGCGATGAAAATGCCATAATCGATTTTATTTTGGATTCCCATACTTCACTAACATCTACTACCAGTTCCGGTTTGACATAATAATCTTGAATATAATGATATACAAATTTAGGACGATGCGCCTTTTGTTTCTCTCCATTCAATTCTGTTTCAATTTTTACTAAACCCGAATAAAAACAAGCATCTGAAATAAGTTTCCCTGCTCTACCATGATCTGGATGTCGATCATGCATCGCGTTAGCTAAAACAATAGTTGGTTGGAAATAGCGAATATATTTGGCTATTTCAATCATGTTCTGGTTGTTGTGTTCAAAAAAACCATCTCCCATATCCAGAATTACACGTTCACTTACACCTAATATTTTGGCAGAGTTTGCCGCCTCAACCTCTCTTAGTTCAGGATTTCCACGGGTGCCTAATTCTCCCTGGGTTAAATCTAAAATAGCTACTGATTTCCCATCCAAAACAGCCTTTAAAATGGTGCCAGAACAAGCTAATTCTACATCGTCTGGATGAACACCAATAGCCAAAATATCAACTTTCATAATTCGTTTTAAATCTCAAAATAATAGTGAATTATTAGATTTTATATCACCTTCGCAAATCTATGATAAAAATAGGATTGCTTTCTGATACGCATGGGTACATTGATCCAAAAGTCTATAAATATTTTAAGGATGTGGATGAAATATGGCATGCTGGAGATATTGGGGATATTTCGGTAACAGATGAACTGAAAGCTTTTAAGCCCATTCGTTCTGTTTACGGAAATATTGATAATCAAATAATTAGGAGTGAATTTAGAGAAGTCGAAATATTTAATGTTAATGGTCTAAAGGTGGTGTTGACCCATATTGGAGGGTATCCTAAGCGCTATTCTCCAGGAATAAAACCGCTTCTACAAAAAGAAAAACCTGATTTGTTTATTTGCGGCCATTCTCATATCCTAAAAGTGATTTATGACAAAGAGCTTAAACTGTTACATCTAAATCCAGGTGCGGCAGGTTTTCATGGGTTCCATAAAGTAAAAACCCTTTTGCGTTTTTCCATTAATAACGGTAAAATTGAAAATCTTGAAGTTATCGAATTAGGACCTAGAGGTCAATAAAGAGGAATTTTCAATTATTACTACCCGTAAATTTCATTTAAGATACCTGCTAATCTAATACCTGCTTGCAATAACCTTTCATTTACCTCATTAATATGATCATGAACATAATTGTATGCCAATTCATTGTTTTCAGGAAGAGTGTAAATAGAAGCTCGGTAGGTTACAGATTCATTTACCCAATCTAAAACAGAACTATTCTGCCATAGTAAAACTTGATCTTTACTGGTTACATCTATCCAATTCACATATTCTGAATAACTCAATTGTTGCTTATCAATCATTTCACTATCCCAAACACGATGTAGATTTGACTTTTCCCAAAAGAATTTCACTTTAACATCGTTTGCACCTCGATCTAAGCCATTACCTACATGCAGGGGTTGATGCACATCCCCTACCAAATGAATCAAAGATTTTAGAGCAAAGGCCTCGTCCACAGAATAATTTTTGGTTTTTAATTCCGCTACAAACTGGTTAATCATTTTATACACATCACCTTCTTCTGGCGATTCTGAATAATGCTCCCCCTTATGAATAGTGCAATAATGCCAAGGCTTCATGTGATCCATTGCAGGTTCAGATTTTATGAAATCCATCCAATTGGCTACCATCGCTACGTCTTCGTTCCCTAAGGCATTCAAAACGTTTTTATTCGCTTTTTTGGTCATATGATTCATGGCTATTTGACCAACTACTCTATGCCCTGTTTGTCCCCACGCAAAAATTAATTTGGGAGCCAAAAACAGGAATACTATAATTACGGAATGTATTAATCTTCTCATTTTTGTTTATCATTTAAACAAATTAAATCAAAAAAAAGCCTTCAACACCAATTTGATGAAGAAGGCTCTAATTATAACTTTTTACCTGATTTTATTTTAAGATGGAGCCAATTAAGCCAATAACTCAGCCATTTTAGACCCTAAATCTGCAGGCGAATCAACCACATGAACTCCAGCATCTCTTAAAATTCTCTTTTTAGCTGTCGCGGTATCATCATCTCCACTAACTATTGCTCCGGCATGCCCCATTGTTCGACCTGCAGGTGCAGTTTCTCCAGCAATAAAAGCAACAACTGGTTTGGTTCCGTTTTCTTTAATCCACTCTGCTGCAACAGCCTCAAGATTACCTCCAATTTCACCAATCATTATTATTCCTTTGGTTTCATCATCCGCTTCAAACATTTTTATAGCATCTAAGGTAGTTGTTCCAATAATTGGGTCTCCACCAATACCAATAGCTGTAGTTTGACCCAAACCAGCTTTTGTAGTTTGATCAACCGCTTCATAGGTTAACGTACCAGATTTAGAAACAATACCTACTGTTCCTTTTTTGAAGATAAATCCTGGCATAATACCAATTTTTGCTTCTCCAGCGGTAATAATACCTGGACAATTTGGACCAATTAATCTACAATCTTTATCTGTCAAATATTCTTTTACGGTAATCATATCCTTAACTGGAATTCCTTCTGTAATACACACTATTACTTTAACTCCAGCTTGGGCCGCTTCCATAATGGCGTCACCAGCAAAAGCTGGCGGAACAAAAATAATTGAAGTATCCGCACCCGTTTTTAAAACGGCATCAGAAACAGTATTGAAAACTGGCTTACCCAGATGTTCTTGCCCACCTTTTCCTGGAGTTACTCCACCTACTACATTCGTACCATATTCAATCATTTGACCTGCGTGAAAAGTCCCTTCACTACCAGTAAAACCTTGAACAATAACCTTTGAATTTTTATTTACGAGAATACTCATTTGTATAAATTTTTCTAAATTTTGAACGCCAAAAGTAACCCTTTAAGATATATTGACAAGTTAAAATTCTAGCGATTATTCACTAGATTTCAACCCTTTTTATTCCCTAATTCTAGGCAAGCCTAATTTAGCATTATCACAAAAAAAAAGGCTTCGCAATGCGAAGCCTTTACCATTTTGGGTGAAAGACGGGATTTGAACCCGCGACCCTCGGAACCACAAACCGATACTCTAACCAACTGAGCTACAATCACCATAATTTGGGACGGCAAAAGTAAAATTTTTACTATATTGAATTACTTTTTCTTGAATTTTTATTTGGATTTTTTCTTGTCTTAAAAAAAAGACAATTTCCTAGACGTATTTAACAAAAGTAGTAGCTCAAAAAACAATTTGACCTGTTCTTCGTTTTATCCGCGATGTAATTCATTATTTTCGCTTCTTAATTGATTATTCATTGAAAATATTTTCATCTAAAACCAGTAAACAAACGCTTTTACTATTTGGCTCTCAAATACTGATGGTCATCATTGGTTTTGGAATTAAAGCAATTCAAACGAAATATTTAGGTCCAGAAGGATATGGAGTATATGCCTTTTTTGGGTCTTTCACTGTTTTCACCGCATTATTTTTTAGATTCGGATTTTTCTCATCTCTTCAAGTGCTTCTTGCTGAAAATGTTAACCCAACAACCGAACGTGAATTTTTTGGACTAGGGTTTCTAATTAACCTAGTGGTTGGAGTATTGTATGCTATTTTTATCTTTATTTTCTCTTTCTTTATTGACTCTATTTTCTCCACTGAAATAGGAGATATTCTGCGATTGGTCTCTCCATTAACCATAATACTGCCTACTAGAAGCTTGATATCCGCCATGTCTATCGGCTCCAACAAAATCCACATCTTACCCATTTACGATAACTTATCAAAGTTCTTTTTTGTTATCGTGCTACTGCTCTTTGCCTACTCCGGTACTTTAAATGTCTTCATTACTATAGTATTCAACCTTATAACCTTGTTATTTTCGTTTTTTGTTATTTATAGACAATTCCAACCCCTATTCACCAATCTCAGAGTTAACCTCTCTAAATTATGGGAAAAAACAAAGGGGTTTGGATTTAACTTTTACCTAGGAAGCACAGCCAACCAAAGCACTTTTAAATTAGACGAACTTGTCATCACCTTTTTTCACGGCACCACAGCAAATGGATTTTATTCCTTAGCGAACGTCATTGGGTCACCCATGGTAATGGGTAGTCAAGCTCTTTCAAATAGCCTATTTAAAGAGTTTACACATAAAAACAAAATCCCTGCAAAAGTGTTTATCTACAATACGGCTTGGCTTGTAGTATCCATTATTGGATTATACTTTTTAGCCGAATGGGTTGTGGATTCATTATTCGGACTAGAATTCAATCTTGTAAGTAAATATGCCATTGGACTTTCCGTTGCATTCTTTTTTCAAGGGCTTTATCAACCATTTAATTTTTTATCGGCTAAATCCCAAGGAAAAGCAGTTAGAAATGTGGCTTTAATAGAAGCATTCATTAATTTGGCTGGGAATTTACTTCTAATACCAATATTGGGAGTGGCTGGTGCCATTTACACGAGTATTTTGGCTAAGTTCATTCACTTTATGGGTAAACTATATTACTATAAAAAATACCTTCAAAAACAATCAATTAATGGCTAAAATTTGTATGATTTCCATTGATCATTCCCCATTAGATGATCGAATTTATTATAAGGAAGCTTTAACGCTTCAGAAAGCTGGTCATGAAGTTACTATGATTTGTAGAGCGGATAAATATGGCGTGATGTACGATATGGGTGGAACCGTTCCGTTAAATATCCCAAACCAAACAGAGGTAGAATTTGAAAATATAATTGCGTATCCAATAAAAAGCCCTAAATCATCTATTAACAAGGCCTTAAATAAGGTTTTTAAAGGAAAGTTTTTTACGGACTTTATCGAAAAAGCAGTTGAAATAGAAGCCGATGTGTACCATGCACATGAACCTGTATCTTATTACATCGGATTGCAAATCGCCAAAAGAATTAAAACAAAATTGGTTTTCGATTCTCACGAAAGTTTCACAACGGGAACCCCAAAGGAAATTTGGATTAAAAATAGATATTTATCCAATTTAGAATTTCTTATTTCTGCCAATCACCTTACCAGAGGCCATTTAGTTTCATTAAACCCGAAAATTAAAAGCGAAGTAATTTATAACGCAGCTGAAACAAACTTATTTACAGATAAAACAAGGCTCAACAAACCTAAAAACATCATCATTGCCCATGATGGTTATTTGCCCTTTAACAGAGGCCTTAAAACCATGTTAGAGGCTATTAAAATCGTTTTGCAAAAACATAGCGGAATTAAATTCAAAATTATTGGCGAAACTTCTGGAGAGGAAAAAGAATATTTGCACGCCTTTATTTCTGATAACCAAATGACCGATACTATTTACGAAACGGGCTGGAAACCCTATGAAGAAGTGGCCCAAGAACTTTCTGATTGTTCCATAGGAGTAATAGCAAAAACGCCTACCGTTAATAATATAATTGGCGGACCTCCAATCAAGTATTACAACTATACGGCTGCAGGAATGGCCATTATTGATGTGGATATGCCGGAAACAACGCGACTTTTATCCAAATTCAAAAATGGTATAAGCACAAAAGACAGAACGAGTGATGGGTTAGCCAAAGCATTAGATTACCTAATCTCTAACCCGAAAATTCTTCACGGGTATATGCAAAATTCGGTTTCGGCTTTTGCTTCTTTGAATTGGGATATTGAAGGAAAAAAAATGACTGAATTCTATTCCAATGTGATTTTAAATGATTCTGATTTAATTAAGCATTAACAAAAAAAGAGGGGTATAAACCCCTCTTTAAACATGTTATTATGTCAATCTAGTACGCATCACCCACTAATGGTAATTCGTCATAAATTGATAAGCGAAGTACCATACTTACAATGGCATCCAATTGCATAAATCGAGTCGCAACCTTCCCCCCAAGTTGTTTCGACATTTTTTTATAATACTTTTTTCGAATCGATGTTCTCTTTGCTTCATTTGCAAGCATTTCTAACTCCAATTTATCCGCTTGTTCATCGGTCATCGTTTCATATTGCTCCCCATAAATTTTCAAATTAATGATAGCTTTTTCACGTAGAATCTTTAATTCTGTTTCAAATTGGTCGTAAATCACCCAAAACACTTTTGCATCGGCTTCATTTAAATTCATGTTTTGAACAAAAACTGTTCTTCTTTCTGTTTCAATCATGTAAGATGCAAACTTCGGGTCAATTCCATCATTCGTCTGCGCGAAACCTCCTAGCACTGATAATGTCAGAGCTAAACCTACTATTACTTTTTTCATATTATCTTAATTAAATAAACTTAAGCCCACAAATTTAGTCATCCCATTGATTAATTTAGGGTAACCCTAAATAAAATTAGAAACGCATCACTTAACGACATAGAAAAACCCCAACAAAATGTTCATAAACCTTGTTAATATTCACTTAGAATAATATCATTTCTTACACTTCAAATCTCTAAATTGCACACGAACAGAAACCTACTTTTTTATTACTTATGAAAATGATAACGCACGGTAAAAACATTGTTTTTTTTCTTTTATTAGGGATTATACTATGTAATGTTCAACCAGTTAGAGGCCAATTCAGAAATAATAAACAAATGTTTGATCAAGCTATTTTAGATTTAGGTCAAAACAAAGTAAAACAAGCCTCTACTCTATTTGAAAAGCTATACAAAGCAGATTCAACTAATATGAATTTTGCCTACTTACTCGGACAAAGTTATGCGCGCTTAGATACCAATTTAGGATATACAATTTACCTTCTTGAAAAAGCGGAGAAAAAGTACTCTCCCAATTATGTTACTAGAGATTTTGAAGAAAGAAAAGTTTCTGAATACGTTTACTATTATTTGCTAATGGCATATTCCCTTCATGGAGATTGTGATAAAACCATATCTACGTTAAATAAATTCTACTCCATTTATTCATTTTCGAATGAATTTTACTTGGTTGAAGGACAGCGGTACCATCGAGAATGTAAAAAACGTTACTCAAAAACGATTGAAAATGAAATTGCCTTTGAGGAACCTAAGAAAGTGGAACATTGGGTGAGTACTAAGCAAATATCCTATACAAATAAACAGCCCTTATACGGGGTTCAAATTGGTGCTACACTAGAACCAAAATACACCTGGGAATTTAAAGGCGTGAAAAATGTGGAGGTGTATATGGATGAAAATGGTATCTACCGTTATATCATCGGAAAACTACTTTCTCCAATTGCCGCAAAAAAACTATTGAGTGTTATCAAGGATTCTGGCTATCCTGATGCATTTGTAGTCAATGTGAAGGATAAAACAAAATTCTCAGAGAAGGTAGTCAATATGGATAATAAACCCATTACAGACGAGCTAGTAGGCGAAGTGGTTTTCCGTGTACAAGTTGGAGCATTTAAAAGCGATACTATTCCAGATGATTTGGCTTATTTGTTTATTGAATTAGATAGTATCACAGAAATAAATGACAGAGAATGGACCTACCTGCTCGTGGGTAAATTTACTGAAATTGGAGAGGCCCGGTTTTATTTAGAACTAATAAAAGACATAGGAGTTAAGGATGCTTTCATTACCGCCTTTAACTACTCTAGGAAAATAGATATTCGTCAGGCTGAAGCCTATATTGATGAACAACAAAGAATGTATCAAGAAGAGTTAAAGAAAAATAATAAAAACAATAAGTAATCTACATTATAAAAAAATTGAGTTCCAATTGATTTTGGTCACTTTTTACACCTCAGTTTAATTTAATTTTGTAAAACCTAACATAAAAAAATGTCAGAAAATCTTTACGATTTATCTATATTAAGTGAAATGGTATATGGGGATACTGTATTCATGAAAGAACTTGTAGATACTTTTATTGAACACGCTCCAGCTGATTCCAAAGAACTTGGAGATTTTGCTACAATTAAAAATTGGGAGGAAACATCTAAAAAAGCGCATAAATTAAAATCCTCAATCCGAACGATTGGTGTTACGTCTCTTTCAGACATCATTTCGAGAATTGAAATGGATGCAAAAAATCAAAATAACCTAGATAGTATTCATACTAAAATTGAAAATTTCAACACTACTTTGAATTTGGTGGTATCACAATTGAAGAATGAAACCTTTGAATCTCTTTAAGAATGAAAAAAGTAATAAACACCTTAAAAGCCCCTGCTCCTATTGGCCCATATAGCCAAGCTATCCTTTCAGGAAACACCTTATATATCAGTGGTCAAATTCCAATGAACCCAAAAACAAGTAAACTGGTTTCTGATACTGTAGAAAATGAAACCCTAATGGTTATGAATAATTTGCAAGCCATTTTAGAAGAAGCGGGCTTCACATTTTCTGATGTGGTTAAGTGTTCTATATTTTTATCAGATATGCGTAATTTTCCATCTGTAAACACGGTATACGGAAGCTATTTTAATGATTTGTTCCCAGCAAGAGAAACGGTTGAAGTTTCTAAATTACCCTTAGGAGTTAATGTGGAAATTTCAGCAATAGCTGTAAAATAATTGGCTTAATTAAGCATAAAAAAAGGGGATGATTCAAATGAATCATCCCCTTTTTTATACAATTATAATTTACGTACTATTTAATTAATTTATTGGAGTAAACTCTTTCATTGTTATTCATTACATGAACAAAGTAAATTCCAGAACTTACACCATTCAAGTCAATGTTAACTGAATTTGAATGAACGTTATTTAAGGTCCAAACTACTTTTCCGGTTACATCAATAACTTGAATATCTCCTGAAATTCCTTCAATACTTTGAAGCGAGTATCCAGATTCATTCGTAATTAATAAAATATCACTTGAATTAAATTCATTTACACCTGTTGCTAAATCATTGTCCTGATTATTAAAAACTAATTCAAATCTATTGGAGTATTCAACATTTCCTTCTAGAAAAACAACATAGTTCCCATTAGATAAATTATGTTTAACACGGTTATATTTATCATGTAAATAAACAGTAACATTTGCAGGAATATTTTCTGATTTAGGAGCTTTAAAATTATGTAGTCCTGATTCTGCAGAAAACACATTCAATTCTATTGATTTTGATTCTCCATTTTGTAAAGATTTAAACGTTTGAATGGAGTAATCTTCTTTTCCAATAGTTGAAACCAATTTTAAATTTGGATTGTTAGGCATGTAGTGCGCATCCAATCCTAAATCAAACCCATCGGTAGCATTTTCAGAAGAATTAACGAGAATAGAACTTTTTATTTTTGAAGGCGAAGAAATTTCAATCCAAATTTTTGAAAATTCATTCCCGCTTTCTGTTTTAAAGAATTGATCATTGGTAATAGATCTTTGCCCGTTGTTAAACTCTACATTCGAACTACTGGTTGAAACTACATAAAACCCTTGAGCTATTCCGATATTATCGGTAACCGAAGGATCTGAAGGTCCAGTAGAATTAATCGTAACAAAATTGCTTGCATCTTGATTGTAAAAGTATAAAGTGCCATCAATTACACCACTATTGTCAGAAATGAACTGAGAGGCGCTAAGTCCACTAGGGTATGGATTACCAACCAGATTAATGTTGGCTAAATCAAAATTTTGAGGAGCTCCAAAAAATATTGGTTCTAAAATGGTACCATTATTTACTTCACCAATAAATTCTTTATTTGAAGAAGAACCATTACCTGTAACCCAATATCCTCTAGCCACATCCATAAATCCATCAGCTGTACCATCACTCGTTGTAAAACCGGTGAAATTAGCAAACGGATTGTTAATAGACCCATCTAAATTGTAACACGTATATAAAAGTGAAGGATCAAAATCATATACAAAAGTCTGCGTACTTGCATCAATTACAAACATATCACATGGATTACTTCCTGCAAAAACCGCTGTCCCAGTTCCAGTATTTGAGTTAACGGTTAAAGCATTTGTAATTGGAGAAGACCAAATATTCCAATCAGAATTTACCATTAGTCCTCCGTTTTGTTTAACGGTGTAAGTTCCATCTCCAACATTTAAATTTGCAACATTGGTTTGAACTAACGATGCTCCACTTTCAATTATTACCCCAACATAATTTGCAATATCATTACAAACGGAAGCCGAATACGATGAATTAATGGTTAAAGTAGCCCCCACCACTATAGCTCCAGATGTTATATTCTGAGATAAATTCATATCTGCCATAACCCATAATCGGTCAGCACAAGTAGTCGCTGGAATAGGGGAAGAAGAATTGGTATAATACACGTTATTCAACCCATCTGTTGGAGGAGCACCAGGTAATGGGCTGCCATTTGTAAAACATCCGGTACCAGGTAAAGTACACCCATTAATAGAACCCGAATTTACAAAATTATTAGCTGCATTATTTCCTAAATCTATTGTACCTGAACCCGTCAAAACACCAGAATTATCAAGCGTGAAATTACCATTTCCAGATAAAGTACCATTGATCACCAGAACACCATAATTCTCAAATGTAGCACTTCCTGAGCAGTCAAAAACTCCCGCAGAATCAATAATAATAGTACCGTAATTTTTTAAAGCAGTATTTCCTGCAATATCCAAAAAGCCTTTAACCTGGAGTGTAGCACCCGCTTGTATAATTTGCGGATTTGCTACCCGATATTGTGCACCAACAGCAACAATCGCTAATTTTGGTGCATGCAAGGTATCATTTACCCATGGACTTGGAGCTGGCCAAGAGTTTTGAGTTGTATTGTCAATAAAAGTTTGAGCACTTAAATTCGTTCCAAATGACCCAAAAAGAACCAGAATTAAACTGTAGATGTAATTTTTCATAAATAGTAGTTTTAGCGATTAGTGACGTAATATTTAAAATTATAGACACATTAATTAAAGCGCAAATGTAATAAACATTTATTTGGAAAAAAATTTTTTTAAATTTTCCCATTTATTTTATTAAGTATCTAACATGGAATTGTTTGTAATGCCACGTGAGTTTGCTTAAAAAATCAAGCACAAAAAAAGGGCTGCATAAACGCAGCCCTTTAAAATCAATGTTATGTAATCAGGTCTTACAACTGAATCAATTTATTTGAATATACTCTTTCATTATTTGTTATCACGTTGATGAAATACACACCAGAGCTAACGCCATCTATATCAATAGCAATAGAATTGGTGTTCCCAACATTTTGTTTGTTCCATACAACCTTTCCAGTAATATCCACAACTGTAACATCCCCAGAAATCCCCTCATTATTTGTTAATGTTATTATTCCATTGGCATTAATCAGTTTAAAATTTGAAATTTCATTTTCGTTAATGTTTGTAGAAACATCTCCCATAGAAAAAACCAATTCAAAGCGGTTTTTGTATTCCTGATTCCCATTTAATTGAACAGAATAAAGTCCGTCTTCCACATTATGTAAAATACCCAATTCCAAATCTCTAATGAAAATTTGCATATCACTTGAAATATTTTCTCGATCCACTTCCCCTAAGGTATGAATTCCTGTTTCATCGGTAAATAAGGATAGAGGTACAACTTTGGTTTCATTTGAACTTAAAGTTGGTATAGCTTGAATAGCAAATTCATCATTTCCAATTACAGAAACAAATTTCACATGTGCATTACCAGAAAACTTTTTGCCATCATATTTAGAATCAAATCCATCCGTGGCATCATCTATAGTCGCTACTAAAATATTATTTGGTATGCCCGAAGGAGTTTCCAAGCTCATCCAGATTCTGCTTATGTTATTATCTGTTTTAAAGAATTGAACATTTGTATCAGAACGCATAGCATTCGTAAACTGAATAGTTCCTGTTGAGGTTGGTTCTACCCAAAAACCTTGAGCCACTCCAATTTTTCCATCCGGAATTGTTGTAACTCCACCACCAGTTGCTCCAGTACCTACCCCACCTGCTAAAGTCCAAGTTGCATAATCGGCCGCTGGGTCGTAACCCGCTCCAGCAGATCCATCATCAGCCCAAAACCAAACAGTTGAATTTACAAGACCAGTATTGTGAATTAAAAATCTTTCAGCACTCAGACCAGAAGGGTAAGGGTTTCCTACCAAAGCAAAATCAGATGTCGATAAAGCTACTGTTGAGGCGTTAACATTCCCATTATTTGCATATCCTATGAAATTTCGGGAAGTTGCAGACCCATCACCCGTAATAAAATATCCTCTTCCGATATCCATAAACCCATCCCCATTACTTCCTGAAAACGTTACGTTATTTCCATTACAAACACCTGTGGTAGTTGATGCATAGTCATGCATCCATGAAGAAGTTGGAGAATCATACATAAATATATCACAAGGATTACTGCCGCTAAAAACGCCTCCACCAGCAATTCCGTCTCCTCCAATTGGGGCCGCATTAATAGGAGCAGCCCAAATATTGTATTTTAAACTATCCGGATGTCCAGTTTGCACCACAGAATAAAATCCGTTACCAGAGTTGGTATTCCCTTCCATTAACTGAACTAAGGCTGAGTTATCATTTATTTGAATTAACCCATAATTTGTTATTCCACCATCATATCCGTTACTGGTTCCAGTTGAATCACAAATGGTAAGAGACATGTTACTTGGAATTGTTACAATAAACCCGGCATCAATTATTAATTCACCCACAGTCATATCAGCCGTCAAAGTTAAATTTGCTTTCACTTGTAACTTATTTGAACAGGTAACTATTGGGTAAGGAGTAGTTGCATCATACAGCACATAACCAGGATCATTTGGTATATTCCCTAGATTTCCTGTTCCGCCTCCACCTACCACACTCCCGGTAGAACCATTAATCGTTCCTCCAGCATTTGTTACAACAGGCCAGTTAGGGATAAATGAACCAAATGCGGAAGTAATTGCTCCAGTTCCGTTAATCGCTCCAAAATTAGTTACTGAAAACGTAACGACAATCGTACCATCAAGAATAATGGTACCAAAGTTAGATACGAAATCAGCATTAATGCTTGCACCAGAATATACCCTTATATACCCATAATTAGTCAACGTACTCCATGGCGGAGTGGTTCCAATTGGAACAAACCAAGTACCAGATAAAACATATACAGTATCAGTCAGTCCAATAGTTCCTCCTGGATTTCCATTCGGTAAAGTCCATCCCAAAGCATCACTGGTATACGTATAAACGGTAGCATTTGCGTTAAAACTTACTAACGTTACTAAAAGAAATAGAATTAAAGTTATGTTTGTTTTCATACTATTGATTTTTGAATTTGGTTTAGTTTGCTCCCTTGCAAAGGTATTACAGTATTGTTTTTCAGTTGGTTCAAAGCGTTTCATTATTGTGTCAATTAGATTCTAAAAAATTATTTGTTAAAGATTTACCCAATTTCTTCTTTATTAATTTCAATGAATAAACCATTGGGATTTGGTTTTGTAGATGCTTAATTCTAAATTTATTTGGTTCAATCTCAATGGTATTACTAAAGCAGTTATAGGGAGAAAAATCATATTCTTTAAAAACTTTCAGTTCGAGATCATTGGAAATTAAGGCGGTAATAACCTCGCTTAAACTGTGATTCCAAGAAACATAATCTTGATTTATTTCCGCATTTTTATCCGTATAGGTGCCACTTTCATTTTCAATTATGGCATCTGATTTAAAATACCGGTATTTAATTTCCGTAAAATCATCATCAAACATCCATACTACGGGATGAAATTCTGCAAAAACAAACTCACCCCCAGGTTTTAGAAATGTATCCACCACTTCAGCCCATTTATTTAAGTCGGGCAACCAACCTATTGTTCCGTAACTAGTAAATACGATGTCAAATTTTTGGTCTAAATGATTTGGCAAATCGTAAATGTCACAGCAAATAAACGTGGCATTCGAATGCGTTTCCTTCGCTAATTTCTCCGCCAATTCAATGGATTTATCTGACAAATCAACCCCTACCGTTTGCGCACCCATTCTATTCATTGAAATGGTATCTTGCCCAAAATGACATTGAAGATGCAAAATAGATTTACCCGAAATATCGCCTAGTAACTCCAATTCAATTGAATTAAGGGAGTTTCTACCTTTAAGAAAACTATCGTTATCATAAAAATCTGACACAAAATGTACTTCTGCCCTTTTGTTCCATGAATTTCTATTTATTTCCAGATAATCTTTTTCCATTAGTATTATTCTATTTTACTTCCTGAAAAAGGAGGGTAATTATCTATTAATAAATACATATACGCGTACACCCTAATTATCCATCTTAGCGTGCCTACGTTAAATTCATACCAAGTAATTGGGTACTTCCCTGTAAACAACACCACCCAAAAGGCCAAAAATGTTAGGATTAAACTAACTAGGTTCCTAAATGACCACACCAACAAATGCGGAAACACTACAACTGGAGCTAAGATAAAACGCAATAGTGTTGTCAACCTATTTGGGGCTTCATCAAAAGCAATTTTCAGCTTTACACTTTCTGAAACTCCATTTATCCCGAATGCAGGATACTCATCCACCAAATTATATACACTGCAATGTAAACGTGTTGCCCATCGTAAAAACCCAAGTTGAAAAGCGTGCACTGATTCAGGAAGTTTTCCAGTAAGTAAAACATGAAAAACACTATAAATCCAAAGTAGTTTTGACCAAATAAGAAAGAAAAACAATACGAACAGATGGGGAATAATGATGTAAAAAAGACCCAAAAAAGTACGTATCAAGAGTTGCGCTCTTGAATAGTTACTTTGGTGAAAAACATTTAACTCGAACATATTAGGAGTAAATCTGGTCTGATATGTAGCAAATGTAACTTACGGATTAGGCCAATTTCATCTGGTTTTCACGAGGTATTAACAACCCTTAGGGGAAAACCCCATTCAATTTCAATTTATTCAGGGCTAGGTTTCTAGCATTTTCTAGTGCATTTTTGATTTTTGATTCATTTGAAACCAACAAATAAGTTAATTTTGCCGCCCAAATCATTTAAATATTTAACGATATGAATTACGATGTTTTAGTACTAGGAAGTGGACCTGGTGGATATGTTGCAGCTATTAGAGCTTCTCAACTTGGTTTAAAAGCCGCTGTTATTGAAAAAGCCGAAATAGGTGGAATTTGCTTAAACTGGGGTTGTATTCCGACCAAAGCATTACTTAAATCAGCAAGTGTTTTTGATAGCATGGTTCATGCAGAATCCTATGGAATCAAACAGCAACCTATTGAATTTGATTTCAATAAGGTGATCGAAAGAAGCCGTGGAGTTGCAGATAAAATGAGTAAAGGTGTTCAGTTTTTAATGAAGAAAAATAAAATTGACGTTATTAATGGATACGGTAAATTAGTTTCGGCTAATAAAATTTCTGTGACTGGAAGTGATAAAAAAGTTACAGAATACGAAGCAAAAAATATCATTCTAGCTACAGGTGCACGTTCTAGACAATTACCTAACTTACCTCAAGATGGAAAGAAAATTATTGGATACCGAGAAGCAATGACTTTACCGGAATTTCCTAAATCGATGGTTGTAGTAGGTTCTGGTGCTATTGGTTCAGAATTCGCGTATTTCTATCACACTATGGGAACCAAAGTTACATTGGTAGAGTTTATGCCAAATATCGTTCCTGTGGAGGATGAAGAAGTTTCAAAAACATTAGCGCGTTCATTTAAGAAATCAAAAATGAATGTCATGGTGGAATCGTCTGTGGAATCTGTAGACACATCTGGCAAAACATGTAAGGTTTCCATTAAAACGAAAAAGGGCGTAGAAGTTGTTGAGGCGGATGTTGTCCTTTCTGCTGTTGGAATTGTAGCCAATATTGAAAATATTGGATTAGAAGACGTGGGTGTAGCCACGGATGGCGGAAAAGTATTGGTGGATGAATTTGGCCAAACTAATATCCCTGGTGTATGGGCAATTGGTGATATTGTTCCTGGTGCAGCTTTGGCTCACGTTGCTTCTCATGAAGGTATTGTAGCTGTGGAAAAAATAGCTGGTTTAAATCCAAAACCAATTGATAAAGGAAATATTCCTGGATGTACCTATACGGTTCCTGAAGTTGCTTCTGTTGGAATGACAGAAAAAGCTGCGTTAGCTGCTGGATATGAAATCAAAGTGGGTAAATTCCCATTCTCTGCGTCTGGAAAAGCATCTGCTGCAGGTCAAAACGAAGGATTTGTTAAACTTATTTTCGATGCGAAATATGGCGAGCTTTTAGGCGGACATATGATCGGGTATAATGTTACGGAAATGGTAGCTGATTTAGTTTCTATACGTAAATTAGAAACTACGGGACATGAAATCATTAATACGGTATATCCTCACCCAACAATGAGTGAAGCAATTATGGAAGCAGCTGCCGAAGCATACGGTGAGTGTATTCATATTTAAGAGTTAGAAGACGAGAGTCGAAAGACCGAAGTTTTTAAAAATTGGAAGTCCATTAATCGAAAGATTGATGGACTTTTTTTTGAGACCCTTTTTGGCAACAACTTTAGAATCTAAAATATGACAGTCTCTCTAAAGAGATACTCCATAGATACCCAATAGTTAGCCGACTATATATATTAAGATTTTTAGTCCCATGGAACCTAAACCACCAAAAGGTTAACTCTCCTCTATTCTAAGAGAATTAAACCTCTTCATCCATTAAATCAGTCACCACGTAATAACGTGGGTCTTCAATAGATGTCTCAATTATAGGTTCTAAATGCGGATGAGCCTTTATGAGTAATAATTTACATTCTGGACTCAAGTGGGTTAATTTTAAGTCAATCCCCAGACCTAAATACTTATCTGCCAAATTACTCAAAGCCTCTAAACCTGAATGATCTGCCACTTTAGATTCCATAAAATCAATTTCTACATTTTTAGGATCTGTTTTGACATCAAACTTTGAATTGAAATTTTGAATTGAACCAAAAAATAAAGGTCCCCAGATTTCATACACTTTAGTTCCATTTTCCTTGATTCGTTTTCTCGCGCGAATCATAGTTGCATTTTGCCAGGCAAATACTACCGCAGAAATTAAAACTCCTGCAATTACAGCAACGGCCAAATCTTTCCACACTGTAATAGCTGAAACTGCTATTAAAACAATGGCATCAGCCAATGGTATTTTATTAATAATTCTAAAACTACTCCAAGCAAATGTTCCAATAACAACCATAAACATCACCCCTACCAAAGCGGCAATTGGAATTTGTTCAATTAATGGCGCACCGAAAAGAACAAACGCTAAAAGTGCAAGCGCTGCAATAATTCCAGATAAACGGCCTCTACCTCCAGAATTTACGTTAATAATAGATTGACCAATCATAGCACAACCTCCCATTCCACCGAAAAGTCCGTTTACAATATTCGCTCCCCCTTGAGCCACGCATTCTCTGTTTCCAGATCCACGCGTTTCCGTTAATTCATCAATAAGGTTCAGTGTCATTAGCGACTCAATTAACCCCACAGCAGCAAGCAAAAATGCGGTTGTGATTACTAAATCCCAATGTCCATTCATGGTTTCAAACAAACCAAAAATTTGACCTTGAAAAATAGGCAGCTCACCTTTTAAACCAGTTCCTCCCCCATCTTTAATAAACGAGCCCACCGTGCTAACATCTATACCGCCAAAAATAGTGATGGCCGCGACCACAATTATGGCCGCTAAAGCCGCAGGGATCTTATTGGTCAATTTGGGTAGGAAATACATCATTGCCATCGTCAACGCAACTAATCCACCCATCGTTAAAAGCTCAACGCCCCCTAACCATTGTGTATCTCCATTAATAGTTTCTTTAAACATTCCTAACTGCGAAATAAAGATGACAATTGCTAAACCATTTACAAAGCCCATCATTACTGGATGCGGGATCAGTCGCACAAACTTTCCCAGTTTCAATACCCCCGCTGAAATCTGAATAACACCTACCATTAATAAGGTGATAAATAACCACTGCAAACCCAAATTACTTACTGGATCTACTAAAGAATCACCCACTTGGTTTCCTTTCTGTATTAAATGTACCATTACAACAGCCATTGCACCAGTAGCTCCAGAAATCATTCCTGGACGTCCACCAACAATAGCAGTAATAAGTCCCATCATAAACGCGCCATATAAACCCACTAAAGGATCTATACCCGCAACAAATGAAAACGCCACCGCTTCAGGAACCAAAGCAAGAGCAACGGTTAAACCAGATAAAATATCATTTTTAGGATTCGGGCTGAATGTGTGTGTGAATGATTTTATGGCGTGTGTGAATTTATTCATGGGTATGCATTTTTATGCTTTAAAAAGTTTGCAAAACTAACCTTTCTTTGACATCAATTAGGATTCTCCCATTTCCCAATCCAAAATTTGATTATTCACTTCTTTAGAGCAAAACTCAAAATATAGATAATCAAATAGTTATACGTAATAAAATAAAAGAACCGACTATTGGAAATTCGAAAACAATAGTGCACTTTTGCCGCCCAATTATTTATCGGAGTTTCGTACTCCACAAAAATAAGTGCTATATGCCATTAAAATTAAGATTACAAAGACACGGTAAAAAGAGAAGTGCTTTTTACCACATTGTTGCAGCTGATTCAAAATCGCCACGTGATGGTAAGTTTGTTGAAAAAGTTGGAACGTACAACCCAAACGTTAATCCTGCGATTATTGATTTGGATTTCGAAAGAGCTTTACATTGGTTAAGCGTTGGTGCACAACCAACCGATACGTGTAGAGCAATTTTAAGCTACAAAGGAGTAATGTACAAAAATCACCTGGACAAAGGGGTGACTAAAGGTGCTTTAACCCAAGAGCAAGCAGATGCTAAATTCGACAAATGGATGGATGGCAAGAAAGCTCAAATTGAAGCTAAAATCTCTGGATTGGATAAAGCCAAAAGAGAGGAAGCATCAGCAAGTTTAAAAGCTGAGACTGCAATTAAAGAAAAACGTGCTGAAGAGTACGCTGCTAAAAATGCTGAACTTGCTGCTGAAGCAGCTAGAGCTCGTGCAGAAGCAGATGCTGCTGCGGCAACAGAAACTCCTGAAGACCATACAGAGGCTTCAGAAGAAGAAACTACAGAAGCTTAATATTTCTGTAAATGGCTCACAAAGGCTATTTTGAGTTAGGAAAGGTTGTAAAACCACACAGTTTCAATGGAGCTGTGAAAATTAAAATAACTCACCCTGCGTCTGAGCTAATTGAAATTCCGGAATCAGTTTTTATTGAAATCAATAAAAAACTGATTCCGTTTTTTTTTACTGATTTTAACCCCCAAAATGGGGATTTCGCTATCGTTTCATTTGACGATGTGGAGACCCAAGAACAAGCACGAAATATTTCAGGAAAACTTATTTACCTCCCTCAAGAATATGAACCAATTCCTGAAGGAAAAGAATTTTATTCAGATGAAATAATTGGATTCCAGGTAACCGATAAAAATCATGGGGAAATTGGGGTTCTGCAGAACGTCATGGAAGCTCCAGCCCAAGACGTTTTTGAAATTGAACATCCCTCAGGAAAGGAAATCCTTATTCCAGTACTGGATAATTTCATACTTGAAATTGACCGAGTTAATAAAGTGCTTAAATTAGATGCGCCTGAAGGTTTGATTGAATTTTACTTAGAATAAGAATGTCCGAATTCGAATTTAAAAAGTTTAAAATTGAACTTACAAATGAGGTCTTTAAGTTTGGTACAGATGCGGCCCTTTTAGGTGCTCTCTCTCCTCTAAATTCTGGTCAAAACATCCTTGAAATAGGAACAGGTTCCGGAGTTATTAGCTTGATGCTTGCCCAAAGAAACTCAAATTGTTCAATTCAAGGGATTGACATAAATCCAAAAGCAATTGAACTGGCCGAAAAAAACCTGCAATCTTTTCCTCTACCCAATAACATTTCATTTCAACTTAACTCCATTCAGAATTTTAAATCAACTAATAAATTTGATTTAATCGTGTCAAATCCGCCTTTTTTCCAAAACAGCACCCCTTCCCCATCTTCATTGTCCAACCAGGCAAAACACACGGCTTCACTCTCTTTGCAAGACGTGGTTATGCATAGTAAAAGATTACTAAGTGAAACCGGAACCATTGCTTTAATTTATCCCTTTCGATATTTCGATGATTTGGAATTCATTGCCACGTCAAATGCGCTACATATCAATGAATTAATTCTATTTAACGGACAAAAAGGGAAAGAAATTAACCGAATGATTGTGTTTTTATCTCCGAAAAAAGAAACTCTAAAAAAAATGCTTTTAACAGTTCGTGGAGATTATAATGGATATTCTAAAGAAGTATTAGAAATTTTAAAACCATTTCTCCTTAAATTATAGCTCCATTTTCTTATAGCTCCATTTTCTTAACCGAAGTTAACAGCAATAAAAATATTTGCTAGAAAAAATAAAAGGTTAGGTTGTTTTGCTTAACCCTTTAGTATCCCTAATGCTTAATTAATCGCAAGGGTTGCTTCCATTCAGGATGAGAAACAAAATAAATTCCTGAAGACAATTTAGAAACATCCAAGCTTATATCATTCCCCCGCCTATTTACAAATAAGGAAACTTTACTTCCTGAAATATCAAATACGTTAATTAAACCTTCATCAATACCTGATGAAACATTGGTAATAGTAACATTTTCATTTGCCGGTTGTGGAAATAGCAATGGTGTAATCTTTGCCATCTCAACTTCTTCATTACCTAATATGAAACTTGCCTTCCCCATTAGTATCCACTTATTCGGATCAACTTTTATGTAATTTATAGGCCCGTCATAAGTAAAACTAATCCACTGATCATTAACCGTGTTCTCAAAAACATATGAGGTATCTGCATTAATTTCAATTTCAAGAGGCATTTCAAAGAAGTCTACAGAGGAATGACTAGTAACTTGCTTAATATTAACTGCGTAATTGGGCTGTGTACCAGAAACTAAAACAGTATAGGTTGGATATCCTTCTCCATAAAACCAATCATTAAAAAATTCGGTTAAGTCTAAACCACTTACCGCTTCTAAATGGCCAATTAAATCGGCATTTGTAACATAACCAAATTCTAATTGCGGGTCGTTTAAATAATTCCGTAAAGCCAAAAAGAAATCAGCATCGCCAAGTTTCCATCGTAACATGTGGAGTAACAACCCTCCCTTATCATAGGTTAAACGAGAGCTAAATAATCGTCC
>JBFFMY010000003.1:0-109193 GCA_041563475.1 Salibacteraceae bacterium
GCTGCCCCAACTCCCAAAACATATAGGTTATTCGGAACAAAGTTAAACCAGTATTTCAACCACCCCAACACAGATAAACTGAATTCTACAGGTTGATCCGTTTTCAGTAATTCAAACCAGTTGTAATACTGTTGAATCAAAGCATTGAAAGGCACTATCACTAATGGCAAAGCAAACAAGATCACACTCCACATTATGGTATATCCAATAGCCTTCCATTTATTAGGATATAAAAGAAACAAAGCAAATGCCACTAGTCCAAATAGCTTAATGTATACGGTTAAAACAATCATCAAAGTGGCAAGAAGCACGTTTTTTCGTTCCAAAAACACGTATCCCAAAATCATAAGTCCCGCCACAAGACCATTACTTTGAGAGTTTTGAATATTCGTAATAAACTCCAATAACACAAATGCCCATATCCATATTTTATTATTTACGGAATCAAACCGTAATTGCCACAAAGCAAAAAACACAAGCCCATTTAGTGCATTCCATAAAAATAATCCAACAAAATCAGGCAAATAGGCGAAAATGCCGAAAAACAACGAAAAAGTTGGGCTATACTTAAACCTATCCGTTACAATTTCTGGAAATGCACCATACAAATCCGTATTTTCCAATAAATGAAAAAACGAATGTTTAAAAATGAGGTAGTTATTGTAAAACGACTTCATTTCGGTTTCATATCCAAAATCAGATAATAAGATATTTTGAGATGTAACTAATGCGATTATTACCGTGGTAATACCCGTGGCAATATAACCTTGATATGACTGTATGAATTTCTTCAACCTATTTTGGATTTAAATCTTCCCACAATTCAATATGGTTTCCTTCTATATCCTCACACCATGCAAATTTACCCTGGTCATGATGCTCAATAGCTTTGACTTTTATTCCTTTAGATTCTAATTTTTCAACAACCGACTCTATATTACTTACGCGTAAATTAACGGTAAATATTTTTGGAGTTTTTAAAGGTAATTTTGTTTTGGAAGGCATTATTGACCAGGCAACATAGCGAGATGCATTTTGACTATCGAAATACGGAAAAGAAATGTAGTATACACCACTGTCACCCCAAGTTTCATGGGTCATCCCCAAGTGTTCTTGATACCAATCAGCAAGGTTTTTAGAGTCATTCGCATAAATAAAAACTCCCCCTAAATTTTCAACTTTTCCTTCCATTCCCTGTTTTATCCAAAAGTAAGGATTTAGTTGAACTTATAATTGAATTAAATGCTATCGAAGATAAGGTTTACTTTTTCGTGAATATTTACCTCTCCATTCCTGTGAACAAACTCATTAGTTACTGCATTATAGGTGTAATCATTAGCCCATTCTTTATGATTTTGAGCGAGTTCGTTTAGAGCCTCCGTAATATAAATAATCTCATCATTGGTCATGGTTGGATGAATACTAAATCTAATCCAACCTGGTTTCATGGAAAAATCACCGTGGTCAAT
The DNA here is from genome assembly GCA_041563475.1 of Salibacteraceae bacterium. GTDB lineage: Bacteria > Bacteroidota > Bacteroidia > Flavobacteriales_G > Salibacteraceae > CAJXZP01. Next base: position 1,470 of record JBFFMY010000003.1, read on the forward strand.
TTGATCCGTAATTTGATTAGATTTTATTTCAGGTATCTGAAGTAAAATATGCCCGTAAGTTCCTGCACAAGAACACCCACCGCGCATTTGAATTCCATAGCGATCATTCAGTAATTTAACCCCAAGGTTAAAATGTAAATCATCAATATAGAAGGATATTACGCCCATTCGGTGTTTTACATTACCAGCTAAAATATGAAGGTTTTCAATGTTTCCAATTCGATCAAAAATTATTTCAAGAATTTCTTCTTCTCGTTTAATAATATTTTGAACTCCCATTTCTTCCTTTAACTTTACAGAAAAAGCGGCTCTAATCGTTTGCATAAATGGTGGAGTACCACCCGCTTCACGTACCTCTACCTCATCAAAATATTTTCTTCCTCCCCATGGGTTTGTCCATGAAACTGTTCCTCCCCCAGGAATATCTGGAATCTTATTGGTATAGAATTTTTTATTGAAAATCATCACTCCAGGAGTTCCTGGACCGCCTAAAAACTTATGCGGAGAAAAGAAAACAGCATCCAATACAGCTTCTTCGTCTTCTGGATGCATATTGATATCTACATACGGAGCCGAACATGCAAAATCAACGAAACAACTGCCCCCATTTTGATGCATTATTTTAGATATTTCGAAATAAGGAGTGACAATTCCGGTCACATTTGAACACGCAGAAATAGAAGCTATTTTAACCTTTCTATTTTGGTATTTATCTAATAATTGTTTCAAATGGTTTAGGTCAGGTAAACCATCTTCATTTTCATGGATAATCTCTAAAGTTACAATGGTTTCTAACCAAGATGTTTGGTTAGAATGATGCTCCATATGGGTAATAAAAACAACCGGGCGATCTACTTCTAGTATCGTTATTTGATCTTGATACTTCTCATGAATTTTATATCCTAGAATTCGTTGAAATTTATTTACAACCCCTGTCATACCCGATTCACAGGCAATGATGAAATCATCCTTGGAGGCGTTTACGTGATCTTTTATAATATCTAATGACTTATGAAAAGCAATAGTCATAGTACTTCCAGTAACCGAAGTTTCGGTATGCGTGTTTCCAACAAAAGGACCAAAATCTTCGCTTAAAGCTTTTTCAATTGGGCCATATAATCGTCCACTTGCCGTCCAATCCGCGTACACAATTCTTTTCTCCCCATAAGGAGTTGTGAAATGTTGTTTTTCGCCAATTATGTTTTCTCGAAAGGGGGCAAAATAATTTTCTAAATTCATATTCAAAATCTAAGGCCACAAATGTAATGGTATTGATATGTTTAATTGGTAATTTTAAATCGGAAAACAGTTTCTCTAAATCAAAAAATGGTCAACCTCAAATATGAGAATTGACCATTTAACTGCGCAAATTAATTCGTATTTAACCTATATCGACTGTACTGCATTTGTCAACTTTTCCTTGACCTCTTTTGCAAAACCAATTAATGTAGGATTATCAATAGCCATCATACTAGCAACAGGATCAATTGCAGCAACCTCAACTTTGTTTCCTTCCAGCTGTCTAACAATTACATTACATGGTAACATAACCCCAACTTGAGGCTCTTGGGTAACCGCTTGAAAGGCATACCCAGGGTTACACGCACCCAAAATTCTATAGGAAGGAATATCCTTATCAATTTTACTTTTTAAAGTAGCGCTCATATCAATTTCAGTTACAATACCGAAACCTTCCTTTTTTAACGATTCGGTTACCGCTTCAATGGCCTTATTAAAATCCAATTCAACAGTTTTTGCTATATAGTATTTCATACTTCTAAATTTTACACAAATGTATTTTTATAGCTCCGCGATTACAGTGATAAGAATCACGCAAATTAGTAGATTATTCTATATATTTAACAATCGTTGTTAAATATTTTAACAACTTATAATAACTTTCAATAAAAACGATCTAACGAGAATTCAATTCCATTACTTTTGACCCAATCAAATCAAAAAAATGACACATTTAAAAGAGGGTGACAAAGCACCAAATTTTGAAGGACTTAATCAAAACGAAGAAATTATTAAACTTTCAGATTTTTCTGGAAAAAAAGTGATTTTGTACTTCTACCCAAAAGATATGACTCCAGGATGTACTGCTCAAGCGTGTAATTTAGGAGAGAATTATACCTCTTTGAAAGAAAAGGGATTTGAGGTGATAGGTGTTTCTGCAGACAGTGTTAAACGACATCAAAAATTTACCGAAAAATACTCCCTACCTTTTCCGCTAATTGCAGATGAAAATCTTGAAATCATTAAAACCTATGGTGTTTGGGGACCAAAAAAACTTTATGGTAAAGAATATGAAGGTATCCATAGATTAACATTTGTAATTGATGAAAACGGCACCATTGAAAAAATTGTTTCAAAGGTGAAAACCAAAACGCACACCGAGCAAATTTTAGAGCTATTTGCATCTTAGAATAAAATTTAAACCCAATAAAATTATTTTTTCCCACCTCAAATACATTACGGTCTGGGCATTTACGTTTGCAGAGTAATAAGTTAACAACCAAGAAAACATGGCAAAAGACGCGACATCAGAAAAAATGAAAGCTTTACAGCTTACAATGGATAAATTAGAGAAGAACTACGGAAAAGGATCCATTATGAGATTGGGAGATTCTGTTCTAGAAAAAGTGGAAGTTATTCCAACTGGCTCTATAACCCTAGATATGGCTTTAGGAGTTCAAGGTTTACCAAAAGGTAGAATCATTGAGATTTACGGCCCAGAATCCTCAGGTAAAACAACCTTAGCTATTCACGTAATGGCAGAGGCCCAAAAACAAGGCGGAATTGCGGCAATAATTGATGCTGAACATGCTTTTGATCGAGCGTATGCAGAAAATTTAGGTGTGGATACAGCAAATCTATTGATTTCTCAACCGGATAATGGAGAACAAGCATTAGAGATTGCAGATAACTTAATTCGTTCTGGAGCAATTGATATTGTAGTTATTGATTCCGTTGCTGCACTTACTCCAAGAGAGGAAATTGAAGGTGAAATGGGAGATAGCAAAATGGGCCTACACGCACGTTTAATGTCACAAGCACTTAGAAAATTAACGGGTACCATCAGTAAAACTAACTGTACCGTAATTTTCATTAACCAATTAAGAGAAAAAATTGGGGTAATGTTTGGTAACCCTGAAACCACAACAGGTGGAAATGCTTTGAAATTCTATGCTTCAGTCCGTTTAGATATTAGACGTATTGGTCAAATTAAAAATGGAGATGCTGTTGTAGGTAATCATACCCGAGTAAAAGTAGTAAAAAATAAAGTTGCCCCTCCTTTTACGAAAGCGGAGTTTGATATAATGTATGGTCAAGGGATTTCCAGATCAGGTGAAATTCTAGATTTAGGAGTGGAAATGGAAGTTGTTAAGAAAAGTGGTTCATGGTTTAGCTATGGTGAAACCAAACTAGGCCAAGGTAGAGATGCTGTAAAACAACTTATTGAAGATAACCCGGAATTAGCGGAAGAACTTGAAACAAAAATTCGCGAAAAAATGGCGGAGAAAAAATAAACAAAAACGCATTTCTTCTTCCAAGGATTCTTTTTGAAGAACGCATTTTAAAACCTAATTTCGAGCCCCACCTTTACTTTAGTATTGTTGGGGCTTTTAATTTTATAGAATGAGAAAAATTATCATACTTGTTTTTGTTACCTTATCCATGATTTCATGCACTGAGAATAATACTTCTGCTGAGAATCAAGATAATTTGCAAACAATAACAGTAAAGGAACCAGATTCTTTGGCGTGGATAAATCAACAAATTATTGACAACCCGAATAATCCAGATTTATACATGGCCAAGGCCCGTTATTTTTTAAAAGAAAATCAATTGGACCAATCCATGGATGAAGCAGATCGAGCTATTTTATTGGATTCACAAAATCTCTATTTTTACAACTTCAAAGGAGATGCATTATACGCAGCAAAAAAGATGGTTCTCGCCAAAGATGAATTTCTTAAAGCTACAGCAATTGATAAAACAAATATTCATGCGAATATTAAACTAGCTTGGATTAGTTTAATTGCGGGTCAACACGGATCTTGCTTTATTTACGCAAATGAAGCCTTGAAAGTTAATCCCTATTTAGCAGAGCCCTACTATTTAAAAGGACTTGCCTACAAAGAATTAGGCGACTTTAAACTTTCGGTTTCCAATTTTAGAACGGCTACAGAACAAGACAACGACTACCTCGTTGCGTGGTTACAATTAGGTTATATGTATGATGCCGCAGAAGATACTTTGGCAAGCGCATTTTATGAAAATGCGCTTCGAATCGACTCCAACAATATTGATGCTTTGTATGCCTTTGGTGTTCATCTTCAAAACTGGACCATCTCAGAAGAAGCCATTCAACAATACCAACATATTATTCGTTTAGACAATGATTATCATAATGCGTACTATAATATTGGCTACATCTACTTAGAGCAATTACAGCAATACGATAGCGCAATTAAATACTATAGTATTGTGCTTGATTTAAACCCTTACAACTACAAAGGGTATTACAACCGTGGACTAGCCTTTGAACGAAATAACCAGCCCCAGTTGGCGCTTCAAGATTTCAATAGTTCCTTGGAAATAAAACCTGATTTCGATCTTCCAGCAAAGGGGAAAAGCCGTGTTATTAATTAAGCATCTACTTTAATTTTTCATTAAAGAAAGCTATGGTTCTTTCCCATGATAAGTTAGCGGAAGGCTCATCATACCTCGGGGTTGTATTATTGTGAAACCCATGATTTACATTTGGATACATAAATACTGTAAATTCTTTTTCATTCTCAATTAAAGCCGCTTTATAAGCTGGCCAACCCTCATTCACACGTTCATCTAAACCCGCGTATTGAAGAAGTAATGGTGCGCTTATCGCAGGTACATCTTCTGCGCTAGGTTGGCCTCCATAGTATGGGACGGCTGCAGCCAGAGAAGGTAATTTTACCGCCATCATATTCGAAATCCACCCACCAAAACAAAACCCAACAACACCAACACTACCAGTACATAATGGATGATCTTTAAGGTACGTGAAGGCTTCCATAAAATCTTCTAGCATTTCATATCGATCTCTTTTTTTCTGTAATTCCCTTCCGTCATCATCATTCCCAGGATATCCACCTAAAGGGGATAATGCATCTGGAGCCAAAGTAATAAACCCCTCTAGTGCAGCTCTTCTAGCTACGTCTTCAATATAAGGATTTAAACCTCTGTTTTCATGCACAATTATAATTCCAGGTAACTTACCAAAAGCCTCCTTTGGTTTCGATAAAAGTGCTTTAATATCTCCTCCTCCTTTTTCTGACTTATAGGTAATGAATTCTGAACTAAGTTTAGGGTCATTAGGTTGAATTGTCACTGAGTCAGGATAATTTGGAGACACAAAACTGAGTAAAGAACCAACGGTAATGCCTCCTACGGCATAAATCGATAATTTTTCAATGAACTTTCTTCGATCAATTTGATTATGCGCATACGCATCATACAAATCAAAAACCTCTTGGCTAATATCCTCTTTCTTTAACTGATGCATTCCCTTTAATTTTTTTATAAAATTAATGGTTTATTTCATCTTCGTCCAAATCTCCAGAAAATTCATCCAATTCAAAATCTTCCCTATTCATCCAATAATCGGATGTAACTAACTCAAATCTATTTTCACCCAAGTGTTTTAATTCCCAAATAATACTTTCCGCATCTTTTAATTCTTCATCTGCATCGAGTTGCTCGCTAAACAACCTTTTTAGTAAGCTCTTTTCCGATAATAAATCACTTATTGTACGTAATACAACTTCCTTATTTACATTCACCTTTCCTTTAAAGGTTAACTCCAATTCGATTTTAGAAACAATTGTTTCTGGGAATTTACCGTTATAGGCCTTGCGCAACAGTTGATTAATATTAAACAAATCATAATGAAGGGAAATATCGGGATATTCCTCTGCAATTTTGTCAATCACCATTTCATGCGAAATGTTTTTTATCTGGCCGGAGTTTAACTTTTTAGACAACTTATATCCCAAAACAACTTCTGCGGCTTCAATAGGTTCAAAATCCGACATAGCCATGGATAACATTTCAAACAATTCTTCCTCAGGAACCTCCTGAAAATCAGAAAAATCAAATAATTCCAATAGATTTCGGTAATCTTCATTGTTCCAATATCCATCAATGGTTTTGATTGACCGTATTGAATTTACTTTAATTGTAAATTTCATTTTCGTGAATTTAATTTTTAAAAATCCTCTTTTAATATACTAAATAATAATGCAAAATTGTATACAGAAAAGATTCACCAACACGGTTAGTATTAAATAAATATTTGAACCTAAAAATCAAGTGCGGATCTTTAATTAGGTTTATGGTGGGTTAGAAACAAAAAAGCACTATTTCGGCTCAATAATCAAAAATACTCCCGTGCTGTCGCCAATATTTAGAACCTCATGCCATGTTATACCATCACTAGAAAAATTAGTGCCAGTGGTTACATTAATTTCTTTGACTCCGTTGGTATCTTTTATTCGAAATGTACTGCCCGAAATAGCATACCCAAAATGGGGGTTGTGGTAATGGCGCTCGTGTCCAACCCCCGGAGGGAAAGTACATTTCAAAACACGCAGCTGATCATTTTCCTCCAGAACCTCACATATCGATTCATTATTCCAACCTGCCTCCAACGGGTCGGGTAATTTTGCATTGGAATTACAACTCGTTAAGAAAATACAGAGGGAAAGGTTGAAAAAACTGAATAGATTTCGAAAGGAATTCATAGTTATTTAAGTATTAATTCACTACCTAGGCTGAGCCATTTTCATAATTAGTTTGTCAGAAATATTTGAAGAACACCCCATTCCTTCGTAGATCGTTTTTTCAATACTATTTTATTTTCGTGTAACAAATCCCTTTGAAGTAACTCAAAAGTAAATGACCTAAACCGAAAAATGCTACGTAAATCAGGTTTTTATAAAACCAAATCTAAAAGTTCATCCTTATTTAAAAAGGACCCACGTGCTAAATTAGAAAGCAAAACAATAGCAATATCCTGCTCAGGAACACGAATAAAATAGGAACGATACCCACGCCACCAACCCAAATGATAAATCACTCTAGGATAGTTTTCTCTGGGTTCAATTATTCTCCAGCCCAAACCATAGCTACCCCCTTTCCGATTAAATTTAGAACGGGGTTTATACATATTATTGATTGATTCTTGCGAAAGTAGTGTAGTGTCTTGAAGTGCAAAATGCAACTTCAAAATATCACTTGTGCAAGAGTATACACCTTTATCCCCAGTAATTCCGTTCAAATAATAATCCAGAATATGCCATCGAAGATTCTCACTTCCCCATGCCAAATTCTCTATACTTTTCATATTCATTCCACTATAAATTAGCGAATGCAACATATGGGCAGGTTGAAACACTTTTTCATCGACCAAGCTTCCAAATTCACGTCCAGTTATTTTTTCCGCCACTGCAGCAAGCAAAAAATAATTTGTGTTACAATAATTAAACTTCCGATTTGGAGGGTAATAAACGGCTGGTTTTTTACAAATAAAACTATCTAGCAAATTTTCATTACACATTGGAATATCTTGGCTAACCCATAATGAATCAGTTATATACATGTAATTACTCAATCCCGAACGGTGACTTAGTAGCATTTCCACCGTTACATCCGTATAGGGAAATTTGGGTAAAATATGTGAAATGGTATCGCTTAATTTTAATTTATTCTCTTCAATTAATTGCAAGATCACGATGGCAGTAATGGGCTTAGAACCCGAAGCTAATTGAAAAATATTTGAATCATTTAAAGGGACTTTGTCAATATAATTACTGTATCCATAAGAACGAGAAAAGACCTTTCCCTCCTTGTAAATTAGCACATTACCGTTAAAAACGGCATTTTTTTTAAAACTCAAGAAATAGGTATCAATTCTTTCTATGGTCAAAGAATCAAAACTTTTAAAATGGGGTTCAACATAGGCCTCCCTAACAGGGTTTTGTTTCTTCCGAATCCTATGACCAAAATCATCACAGCTCGTTAAAAAGAAAACATATAAAGAAATAAATGCTAGCCAAAATTTCATGGCGGCAAAAGTAAAATGATTAATATCCTAGCAAAATTTGAGTGCTCAATTTATCAACTTAATTACTTTTACGGTCACGAAAAAACAAGGGGATTTGTCGACAAAACTTTTTAAACGGGACGCATTAGGTAATCTTATTCTTTTTAAAAGAATAATGTTTGTGATCTTTGGAGCAATTGCGCATAGTAGATTTCGACACCTTTTTAACACAGAGCTGCGTGGAACGGAAATAATTCGTCAATTACCAATGAAAAATGTTCTTTTTGTTTCAAACCATCAAACCTATTTTGCAGATGTAACTTTAATGATTATTGCCATTTCAAGTGCTAAAAATGGGTTTAAAGATCGAATTGGTCCTTTATATCATTTACTTAACGCAAATTTTAGAGTCTATTTTGTAGCGGCAAAAGAAACCATGAAAAAGAGTTTTCTTACCAAGGTAATGACAAAGGCTGGAGGGATTTTAGTTCAACGTACATGGAAAAAAGAAGGGAAAGCAACCTCCCTAAAAGTAGACACTTCGGATGCTGATCTTATCGGTAAAGCGTTAACCGATGGTTGGGTAATTACATTTCCACAAGGAACTACCACTCCATATGTAAAAGGTAGAAAAGGAACGGCCCATATTATTAAAAAGAACAAGCCATTAGTTATTCCAGTAGTCATTGATGGTTTTAGAAGATCATTTGACAAAAAAGGGTTGTTGGTAAAGAAAAAAGGTTCAACAATAAGTATGACCTTCAAACCCGCATTGAATATAAACTACGATGATAGTTTAGATAATATTTTGCACCAAGTAATGCATTCCATTGAGCAAAGTGAAGAATTCTATCCGGAGAAAATGAAAAAGTAATTTTATGAAAAAAGCCTTTAGCGAATCACTAAAGGCTTTCTCATTAACCCGAACCCTTAGGTAATAATACCTGTATTATTATCCAAGAAAAATATATAATTCAAATATCGGTTTTGTAGTAAAATTAAAATGTTCGCTACGTGACAGATTGAAACTTTAATCCAACAAATCTGGAAAATACTCTTTACCTAAAATCTCCTTCTGGGCATATGATAAATGTTCGAAAATGCCTGATTTTTCTATCGGATAAGCCGAAAAAGTACCGATACCTTTGGCAATGAACTTACTGGAGTTTTGAAGCTTAATATCTCCTTCCGTAATAATGAGTCTATTCCCTTGTTGAATAACCTTACCTTCTCCAACCAAGACATCTCCCAATCGAGCTGGAGCCAAATAATTTATTTTAAATTCTACGGTGGAAACCAATTTACCTTGATGACATGAAGCCGATAAGGACGCAACTCCCAAAACAGCATCCATAAAAGCAGATAAAACACCACCATGAATTGCGATTGGCGTAGCCAAATGCTTTTCCTTTACAGGCATTACATACCTAATATGTCCAGGAGAAATTACCGTTAAGTCCAATTCATTAATGGTTCCATAATTATTAATGCTATTGTACAGTTGAATGATTTTGTGCATACATCAAAAGTAGAAAAATGTATGGTTACCTCCCTTCCAATTTTCAAGAATCATGTGTATGTGATTCAAATTCTTGAAGGATAATATTTACATTCGCAGCATGGGTAAATACCAGAAAAGAAAAGATATTTCAAATCTTACGTCCACACTTTCGCTCTCTCAAAAAAGTGAACTTCTAAGCTATATGGATTCTTTTTTAACGGATGAAAGGAGAATTCGATTAAATTCTGTGTTAGATAACCGAACTACGCATTTCTGTATTGCCATGGAAGATTTATTTTACGAGCGAAATTCTGGAGCTATTATTCGAACGGCAGATGGGTATGGGATTCAAAACATTCATGTAATAGAGCCCCAAGATTCTTTCAAATCAAAGGTTACCAATATTATCTCCAAAGGTGCTGAAAAATGGGTGACAAAAACCCAACATGGCGATCTTGAAAATGGCGCATTAAACTGTATCCAACAATTGCGCAATGAAGGCTATCAAATCGTTGCGACTTCTCCCCATGTAAATGGTCACACTATTCATAATTTTGATATTACCAAAAAATCAGCATTCTTTTTAGGAGCGGAGAAAACGGGTATTTCTGATGTTGTTATGGAAGAAGCAGATGATTATATCAGTATGCCAATTTATGGATTCACAGAGAGTTACAATGTTTCTGTTGCAAACGCCATTTTGCTCCATGAACTTATAAATAGACTCCGAAAAAGTGAAGTAAATTGGCATCTTTCAGATTTTGAACGGAAAGAACTTATGCTAGATTGGACCTTAAAATCAATCGTCAGCTCGCACTTAATTGCCGAGAAATTCTTGAGTGAAAAAAACTGGATGAAATAAAAAAAGGCACGTTTCCGTGCCTTTTAAAAATCAAACCTGATTCAATTATAAATTAATGGCCTTATCTTTTGGGTATTTCACTTCATAATCAAATTGTATCGTTTCTTTACCTCCAGGTGCAATGGTTTTTGTCCACTTCAAAATGCCCGTTTCTTCATTGTAATCCGCCCCAGCTAAATCCCCAACTGTAACTACAATTTCATTCCTTTTGGACACAGGCACTCTATCCATTACCACAAGAGTTACTTCCTTACTATTTGTATTTTTTATAGTTGTTTCATACACATAGTTTTTTCTTATATTACTTCCAATCTTTTTATGTGTACATAAATCTTTTACTTTTTCATTAGTAATCATTACCCCTTGGTCTCTTCCTAAAGAAATTTGCAAAGTATCATCTGTAGTATTCGAGAAAATATATGATTTGCCTACATACGTGTTGTTATAAAACAAAGTAGCATTTCCAGGAACTAAATCATACGAACCCCAGTCTAATATAGAAGCTGTTAAAAAAGCTTCCTTTTCCATACTAGGCACTGCATAATGGTTAAACGCAACGGGTATTTTTATGCTTTTAATAAAAACTTGTTTATTTGCGTTATTGCTCATAACCGTATATTTACTATCAATTTTGTACGAAGTATTTAACGCATTAATCAATTGAGTCGCCCCTAGGTAACTAGCTTCACTCTTTTTATCGAGTACTTTATACTGACCATTTTCATAGTAATAATTGGCATCAGATCTCGAACCTCGTATTTGCACTTCTTCTAGAGCAACAGGTTGCGTATTGTATCCATCTGCAGTTCCCGCGCCATAAGACCCCACCTTACTTCTATAATTATAAAAATCCAAGTACCAAGGATGTAATTCTGGCTTTTGGTTATTAAATGTTGGCCGAGAAGTAGATAAAACCAAATCAATATCCTTCCAATCTACACCTGAACTTTGCGTAACCATGGCGTGGTAATCCACATCAATGTTATTGTCTCCCGTTTTAGCTTTGATATTGTATTTAGGAGTCCAACCTGCCAAATGAGTGAAAAAAGAGAATTTAAATGTTGCCGAAACCGGCTTTTTACCTGTGGTTTCCACAATAATTCTTCCAACTTGTTCATATTTGTAGTTATTCATTCCAGCTAGAGTTGCGGTCAATCGTTGAATTTCTTCATTCACTCTTACTCTATCATTTTGATTTCGAAGTTTCTCTTTACTAATATTTCCCAGCCTATCTCTATAGTATTTCGCCATGGCATTAAGCTGTTCAACGGTAACATTGGATTGCTCTCCAGCTATTTTTTTATTGGCTAATATCATTAGTTTCTCCTCATCCAAAGAAGAGTTTTCAGCTTCTAGTAAATAACGCTTATCTGCATACATTTTTAAAGAATCCTCAATGGCTTCAATACCTTGTGGTTTCGATTTAGCATATGGATAAAAATTCTCAAATTTCACCGAAAGAATTTCAAAATCTCCAGTACCACCCACTTGAATAGTATTTGGGTCAATTGCAGAGGTTAGATTATCCAGTATAATGAAATTTTCACCACTTGATAAACTTACTGTTGCCGTTCGATTTACCATTGCACCAACAGGGTATACGGTCACGCCCGTAATTTTACTATCAACAATCTTTTGTGCTGCAAATGCAGAAAACGCTAAAAAGATAGAAAAGCCAATACTTACAATATTTTTCATAGAAATTATAATTTAGATATTTCCCCTTGCCAAATTACATGCCTAAAATGAAATTTAGCTAGTAATTAACCTTTTTTTTGATTTAAAACTACGCACACATTTCCATCGCCAATGTTAAAATCAATTTGATTAGTTCCTTTGTAAACTCCACAAGAAAAGAATCAATTACTTTACCTTCGCGCGAAAGAAAATAAAATGTCGAAAAAGCCGCTAATACTCGTAACCAACGATGATGGTGTAACTGCCAAAGGAATTAATTGTTTAGTAGAAGTTGCCAAAAAATTTGGTGATGTAGTCGTTGTTGCTCCAGATAAACCTCAGTCGGCAATGGGTCATGCAATTACAATAAATTCTATTTTGAATGTAAATGAAATAAGCGTGAATGGAAACGTAAGGACCGTTAGCACTTCAGGCACCCCTGTTGACTGTGTGAAATTAGCTGTTCAAGAAGTATTGCATCGAAAACCTGATTTAGTTGTAAGTGGAATTAACCATGGTTCAAATGCATCTATAAATGTAATTTATTCCGGAACAATGTCGGCCGCTTTGGAAGCTGCTTTGGAAGGAATACCAGCAATTGGATTTTCTTTATTAGACTATGACTTAGATGCTGATTTTACCGCTTCTAAACACTTTGCTGAACTCATAATACCTCATGTTTTGAATAAGGGTATTCCAAAAGGCGTTTGTTTAAATGTAAATATTCCAAAATTGAAATTAGAAGATATTAAAGGTATAAAAATATGCCATCAAGCAAATGCCAATTGGGAGGAGAAATTTGATAAAAGAACAAGTCCAAGCGGCAAAGATTATTATTGGTTAACGGGTGATTTTGTGAATTATGAAGTCGGTGAAGAAACTGATTTATGGGCGTTAGACCATGGATATGTATCGGTAGTTCCTACTCAATATGATATGACCTCCTACAATTCGATTACCCACATTTCAAATTTATTGGGCGATGTTAAATAAGGACAATATTTGGGTAGGTGTAATTTTAGGGATTTTAATTCCTGTTTTGGCGTATGGGTTATTTTACGGTTTTATGGAAATTTCCAGTAGAAAAATAACCTATGAGGTTTTTGAAAAAATGCAATTAGTATTAATAGCCTTAAATGCCATTGCAATGCGTCATTTTTTAATTAAACGTCAACAAGATCAAATAGGACGAGGTATTTTATTCGTTACTTTTTTACTTGTCATTTATCATTTCGCCAAGTACTATACTGAATTATTGTAAATCCATTTAAATGAAATATTTCTTAATAGCAGGTGAAGCTTCTGGCGATTTACACGGTAGTAACCTTATCAAAGCACTAAAAATTGAAGATCCAAATGCCGAATTTGTTGCTTGGGGCGGTGATTTAATGGCTGAAGCAGGGGCGAAAATTCTAAAGCATTACAAAGATTTAGCTTTTATGGGGTTTTTGGTTGTAATACAAAACCTGAAAACCATTTTGAATAATGAAAAGGTTTGTAAATCTCAAATTGAATCTTTTCAACCAGACGCTATTATTTTTATTGATTACCCAGGTTTCAATTTGCGCATTGCCAAATGGGCGAAACACAAACCCTTCAAAACGCTGTATTACATTTCTCCTAAAGTTTGGGCTTGGAAACAAAGTAGAGCATGGAAAATAAAAGAGAATATCGATAAAATGTTCGTTATTTTTCCATTCGAAGTTCCTTTTTACAAAAACTATAATTACGATGTGGAGTTTATTGGCCACCCTTTAATGGATGCTATTGAACAATTCCAGGAAAAAGGTCAAACATTTGAAAAGTTCATAGCTGAAAATAATTTAGACAATAGACCTATTGTAGCTATGTTGCCGGGTAGCCGAACAGCAGAAATTTCTCATATGTTACCTGTAATGATTGAAACTTCCAAAAATTTTCCGGATTATCAATTCGTAATTGCCGGTGCACCATCGCAAGACCTAGCATTGTATACATCCGTAGCAAAATCAGAAAACATACATATTGTATTTGGAAAAACATACGAACTATTAAATCATGCTACCGCAGGTTTAATAACTTCTGGTACCGCAACTTTAGAAGCAGCTCTTTTCGATGTCCCTCAAGTAGTTTGCTACAAGGGTAACTCTATTTCGTATGAAATTGCAAAACGACTAGTAAAGGTTAAATACATATCGTTGGTGAATTTAGTTTTAGATTCTGAAGTTGTTCTAGAACTAATTCAAAGTGAATTAACCGTGAAAAATGCAACAGCAGAATTAAAAATGATTTTGCATAATTCTGATTACAACATGGAAATGCTAAATAATTATGAGGCTTTGCGAAGAGAACTAGGTAACGCAGGGGCTTCAGCACGTACTGCCAAATTAATGTTAAAGTTTTTACAAGAATTTAAGCCTAAAGCCTAAATTGTATATTTGGCCTCAATTTTGGGTTATCCGCTACATGATTCGATACCTATTCATTTCACTCATTTTTATTTCGCAAAGTGTTCTTATCGCTCAACAAAGGGAAGAACTCACTATTGGGTTGTTTTGGAATGAAAGACCGCAAACCATAATTATTTCTGTGAAGGACGGTGCGTATAGAATTGTTGCGGATAACAAACGTGAAATATCACTTTCTAAGGGTGATTTGTTTCATATTAGCACTTCTGGTTCAAAAATAAGAGTCAAAAATTTGGATACGGATTTTGGCTTATTTACCAAAATTGAAATCCTTGAAATTACCGATACGAGTAGCCTAAATATAAAATCCAGTAAACCCAAACTAGCTAATAGAGTTTATGAAGATGATTTTATTATCACTTCCTATGGAAACAGATTAAAGATTTTAAACCACGCAAAACTTTCTAATTATGTAGCTGGGGTAATTCAATGGGAGGCAGGTACCGGAAGAACATTAGAGTACTACAAAGTTCAAGCAATTATTACGCGGACATATGCGTTAAAAAATATCAATAAATTTGAATCTGAAGGATTCAATTTATGCGACCGAGTTGACTCTCAAGTATTTAAAGGCCGAACGAATAACAAGACCATTATTCAGGCGGTAAAAGAAACGCATGATTTGGTTTTGGTAGATGAAAATATGCATTTAATATCTGCCCTATTCCACTCAAATTCTGGAGGTAAAACAATGAATTCTGAAGATGTTTGGAGTCAACCTATTTCTTATTTACGTGGCATTTACGACCCGTATAGTTTTGACCAACCCCATTACAGATGGACGAAAATAATCCCCAAAGAAGATTGGCTTTTTTCTTTTAAAAATACCTTGGCCGTAGATGTTGAAAATACCGAAAATCAAAAAGTAATTTTATCGTTTTGTCCTACCCAAAAGCAAATTTCCTTTTTACCCAATGAACATGTTACGACTACTTTGGTTCGTTCTACATTCGGTCTCCGCTCTATTGATTTTTGTATTTCTGATTCTGGGGAAAATATAAAAATTACTGGAAAAGGTTTTGGACATGGGGTTGGACTATCACAGGAAGGAGCAATAAAAATGGCTGAAGAAGGTATAAGTTTTGAAAAAATACTGCTTTTTTATTACACTAATGTGCACTTGGTTCAAAGAAGCACCATGGATTATCTAGAATCTGTAGATTAATTTACTTCTCACCAATTCAAAACACAATTCTACAAAATCAAGATTTATATTTTGATTTAAATTTTTAATTTACAAAGGTGATTTGGCTCAATTACATCCCTTTGCTACGCTTAATTCTTCCTTTTTCTTCAGGAATTATCTGGGCCTTTTACTTTCCCCAAAAAACAAATTTATGGGTCATAGTACTGTTGTTCCTAACCGTTCTAAGCCTTCTTGCTTTAATTGAATTCAAACAATTACATGCCAATATTTTTAACCGATGGGTTTTTGGATTATTCGCATTTATCCTCCTCTTTTTCTTAGGTAATTCTTTTGCCAACTCTACAAATGAGCGGTTTAATCCGAACCATTTTTCCCACTTTTTACATAACGGAAATAAGGTTGGTGCCTATATTGGAACAATATCTTCTGAACTAGAACTTAAACCAAATTCCGTAAAGGCAATTCTTGAAATTAAGTCCTTAAAAATAGATTCTAACTGGGTTTCCTGTACCGGTAAATGCCTTATTTACTTCAAAAAGGACCCCGATTTAAAACTACAATACGGTGATGAAATTGTCTTCACAAGGCAACCTTCTGAAATCAATTCCCCAACAAATTTTGATGCGTTTAACTACAAGAAGTACTTATCTCATCATTATATTTATGCGCAAGTTTACCTAACAATTTCCGACTATAAACGAATTGGCCAAAACCCACCTAATATTCTCAAAAAAACAGCTATTAAATGGCGGAATCGGCTTTTATCCAATTACGAGAAATTTGGGATATCTGGGGCAGAACTCGCCATTTTGTCGGCTTTAACCTTAGGAAAAAAAGAATCTCTAACGCCCGATTTAAAAACCTCCTATTCTAGTGCTGGAGCTATGCATGTTTTAGCCGTTTCAGGATTACATGTTGGAATAATTTTTCTGGTGATGAAATTTTTATTGAGTTGGCTTGATAAATACAAAATAGGGTCAATTATAAAGGCTATTCTTCTTTTAGTATCGGTGTGGATATACGCCATTATCACTGGGTTTTCACCCTCCGTAATTCGAGCCGCAACAATGTTTTCTTTCATGATTTTGGCTATTACGATTCAAAAAAACAGCAACATTTATAACACACTTGGATTATCGGCATTCGCCATCCTTCTTGTTAAACCATTTATGCTTTTGGAAGTTGGTTTCCAACTCTCCTATCTAGCCGTAATTGGCATCATTTACATTCACCCCTTCCTATACAACCTATTCAACTTCAAGTATTGGATTGTTAATCAAGCATGGAATATTACGTGCGTTTCAATAGCCGCCCAATTAACCACCGCACCACTAGGAATATTATATTTTCATCAATTTCCAACATACTTTCTAATCAGCAACTTGCTTATTATACCCGCTGCTTTTTTGATTATGGGAATATCCATTTTATTCCAATCCCTTTATTTTATTCCATACATGGGCGAAGTAATTTCTTGGGTTTTAAAAAATATTGTTTGGGTATTAAATTCATTCGTAATTAAAATTGAACACCTACCCATTTCACTTATTAAAGGGCTAGATATAAGCACGTTTGAAACATGGATATTATATGTGATTATTGCCAGTATACTTATTTGGTTAACTACGAGTACCCGTGTTTTTTCTCGTATTTCCCTGTTTGGGATTTTGTTACTTTCTTGTACTCAAACCATTGAAAAATGGAACCAATTAAATCAAAAAGAAATAACGTTTTACACTATTGGAAATCATTTCGCAGTGGAATTTAAAAATGGAAATCAAAGCTTCTTTTGGGCCGATTCAAACCTTCTTTCAAATAAAGAGAAAATGCAATTTCATGTATATCATCATTGGTGGAAAAGGGGCATTTCATCCGGTTTGAATATCAACCAAAAAGCACAACCATTAATTCTTGGAAATACTAAAATTTTACCTTTTGATCCAAAAAGGAATTACACAGCAAAGCAGATTCACCTATTCCAGCCAGACATTCTATACTTTAATACCTTCAAAAATCCAGATTTAGAATCCATGAAAGGAATAGAAAATCAACCTATTATTATTTCAGGGAAAAAAAATTCAAAATTAGTTACGAACCATCTGGAAGAGTTTTGTAAAACACACCATTGGCAATTTTACAATATGAAATCGGAAGGCGGGATTAAGATTAAGCTGAATGAAGATTACAAACCCGAAAAAATCTACACGGTAAAAACTTCATTAAAAGAATAAGTCTGATCTAATCGAATACCTCGTTCGGTATTCTTTAGTGTACACAATTCGTTTTGATAATCATGCTCAAAGAATATCATCATCTCTTGGTCAACTACGGTTTTTAAAAAGGTAGCCTTTTCATCCAGTGTGATCAACGGACGAGTATCATAACCCATTACGTACGGCAAAGGAATATGGCCTGCAGAAGGAAGCAAATCAGCCGCAAAAACAATCTTTATTCCCTTATACGTAATATGAGGAATCATTTGTGCATCCGTATGGCCATCTACAAATAAAACACCAAACCCTAACTCTGTATTCGTTGCAAACCCCGACTCTGGTCGATTTAAAAAATTCAATTGTCCACTTTCTTGAATGGGCAGAATGTTTTCAGCTAAAAATGAAGCTTTTTCTCTTGGGTTAGGAAGTGTTGCCCATTTCCAATGACGTTCATTACTCCAAAATTTTGCATTTTTAAATGCAGGTATTAACAACGTTTTTTCCTTATTCCAAATTATACTTCCACCACAATGATCAAAATGCAAATGTGTTAAAAACACATCCGTTATATCATCTCTATGGAAACCATGTTTAGCCAAATTTCCGTCCAAAGAATCATCCCCATTCAAGTAAAAATGACCAAAAAATTTGTCATCCTGCTTATCTCCAATTCCATTATCAATTAAAATTAAACGTTTTCCATCTTCAATTAACATAGAACGCATGGACCAATCACACATGTTGTTTTCATCCGCAGGGTTGGTTCTTTGCCAAAGAGATTTAGGGACAACGCCAAACATAGCTCCTCCGTCTAATTTGAAATTACCGGTATTTAGAGGATAAATTTTCATGAAAATAGTTTTAATTTAAGTTGAACTCGCCACGCTTGGTGAGATGATATACTTTCCCTAAATACGCTAAGAAATCCGTAAACGTAATTACAGCTTCTAAAGTCTCAGGGTATATTTCTTCACGCTTCATTTTTAAAGTCATCACCCCATACACACCATTAATGGCTAATTCAATAGGATTTAGTGTGGCTCCAGATGATTTTTGAGAAATCTCTACTAAATACGGGTTCGCCTTATCATAAAGCTTTCGGTATTTATCATTGCTAGGATCTGAAATGAGACTTCTATGTAAATAGGAAAGTTCTCCAATAATTTCAATAAGTTCTTCTAAATGTCCA
This sequence comes from Salibacteraceae bacterium, assembly GCA_041563475.1. Classification (GTDB taxonomy): domain Bacteria; phylum Bacteroidota; class Bacteroidia; order Flavobacteriales_G; family Salibacteraceae; genus CAJXZP01. Next base: position 20,595 of record JBFFMY010000003.1, read on the forward strand.
CGATCCTCAATGTTTTCGTGTTCCATTCTTGAAACCATATCCTTGTACCAGCTCATCAACTCCTCTTTTTCATCCTTTTCCAAAGATGATGGGTCAATGATTGCTGATTTTATAAGGTCTAAGTTTAATTGGCAAGAACGAATTACATCCTCCGTATGATACATATACAGAAGATACTCAATAATGTTTTCAGACTTTTTCTTAACGGCCTCCAACATCCTTAATTAGTTTCAGATTCAACACCTTTAACCTTTTCTTGATATTCGGCATTTAATCCAGTCAAAACTTCCGTGGTAATATCCAAGCTCTTATCTGCCCATCGTATCACACCTAATTCAGTATTGCTTAAAACCATTTCATAGGGTTTATCAGCACAGTATCTTTCAAGGAAATCATTAATGGCGGCATCAATATCACGGTTGTATTGTTGCTCTAGTTCCATAAGTTTACGCGTGTATTCTTCTTGTTTTAATTGAAGTTTTTCTTGTTCTTCATACAATTTTCGCTCACGTGTTTGCCCTTCAAACTGGGATAAAGAAGCCGCTTCAGCTTGTAATCTTTGAAGATCTGAACGTAATTCAGATTCTTTTTGAAGTAATAAATTTTTATATTTTAAGGATTGCGCAGTTAGATCATCCGTAAGCTTAGACGCATATTCATAGTTCTTAAAAATAGTATCCGCATCAATCATAGCCACTACCATTGATTTGCTATTTGAACTTGGTTTTTCAATTTCAGTACCTACAACCTCTGGTAATGGAACATTTTCCTTTGAATTGCTTTCACATGAACTGATTGCCGCACCAATAAAAACGGCAATTATAATCAAATTTATACCTTGTAATTTCATAAAATTTCAGCGAGAATCCTCTTTTTAAGTTTCCACAAATGTAATTTAACCTAACAAAAAAGCCCTCAATAATCATTGAGAGCTTCCTTCATTTTTATGCTTTTTTGGCATTTTAAAACTTCTCCCAATGATTACTTGATTATCAATGGGTTAAAATATTTATAACTCAAAAATATTTTTTACGGATTTAATAAATTCCGATTCTTCAGATTTGGGTGATTTATGAGTTTCAGTGGTGTAAAACCCTTTAATATTTAATGGTTTATCACTATCCCTTCTTATTTCTAATGTAATGGATTCGTTGGTTTCTTCGTTAACGAGATAAAAGAATTCTATCTCAATGTAATTATAGTCATGACTAATGGATTCCAATACCGAATCTTTCGGAAAATACCCCTGAGCTAAAAAACTATCTTTTATATAATCTAACAAAAAATAAAAATCATCCTTTGCGTTGGGCACTGGGTTCGCCAATTCAAAGCTATTATCCTTATAGTTAAATTGAATTAAGTTTTTTCCGCTAAATGAAAGGAAATCTTCCTTTACGATGTTTCGAATTTTTTTCGACTCATCACTATAATACCATTTAGTGTAATTAACTTGTTCTAAGGCTGTACGTTCAAGCGGTAACCGTAGATTAGCCTTACTATTACCATTCGCCTGACTAGCGCTTTTTACCCGAGGAGAAATGCGGGGTTTTAAATATTCTAAACTTATTGAAAACATAGTGTGTGGTTTGCAACAAATTAAAATATAAAGGCAATTATAGGAAGGTCAAAGCGTTTAAAAATAAACCCAATTTTAGGCACATCTTTAACTATTACTTCAAAAACAAGAGAAAGGCCAAAAATCAAAATTGATTTTTGGCCTTTCTCTTGTTTTTGAAACTATTCTAATAAATCACTAAAATGGTTCCGCCATATTGTTGTTGAATACCATTCGGGTCAATCACATTAGCTTTCCATATAAAAAAGTCACCTGAATTGGGCTGATTCCCATTTACACGTCCGTTCCACATATTTTGTGGGTCACTCGAAGTAAATACCGCCTGGTTGTTTCTATCATATATAGTTAAAGTAAATTTGAAATACCCTGATTCCAATGCTTTTGGGTACCAATTATCATTAATCCCATCTCCATTCGGACTAAACGTATTAGGTGCTAATAGATTAAATTCTGTTTCCTGAGTATACTGTTGATGGCTAGAACCAATACACCCATATTTATTTGAAACTCGAAGCACAACCTCATAGTCTCTTTCCTTGGTAAAGGTATGGGAGAAATTTTCTCCGCTTGAGGATGTTCCATCATTAATAGTCCATTGATAATTTTTTTCACCGATTGAAGCAGCCTTAAAATAAACCACAGGAATAGAACCATTTTCCAATTTTTCCGCTATACTAAACGTTGCCTCAGGTTTCTGGTTAACGGTAATTTCAATATTATTTGATTTTAAACCACTTTCAATTCCCGTTGCGCTAATTTCATATTTTCCTGGTTCTAAATAAGCTACGGTTACATTTTGACCTGTTGAATTTTCTCCATTACCCAGACTCCAAACAACTTTTTCTTTCAAATTATTTACAAGTGTAACATCTAATTCAACTCCAACACAAATAACCGTGGAATTAGATTTAATAAAAGGTTTTTCAAAAAGATCTTGTTTCACAACCTCAGTTTTATTTAGCGTTACCGGTGGAACTATAACTTCCATTGATGGCTTTTCATTATCTAGCTTAGGTGATGAATTCGCCTGTTCGTTAGGAAGATCAGCACTCAATTGTTTCTTTTCATCTGAAGTTGACTTAGAGTTGGCTACCTCTGGAGTTGAAGTTTTAATTGATTCAGGAGTACTAACAACATCGTTTTCCACCTTCAAATCACCCTCACTTTTCTCCACTTCTTGAGGAAAGCTTTCTGTTGGAATCTCAACTTGGGAAGCAATTTCCGGTTGAATCACAGCGGCTTCAGGATTATCGATGGAGAAATAATACCCCCCGACTACTGCAATCACAACAATTGCGGCACCAACAAACCAGTTTCTATAAAATGGGTTACTCATGCCAATAGATTTATCCAAACCCTTTTCAAGTCTAGTCCACGCATGAGCATCATAAGGCACCTCAAAGTCATGGACCGCCTTTTTTATTTGCTCTTCAAATGGATTTAATTTATTTGCCATATCAATCTTGTTCCAATTCAACTAATTTTCTTAAAAGGTTTCGCTTGGCTTTCGATAAATTTGATTTCGAAGTCCCAACGCTGATATTTAAAATTTCTGCAATTTCATTATGTGAATAATCTTCTATTACATACATATTAAACACCAATCTATAAGCAGGTGAAAGGTTTTGTATTTCCTCCATAACCCGCTTGGTTTCTTTGATTAATGTCTTATTCCAAGAAATCTCATTATCTTCTTGGTTGGCTAACCAATCATAGTCCGTAGCATCAATAGAAACAAAAATCTTCTTGTTTTTACGTATATGATCAATTGCCGTATTAGACATTATTCGTCTCATCCAACCTTCAAAAGAACCTTCTCCGTTATATTTTTCAATATTCGAAAACACCTTAATAAACCCAGTTTGAACAACATCTTGCCTTTCATCCCTATCTGAAATGTAACGCATACACACACCACTCATCTTCCCGAAATACCTTTCGAAAATTTTATTCTGCGCCCTGCGGTCGCCCTTTTTGCATTGTGCAATAATCTCGTTTAAATCCTGAGATGTTTGTTTCATTAACGTATTACTGATATCTTAAACGCAATCTTATAATTTGGTTGCTTTCAAATCACTGAAATCAAGTATTTTTTTTCACAAGTTAATCCCCCATAAAACCTCAAACAATTTTTTTTATTTTTACGTGAAATCAATTTATACTAATTAAACTAAATTATCATGAATAAACTTACAGCAGAATTTATTGGAACCTTCTGGCTTGTTTTAGGAGGGTGTGGAAGCGCTGTTCTAGCTGCAGGCTACCCAGAACTAGGCATAGGTTTTGCTGGTGTGGCTTTAGCATTTGGGTTAACTGTTTTAACTGGAGCTTACGCCCTAGGACATATTTCAGGAGGGCATTTTAATCCAGCCGTTTCCATAGGGTTATGGGCTGGAGGCAGATTTGAATCCAAAGATTTACCTGGGTATATTATCTCTCAAGTTCTTGGCGGCCTAGTTGGGGCTGCAGTACTCTATGTTATTGCAAGCGGTGCATCTGAATTCAGTCTTGAAGGTGGTTTCGCCTCAAACGGATATGGTGATCTATCACCAGGGGGGTATTCTATGACCGCGGCACTTGTTACCGAAGTTGTTATGACATTCATGTTTTTGATCGTAATCCTAGGTGCAACGCATAAAAATGCGGCAGCAGGTTTTGGTGGTATGGCTATTGGCTTGGCCTTAACCCTTATTCATCTAATAAGCATCCCTGTTACCAATACTTCTGTTAATCCTGCCAGAAGTACCTCTCAAGCCATTTTTGCTGGAGGAGATTATTTAGGCCAATTATGGTTGTTTTGGGTAGCCCCAATAGTTGGAGCTATATTGGCTGGAATAGTATACAAAATGATGGCTCCAAACAAAGAATAATATTTTTTTCTAGAATAATTTTTGAAGGAGAATCATGACTGAATTTCCTTTTTTTTGTGTCAAATCTTATTGAAAACCGTACTTTTGCAGCTCAAAATTTTCAAGAATGGAATTCTCAGCTTTAACAGCAATTACGCCAATAGACGGTCGTTACCAATCAAAAACTACATCTCTTTCGAAATACTTTTCTGAATGGGCATTATTTAAATACCGAACATTAGTAGAAGTTGAATATTTCATTGCTTTATGTGAAATTCCATTACCTCAATTGGCAGATTTTGACGCTAAAAACTTCGAAAAATTAAGATCTATTTACACCAACTTTACTACTGCAAATGCACAGGCAATGAAGGATATTGAAAAAGTAACCAATCATGATGTAAAGGCTGTAGAGTATTTCTTAAAAGAGCAGTTTGATGTATTGGGCTTGCAGAAATGGAAAGAATTCATCCATTTCGGATTAACTTCACAAGACATTAATAACACAGCTATTCCATTATCAATAAAGGAAAGTGTAATTGAAAACATAATTCCTGAAATTAATTCTGTTAAAGATGCTTTGAGCAAATTCGCAAACGAATGGGCAAACATCCCCATGCTTGCCAGAACCCATGGTCAACCTGCATCTCCTACTAGATTAGGAAAAGAATTAGAAGTTTTTGTTGTCCGCTTAAATGAGCAACTAGAAATTTTAAATCAAGTAAAATGGGCAGCTAAATTTGGTGGTGCAACTGGAAATTTCAATGCTCATCATGTTGCGTATAAACAAATCGATTGGAGAAATTTTGGTGATTCCTTTTTAGACAAACATTTAGGTTTATACCGATCTCATCCGACTACCCAAATTGAGCATTACGATCATATGGCCAATCTGTTTGATACCTTTAAGAGAATCAATACCATTTTGATTGACTTTAGTAGAGATATTTGGACATACATTTCCATGGATTATTTCAAACAAAAAATTAAAGCTGGAGAGGTAGGTTCTTCTGCTATGCCCCACAAAGTAAATCCTATTGATTTTGAAAACGCAGAAGGAAATTTAGGTTTAGCAAATGCCGTTTTTGAGCACCTTTCGGCTAAATTACCCATCTCAAGATTACAAAGAGATTTGACCGATTCTACCGTTCTTAGAAATGTTGGCGTTCCTTTTGGCCACACCTTAATTGCCTTGAACTCTCTTAATAAAGGCCTAAGCAAGCTTTTATTAAATGAAGAAAAAATTGCCGCAGATTTAGAAAATAATTGGGCTGTAGTTGCAGAGGCAATTCAAACGGTATTAAGACGAGAAGGTGTAGAAAATCCGTATGAACTGCTTAAAGGTTTAACACGAACAAACACGAAAATTGACGGAAAGGTAATGAGAGATTTTATTTCCAGTTTAGGTTTAAGCCAAGAATTAAAAGATGAACTCACGCAAATTACACCTTCGAATTACACAGGAATATAATTCATGAAATCAATTCTATTTTTTTTGTTTATAGGGGCAATTGGACTAACTTTTTCCAATTGTCAGGGTGGGAATTCAGAACCAAGTCCAGAAACATGTGCCTATTTTAAAACTGGAACATTTAAATACGTTGGTAGTGAGGATGTTAGAATTGAAAGAACTAAAGACTACCAAATTGAATACAATTTAAACGGAGATGGCGGATACATTTTTACAGACAAATATCTAATTACTTGGATTGGAGAATGTGAATACTATTTAACCCTTGATTCTACAGATCATCCTGACGATTTGAATTTTCATCATTCAGATACGATGTGGACAAAAATAACTGGAGTTTCAAGAACCGGATACTCGTTCACCTCTGTTAAAGGGGATGAAATATTTAATGGCGAATTGAAAAAAACAGATTCCTAAGTAGTCTTTAAATACCTTTCATGAAGTAATTGTACAATTCCGTCAGAAAGTCCAATTCTAGGCACATGCAGAATACTACTATCTGCCCATTTCATTACCGAATAATAAATTTTTGAAGCAGGTACGATTACATCCGCTCTATCTGGATTTAATTGAAACGTTTTTATTCGCTGATCATAGCTCATGTTCATTAAGGTTTGACGCATAGCCTTGAACTCATAATATAAAATAGGCTGAGGAGTTTCCCCCTTAATCAGTTTAGCTATTTTGTTGATGTTACCGCCAGATCCAATCATTTCTACGTGCTCCAAATGGTAGGTTTGGCTTTTAACCCAATCTTTCATTTCTTGCCAACATTCCTTGGTTACCATGTCATTTAATAACCGTATCGTACCGATTTTAAATGATTTAGCCGCAATAATTTTATGCTTAGAAAGGATGGTGATTTCTGTACTTCCACCACCAACATCCACATAAACGTAATTAAACTGTTTATACGCACTGTTACGGAAATGGGCTTTAAAAATTATTTCTGCTTCTTCCTTACCCTCTATTACTTCTATATCAATCCCGGTTTTTTCCTTTACGGAATCAATAATATTTAACTTATTATCGGTTTCGCGCATGGCTGATGTGGCAACCGCTTTAAAATCCATAACGCCATGAATTTCCATAATAAGTTTAAAAGCCATCATCCCATCAGAAAACTTTTTAACCGTTTCGGGAAGTAACAAATGACTGGTAAAGGCCTCCTGCCCAAGCCTTATCGGTAATCGAACCAATGCCACCTTTTTAAAATCGGTAGTTTCACCATCTTCAACAACCATAACGACAAGCAATCGCATCGCATTTGATCCTATATCTATGGCTGCATATTTCTTGAAACTTATTTTAGATTCCATCCGAAATAATCTATTTTTTTTCCTTTTTCTGATTATCCTTACCAATAGGGATATCAACTTTAACGTAAATCACATTATTTCTGTTTACGGAATTGGAAGATTTTGTAATGTCAATAAGACCCGCGTAGTATTTTACCCCTAAGTTAATTCCATTTCCTTGTCGAAGTTTATATCCAAAACCTCCAACCAAGCCAACATCAACTCGTTTGAACCAATCCCGATTATCAATTGAACTAGTGATTTCGATATTTTCATACGCATGGCTATAATTTAATCTAGCCTTCATCAGTAAACTCGCTTGAAAACCTAACCCCGCATAAATATGATTTTCAAATCTATACTTTAACATGATTGGGACATTAAAAAACCCCAGAGATTGGCTATAGTTTCCCTCTACGGCAAATGAGTCCAAATCGGGATATAAATTCAATACATCATTTTTAGTTAGTTTCGAAGAGCCTTGGCTAGATTTAACAAGTACTCCTGTATTTAACCAAAATTGATTTTTTAACCGAACATCAAAATAAAAACCTAAATGCAAATTGCTAGCATAAGCATTTGATTCCAATCCTGTGATTTTAGAAAAATTCACTCCACCATCTAATCCAAATTCCAATCCTTCGGAATTCAATTTATCTCCGAAAATAATAGAAATTAAAATTTGGGAATGGCCCGTATATCCCCAGAAACTGAAAAATATTACAAACAGAATTTTTTTTAGCATTAGTTTCTATTTCGGTGCTAACAAATCTAAATAATATAGTGTTTACAATTTCCATTTTAGATAGGTTTGTATTAATCAATTCTTTTCAAAAAATGCGGATTGTTTCACTCGTACCATCTTTAACCGAATTACTATTTCATTTAGGGCTAGGTGATCAGGTGGTTGGGATAACACATTTCTGCATTCACCCTAAAAAAAAAGCGCGTAGAATAACACGAATTGGTGGTACGAAAACAATCAAAATAGATAAAATAATTGATTTAACACCCGATTTAGTAATTGCAAATAAAGAAGAAAATTCAAAAAATGATATTGAGCTCTTATCCCAAAAATGTAATGTTTGGGTAACGGAAATAATCAATTTAAACGATGTTTATGCGGTTATTTTAGAACTGGGGAACCGAACAAAAACGGCTAAAAAAGCACAAGGTTTAGTAGCTAACATAAAATTAGGGTTTAATTCTTTACATAATTTATTACCAGAAATAAAAGTCCTTTACTTTATTTGGAACGCACCAATTATGGTTACTGGGCATGAAACTTTTATAAATAGCATTCTACAGGAACTAAATTGGATTAATATCCTTCCACATGAGGCCATTAGATACCCGGTATTAAATCCAGAAAAGGTATTGGAGTTAGCGCCTGAATACATTTTACTTTCATCAGAGCCCTATCCTTTTAAAGAAAATCATTTAGTCCAGTACAAAAACCAATTTCCAAATTCAAAAGTCATTCTAGTGGATGGAGAAATGTTTTCTTGGTATGGCTCCCGCCTATTACTTGCTCCTAGTTACTTCAAGGCATTAATAAATTCCATGCTTTAGAAATTTCGATAGGTTATTACATATCTATATATAGATTTGCATTGGATGAGATGTAAATTACTTCTACTGGTTGTTTTGGTCTTCTGTCAAATAAATACCTATTCACAAAAAGTGGGTTTAGTATTAAGTGGCGGAGGTGCAGATGCTTTGGCCCATATTGGAGTAATTAAGGCTCTGGAAGAAAACAATATTAAAATTGATTACATCACAGGTGCCTCAATGGGTGCACTCATTGGAGCTTTATATGCTACTGGAGTTCCCATTGAACAAATTGAACATTATTTTACCTCTCCATATTTTAAAGAAATTAGTGACGGTAGCATTCCTAAAAATTTTCACTACTATTATCCTATTCCTGATCCCGAACCAATCATAATTCCAATACGGTTTAAGAAAACGGATAACGGTTACTCACTGTTGCTTCCAAATACAATTATTTCCTCTGAGTCTTTTGATTTTGATGTATTAAAACTCTTGGCTGAAGTTGAAAAAAATGCAAATTACAATTTCGATAGTTTACAAATCCCATTTAGATGTGTTGCTGCAGACGTGGTTACCAAAGAACTTGTGGTTTTCAAGGACGGAAGTCTTTCCGAAGCAATTAGAGCTTCTATGTCGTACCCATTTTTTATTCGGCCTATAAAAATTAACGGTCATCTTATGTATGACGGAGGCATTTATAACAACTTTCCTGTAGATATTATGTGTAATGATTTTAATCCAGATTACATTATTGGAAGTAATGTTTCTCAAAATATTCCTGATCCAGATGATGATGACTTGTTAGGACAATTACAAAGTATCTTGGTTAAGAAAACCGATTATGATATTTATTGTAAAGAAGGGGAGCTGATTGAACCCGTATCAAATTTTGGTACATTCAATTTTGAAAATGCACAACAAGCAATTGATTCAGGTTATGTAGCGGCAATAAGACAAATTCAACACATTAAATACCATGCTTCCATACCTAGCGATTCAATCGTTAAGAATGTTCAACCCTATAAAAGAACCAATACCGATTCTATACTAATTGGTGATCTAATTTTTAAGGGGATTAATTCAAAACAAGCACGTTATGCGGGTTCTGTTTTAAAACGAAAAAGCAATAAAAACAAGCCTTTAACCCTTAAAACACTGGAACGAAATTACTACCGGTTATATCAAGAATCATATATCGAAGATATCTTCACCAAATTAGAATTTAATACGGAGTCGGGTAAATACGATGCCATTATTGATGTAATCCCAATCAAATCCATAACATTAGATATTGGAGGAAACTTCGCCACCCGTCCAATTTCAGAAGGTTTTGCTGGAATCAATTACAATAATTTATCTACGTTCGGTTTTCAGGCTAGTTTTAGTACCTATTTCGGTAAATTATACCAAGCGGTTAACGTGAACGCTAGATTTGATTTCCCGACCATTTTACCCGTGTATGTTAAACCAAAATTTGTTATTCATAACTGGAACTGGTTTGAGAGTAGACAATCAAATTTATTTGTAGATGACAAACCGAATTATATTATTGAAGGCGAATTATATACTGGAATTGAAATTGGTGCGGGAATTTCTAACACTTTAAAATTTATTACCGAGATTAATTACGTTCAAATGCAATCTCAATATTACCAGACCAAGAATTTTACTCCATCAGACACCACAGACAATACTAAATTTACGGGTTTGGTCATTAAGGGGAACCTGTCAAGTAATGATCTAAATTACAAACAGTTCCCATACAGCGGATCTAGTTTTAAAGCAGAAGCTTCCTATACCTATGGGAATGAGTTCTATACACCCGGAACAACGTCCCCATCAAATAATAAGGAAACAACGAACCATAGTTTTGTTACTCTAAAACTAGATTATCAAAATTATATTAAACTCCATGAAAAAATTAGACTTGGGGTTACGCTATCAGGTAGTTTATCTGGAATGAAATTCTTCAATAACTATACGTCAACTGTTATTCAATCACCTTATTTTAAACCTACTCCGGAAAGTAAAACTTTATTTTTAGAAAGTTTTCATGCAGAAAAATATGCAGCTATTGGGGCACAATTTGTTATCCTGCCCTTAAAAAACTTACAAATTAGAGCGGAAGGATATGTTTTTCAACCGTACCAAGCCTATGTGTTTGATGATAAAAACCAAGTAAGTTATGGTTCGCCATGGGCGGATAGGTTTGCAATTATTTCGGGAGTTTTAACGTATCAAACTCCTTTAGGTCCATTAAGCTTTTCGGTCAACTATTATTACAACAACCCAGATATCAGCCCGGAAGATGAAGCGCCAATTACTGCGCTTCTAAACTTCGGGTATATTTTGTTTAACAAAAGAGCCTATCAATAGTTAGGCTTGCGTTGTAGGCCCTCCAAAATTCATTGGTATTCCAACGCCTTGAGGTTCTCCTTCCTTAATATGACCGTGAACTTGCTCATATTTATTAATGTTGTCTTGCAATGCCATTAATAATCTTTTAGCATGTTGTGGTGTTAAAATAATTCGGGATTTCACTTTGGCTTTCGGTGCACCAGGCATAATTTGTACAAAATCCACAATAAACTCAGAATGGGAATGCGTTAATATGGCTAAGTTGGAATATGTTCCTTCGGCCATTTCTTCGCTTAATTCAATATTAATTTGTCCTTGTTTTTGATCTTTTCCTTCCATGATAAAGTATTTCTATTTCTTGAAGTTATTTTTTAAGGTAATGCATAGATACAAAAAAGCCCCGAAAATCGGGGCTTTCTCAATAAGCATTATACTATATTATAAATCTATAATATCTGGAGTTTCAACAGTTGTTAAACGATTGTACTCCTCTTTTGAACCTACTACTAGGCTTTCGTATTCTTTCAAACCAGTACCTGCAGGAATAAGGTGTCCAACAATTACGTTTTCTTTTAATCCTAACAAATGATCTTCTTTACCTTTAACAGCAGCTTCGTTCAACACTTTCGTAGTTTCTTGGAACGATGCAGCGGAAATAAAGCTGCCAGTTTGTAATGATGCTCTTGTTATACCTTGTAATACAGGTTTTGAAGTTGCCGGCATTGCTTCACGAGCAACAGCAAGTTTTTGATCGTTACGTTTCAATCTAGAATTTACATCCCGTAGTTTTCTAGCAGAAATAATCTGACCTGCTTTTAATTCGTTAGAATCACCTGCGTCTTCCACAATTAAGCGTCCAAAAATCCAATCATTTTCAATTTGGAAGTCACTTTTGTTTACTACTTGTTTTTCCAAAAATTTTGTATCTCCCGCATCAACAATATCAACTTTACGCATCATTTGACGCACAATAACCTCAAAGTGCTTGTCATTAATTTTCACACCTTGCAATCGATACACCTCCTGGATTTCATTTACAATGTATTCTTGAACCGCAGTTGGTCCACTAATAGATAAGATATCACTTGGAGTTGTTGCACCATCGGATAACGGCTGACCCGCTTTTACCCAATCGTTTTCTTGAGCTAAAATATGCTTCGATAATGATACCAAGTACTTTTTAATTTCTCCAGTTTTTGAGGTCACAACAATTTCTTGGTTACCTCTTTTAATTTTACCGAAAGAAATATATCCATCAATTTCAGAAACAACAGCTGGATTTGACGGATTTCTAGCTTCAAATAATTCTGTTACTCGAGGTAAACCACCCGTAATATCACTAGAACCACCTGAAGAACGTGGGATTTTTACAATAATCTCACCTGCTTTAATTTTTCTTCCTTGATCAGTAATAATGTGTGCACCTACTGGCAAGTTATATGAACGCAGTTGATTACCTGATTTGTCAAGTACTTTAACCAAAGGAACCATTTTACGATCTTTACGCTCAATAATTACCTTTTCAGTAAAACCAGTTTGCTCATCACTTTCCTCACGATAAGTTATTCCCTCTTCAATATTTTGAAAGTCAATTACCCCATCAAATTCAGAAACAATTACTGCGTTATATGGATCCCAACTACAAATTAAGTCTCCCTTTTTAACCTTTTTATTCTTGTTTACGAATAATGTTGATCCGTAAGGAATATTATTGGTCATTAAAGACATATTGGTGTTAGGATCAACTACTCTCATCTCACCGGCTCTACCAATAACAACGTGTTCAATCTCACCGTCTTTGCTAACGCGTTCAACCGTTTTCACATCTTCGAGTTCTAACTTACCATCGAACTTAATGGTAATTCCAGAATCTGCAGCAATATTACTTGCAGTACCACCCACGTGGAATGTACGAAGTGTTAACTGTGTACCTGGCTCCCCAATTGATTGAGCAGCAACCACACCAACGGCTTCACCTTTTTGAACTTTACCATTTGTAGCTAAGTTACGACCGTAACATTTTGCACAAACGCCTCTTACCGTTTCACAAGTTAATACAGAACGAACCTCAACTGATTCAATATCTGTCGCCTCAATTATATCCGCTATTTCTTCACTGATTTCAACACCAGCTTCAATAATCAACTCATCGGTACGCGGATCATACACATCGTGAACTGTAGTTCTACCAACGATTCTATCTACTAAAGATTCAACGATATCTTCGTTTTTCTTCAATGCAGAAACTGTTAATCCTCTTAAAGTTCCACAATCAACGTCAGAAATAATAACGTCTTGAGCAACATCAACTAACCTACGTGTCAAATAACCCGCATCCGCTGTCTTTAATGCCGTATCCGCAAGACCTTTACGTGCACCGTGAGTAGAAATAAAGTACTCTAAAATGGATAAACCTTCCTTAAAGTTGGATAAAATTGGATTTTCAATAATAGATCCTCCTTGCGCACCAGATTTTTTTGGTTTCGCCATCAATCCCCTCATTCCTGCTAACTGACGAATTTGCTCTTTCGAACCCCTTGCACCAGAATCAAACATCATGTAAATTGAGTTAAATCCTTGATTATCATTTTTCAATTGATCCATCAAGATATTTGTCAATCTAGAGTTTGTATGTGTCCAGGTATCAATAATTTGATTGTAACGCTCATTATTGGTAATAAGACCCATATTATAGTTGCCCATAATTTCAGAAACTTTCTCCTTAGCTTTTGCCACTAAAGTTTCTTTTTCTGCAGGTATCATTACATCGGCAATATTGAACGACAATCCACCTTTAAATGCCCAGTAATAACCTAAACCTTTAATATCATCTAAGAAACGAGCAGTTCTAGACGTACCAGAAACTTTCATGATCTTAGCAATAATGTCTCTTAACGATTTCTTAGTTAATACTTCGTTAACAAAACCAACGGCCTCCGGTACAAATTCATTAAAAATTACTCTACCACAAGTGGTATCAATAAGTTTATGATCAACTTCACCTTTTTCGTTAATTACTTGTACACGACATTTTATGTTGGCATGTAATTCTAATTTATTCTCACTAAAGGCAATATCTACCTCTTCTGAAGAATAAAACTTCATTCCTTCACCAATCACTGGATGTTCTGGAGTAGAAACTCTAGACTTCGTAATGTAATACAATCCCAAAACCATATCCTGAGATGGAACAGTAATAGGTGCACCATTCGCAGGGTTCAAAATGTTATGAGATCCAAGCATTAAAACTTGCGCCTCAAGAATTGCAGCATTACCTAATGGTAAATGAACCGCCATTTGATCCCCATCAAAATCCGCGTTAAATGCCGAACATGCTAATGGATGTAATTGGATTGCTTTACCTTCAACTAATTTAGGTTGAAAAGCTTGGATACCTAATCTGTGAAGAGTAGGAGCCCTGTTCAGTAATACTGGATGACCTTTAAGCACATTCTCCAAAATATCCCAAACAACTGGTTCTTTTTTATCTACTATTTTCTTGGCAGATTTTACCGTTTTTACAATACCACGCTCAATTAATTTACGAATAATAAACGGCTTGTATAATTCTGCCGCCATGTTCTTAGGAATACCACATTCGTGCATTTCTAAGTTAGGACCAACAACAATTACCGAACGTGCTGAATAATCCACACGTTTACCCAATAAGTTTTGACGGAAACGACCTTGCTTACCTTTCAAGGAATCAGAAAGAGATTTTAACGCTCTATTTGAATCTGTTTTAACCGCACTAGATTTTCTTGAGTTATCCAATAATGAGTCAACAGCTTCTTGAAGCATACGTTTTTCGTTACGCAGAATTACCTCTGGAGCTTTAATCTCGATTAATCGTTTCAAACGATTGTTACGGATAATTACTCTTCGGTACAAATCATTTAAATCTGAAGTTGCAAAACGACCACCATCAAGAGGAACAAGAGGTCTTAACTCTGGTGGAGTTACAGGAACCACTTTGATAATCATCCATTCTGGACGATTTTCTAAACGTAAGTTCGCATCTCTAAATCCCTCTACTACTTGTAAACGTTTTAAAGCCTCTGCTTTACGTTGTTGAGAAGTTTCAATGTTTGCTTTGTGACGTAATTCAAATGAAAGTGAATCTAAGTCAAGGTTACGCAATAAATCTTCCAACGCCTCAGCACCCATCTTAGCGATGAATTTATTCGGGTCAGAATCATCTAAATGCTGATTTTCTTGTGGAAGTCTATCCAGTGCATCCAAATACTCTTCCTCACTTAGAAAGTCCAAATAAAGTAATGGTTCACCTTCATCATTAGTAGCCAAACCTGCTTGAATAACCACATACTTTTCATAGTAAATGATCGTGTCCAATTTCTTAGATGGCAAACCTAATAAGTAACCAATTTTATTTGGTAAAGATTTGAAATACCAGATATGAGCAACGGGAACAACAAGTCCAATATGACCCATTCTTTCACGTCTTACTTTCTTCTCTGTCACCTCCACACCACAACGGTCACAAACGATCCCTTTATATCGGATTCTTTTGTATTTACCACAGTGACATTCGTAATCTTTTACTGGACCAAAAATACGCTCACAGAATAATCCATCACGTTCTGGTTTATAAGTCCGGTAATTTATTGTTTCAGGTTTTAATACTTCACCACTAGAAGAATTTCTAATCATCTCTGGGCTAGCCAAAGAAATAGTGATTTTACTAAAACTACTTGGTTGTTTTGTGTCTTTCTTAAAAGCCATAGCTTATGCTAAATTTAAGTCCTTTGGTTCAACAATTAATTCAAAGTGATATTTAGTCCTAGACCTCTCATTTCATGTAATAATACATTGAAAGATTCTGGGATACCTGGTTTAGGCATTGGTTCACCTTTTACTATTGCCTCATAGGCTTTAGCTCTACCAATAACATCATCAGATTTAATAGTCAAAATTTCTTGAAGAATATGCGATGCTCCAAACGCCTCAAGCGCCCAAACCTCCATTTCACCAAATCTTTGACCACCCATTTGTGCTTTACCACCTAATGGTTGTTGTGTAATTAATGAATAAGGTCCGATAGATCTTGCATGCATTTTATCATCCACCAAATGGTGAAGTTTTAACATGTAAATTACTCCTACCGTTACTTGTTGATCAAAGCGATCTCCGGTTCCACCATCGTATAACCATGTTCTACCAAAATCTTTAATTTCAGCTTTTTTCGTCCATGACTCAATTTCAGCAACAGAAGCACCATCAAAAATTGGAGTTGCAAATTTCACCCCTAGTTTTTGACCTGCCCATCCTAAAACCGTTTCATAAATCTGTCCAAGGTTCATACGTGATGGTACCCCTAGTGGATTCAATACAATATCCACTGGTGAACCGTCTTCCATATAAGGCATGTCTTCTGCACGAACAATACGTGCCACAATACCTTTATTTCCGTGACGACCCGCCATTTTATCACCCACTTTCAATTTACGTTTCTTAGCTACATAAATTTTAGCAAGTTGAACAATACCTGCTGGTAACTCATCACCAATTGAGATTTGGAATTTTTCACGTTTCCAAACACCCATAATATCGTTGACACGCGTGTTGAAATTAACGAACAAACGTTTGATTAACGCATTCGTTTGATCATTCGTTGTCCATCCAGCTGGATTTAACTCATCGTAGTTAAGAGTAGTCAATAATTTTAAAGTGAATTTTGTTCCTTTAGGAACAATTTCTTCTCTAAAGTTATTTAAAACTCCTTGAGAAGTTTTCCCGTTAACAAGTGCAAATAATTTCTCCGCATGAACTGCTTTAATCTCATCAACTTGTTTACTATATTTCGCATCAATTTCAGCTAAAATCTCTTTTTCACTGTTACGTTGACGTCTATCTTTAATTGCCCGAGAGAATAATTTCTTTCCAATTACAACACCATCCATTGATGGACCAGCTTTTAGGGAAGAATCTTTAACATCTCCTGCTTTATCTCCAAAAATTGCACGAAGTAATTTCTCTTCTGGTGTTGGATCACTTTCTCCTTTCGGAGTGATTTTTCCAATCAAGATATCACCCGCTTTTATTTTCGACCCAATACGAACTAATCCGTTTTCATCTAAATTCTTTGTAGCTTCCTCGCTAACATTTGGGATATCTGCAGTTAATTCCTCTAGTCCACGTTTTGTATCTCTTACCTCAAGACTAAATTCTTCAATATGTAAAGAGGTGAAATAATCATCAATAACAACTTTTTCAGAAATCACAATCGCATCCTCAAAATTATACCCTTTCCAAGGCATAAACGCAACTTGCAAGTTACGTCCTAAAGCTAGTTCTCCTTGTTGAGTTGCGTAACCTTCACAAAGAACTTGACCTTTTTTAACACGATCTCCAACGCGAACAATAGGTTTCAGATTTACCATTGTATTTTGGTTAGTTTTTGCAAACTTCACCAATTGATACGTTTTGGTAGGACCTCTAAAACTTACTGATCTATCATCTTCATCCTGATCATACTTAATGGATACTTCTAGAGCGTCAACATAAGAAACAACACCAGGACCCTCTGCATTAATCAAAACACGTGAATCACGCGCTACATCACCTTCTAATCCAGTTCCAACAATAGGAGCTTGCGGACGTAAAAGTGGTACAGCCTGACGTTGCATGTTTGATCCCATCAAAGCCCTATTCGCATCATCATGTTCCAAAAATGGAATTAAAGATGCTCCAATAGATGTAATTTGATTTGGTGCTACATCAATTAAACCAATTTCTTCTTTCGATCTAATTGGGAAATCACCTTCGTAACGACAAATTACACTATCATCAGCAAACTCTCCGTTATCCTTAACCGCAGAAGTGGCTTGAGCAATATTTATTCCATCCTCTTCTTCAGCGGATAGGTAAACAAGGTCTTCTCCCTTAAAACTCACTTTTGCATTTGCTACCTTTCTATAAGGAGTTTCAATGAAACCAAGCTTATTTACTTTCGCATAAGAACAAAGTGAGGATATCAAACCAATATTTGGTCCCTCAGGAGTTTCAATAGTACACAAACGACCATAGTGCGTATAGTGAACATCTCGAACCTCAAAACCTGCTCTTTCCCTCGATAAACCACCTGGCCCTAGGGCAGATAATCTACGTTTATGGGTAATCTCAGATAATGGATTTGTTTGATCCATAAATTGAGAAAGCTGATTTGTACCAAAAAATGAATTAATTACCGCAGAAAGTGTTTTCGCGTTAATCAAATCAATAGGTGTAAATACTTCATTATCACGAACGTTCATACGCTCACGAATGGTTCTAGCCATACGAGCTAAACCAACTCCAAACTGATTGTGTAATTGCTCACCAACAGTACGAACACGTCTGTTACTCAAGTGATCAATATCATCCACATCTGTTTTAGAGTTAACCAATTCAATCAAATAACGGATGATTAAGATGATATCATCTTTGGTAAGTACCCGACTGTCCTCACCCGTATTAATTTTCAATTTCTTGTTAATTCTAAACCTTCCTACTTCTCCAAGATCATATCTCTTATCCGAAAAGAAAAGTTTATCAATTACGCCACGAGCAGTTTCCTCATCTGGTGGCTCAGAATTACGAAGGACACGGTAAATATGCTCTACTGCTTCAATTTCAGTATTGGAAGGATCCTTTTGTAAGGTATTATAGATTAAAGTATAATCCGTACTATTTACATCCTCTTTATGTAGTAATATCGTTTTAGCTCCAGAATCTAGAATTAAATCGATATGATCATTCTCAATAATAGTTTCACGATCGATAATAACTTCATTACGTTCAATAGAAACTACCTCACCTGTATCTTCATCAACGAAATCTTCAAACCAAGTTTTTAAAACTCTAGCCGCCAAACGTCTTCCAATAACACGTTTTAAACCAGCCTTTGAAACTTTCACTTCATCCGCTAATCCAAAAATTTCTAAAATATCTTTATCGCTTTCGTAACCAATAGCTCTTAACAATGTAGTAACCGGAAGCTTTTTCTTACGGTCAATGTAGGCAAACATCACATTATTAATATCTGTAGCGAATTCAATCCATGATCCTTTGAAAGGAATAATTCGAGCCGAATATAATTTGGTACCATTCGCATGGTAACTTTGGCCGAAGAATACACCTGGAGATCTATGCAATTGAGAAACAATTACACGCTCAGCACCGTTTATAATAAACGATCCACTTGGAGTCATGTAAGGAATAGTTCCTAAATAAACATCTTGAATTATCGTTTCAAAATCCTCGTGTTCTGGGTCAGTACAATATAATTTCAGTTTTGCCTTAAGGGGCACACTGTAAGTTAAACCTCTTTCGATAGTTTCTTTAATATCATAACGAGGAGGATCAATAAAATAATCCAAAAATTCTAAAACAAAGTTGTTTCTAGAATCTGTAATGGGGAAATTTTCGCTAAAAACTTTAAATAAGCCTTCAGTTTCCCTACTATCAGCTGTTGTTTCCAGCTGGAAAAAATCTTGAAATGACTTCAACTGAACATCCAGAAAATCTGGATAATCCAAAAGATTTTTCGCGGTTCCAAAATTTATTCTTTCCTTAATTGCCAATTCTGCCATGGAAGTATTATCTGATGAGAACTATAAATAAAAAAACGTGTATAAACACGTAAGGGTTTAGACCCAAAATGGGTCTAAACCTCTAAATGTCACAAATGTGAAAAATATTACTTAAGCTCAACTTCAGCTCCTGCTTCTTCTAGTTGAGTTTTAAGTGCTTCTGCTTCATCTTTAGCAACTCCTTCTTTAATTGCTTTAGGAGCTCCATCCACTAATTCCTTAGCTTCTTTTAACCCTAAACCAGTTAATTCTTTAACCGCTTTTACAACTTTTAGCTTTTGATCACCAGCTGCTTTTAAGATAACATCGAATTCTGTTTTCTCAGCAGCATCTTCCCCTGCAGTAGCAGGACCAGCAACAGCAACTGCAGCAGCCGCAGCTGGTTCAATTCCGTACTCGTCTTTAAGGATGGTAGCTAATTCGCTTACTTCTTTTACAGTAAGATTTACTAGTTGCTCAGCAAATGATTTTAAATCTGCCATTTTATTTAATTTTAATATTTGTTCTTAATTAAGATTCTTTTTCTGAAAGTGTTTTAACAAGTCCGGCAAGAGTATTCTGACCTGACTGTAATTGCGAGATAACCTTTTTAGCTGGTGATTCTAACAACATGATAATCTCTCCAATAAGTTCTTCTTTAGATTTTAAACTTATTAAAGC
This sequence comes from Salibacteraceae bacterium, assembly GCA_041563475.1. Classification (GTDB taxonomy): domain Bacteria; phylum Bacteroidota; class Bacteroidia; order Flavobacteriales_G; family Salibacteraceae; genus CAJXZP01. Next base: position 40,952 of record JBFFMY010000003.1, read on the forward strand.
TTCAAGTGTATCATCTCCAATAAAGATAGATTCCGCAACATATGCAGCTTTGAGTGAAGGAATAGTCTTTTTCTTCCTAAACTCTTTGATTAACTTAGCTGGTGCATTCGCAACTTCAGAAGTCATTAAAGAAGTATTACCTTTCAATATTGCAGGAATATCTCCAAAGTCTTTATCCGATACTTTTTCAATAGCCTTCGCTAAAAGCGTATTCTTTACAACTCGCAATTCAATATCTTTATTGAAGCAAGCTCTTCTCAAATCTGAAGTTAACTCAGCATCTAACCCTGTGATATCGGCCATATAAATATTGCCATTATCATTTAACAGTGTTACCAAGTTATCAATGACCTGATTTTTTTCTTGTTTGTTCATTTACTCAGGTTTTTCACATTAAACATTAAACCGTAGCAGCTTTAGGTTCTACCTTTATGCCTGGGCTCATTGTACTGGACATAGTAATACTTTTCATATAAGTACCCTTTGCCGCAGCTGGTTTTAGTTTGATCAAAGTGTGTAACAACTCTGTCGCATTCTCAACGATCATTTTTTTATCGAAAGAAACTTTGCCAATAGCTGCGTGAATAATTCCGTATTTATCTACACGGAAATCAATCTTACCAGCCTTCACATCTTTCACAGCTTTACCAATTTCCATGGTAACCGTTCCAGTTTTAGGGTTTGGCATTAATCCTCTTGGACCTAAAATTCGTCCTAAAGCACCAACCTTACCCATTACAGAAGGCATTGTAATAATTACATCCACATCAGTCCATCCGCCTTTTATCTTTGTGATAAATTCGTCAAGACCTACAAAATCAGCTCCATTATCTTTAGCTTCCTGCTCTTTATCTGGTGTACAAAGAACAAGTACCTTTACGTCCTTACCAGTTCCGTGAGGAAGAGAAACCGTACCTCTAACCATTTGGTTAGCTTTACGAGGATCTACACCTAAACGAATGGCCAAATCTACAGATTCGTCAAACTTAGTTGTACTTATTTCTTTAATTAAACCAGAAGCATCTGCCAATGAATATTGGGTTTGTGCATCAAATTTTGTAAGGATCTCTTTTCTTTTCTTAGAAACTTTTGCCATAATATACCTTTTTTAAATTTTTAGAAATTATTTTACAACAATTCCCATACTTCTTGCTGTTCCAGCAACCATATTAATTGCGGATTCAACAGTGAAACAATTTAGATCAGGCATTTTATCAGTAGCAATTGCTCTGACTTGATCTCGAGATACGGTAGCCACTTTACGTCTATTCGGTTCCGGAGAACCAGATTTCAGTTTAGTAGCTTCTAGAAGTTGAACAGCAACTGGTGGGGTTTTTACAACAAACTCAAACGATTTGTCAGCAAAAACCGTAATAACCACCGGTAATATTTTACCTGCTTTATCTTGTGTACGAGCGTTGAACTGCTTACAGAATTCCATAATGTTCACACCTTTCGAACCAAGAGCAGGACCTACCGGAGGAGACGGATTTGCCGCACCACCACGTACTTGTAGCTTAATAAGCGCACTTATTTCCTTTGCCATTTTTACTCAAGTTATACATGGATGTCCGAGGGAAGCATTGAATTTCTCATTCACCCAATATTTTTATTAAATACTTATTTATTCCTTTTCTACTTGTAAGTAACCTAATTCTAATGGAGTTTTACGTCCAAAGATTTTTACCATTACTTTCAATTTTTTCTTTTCCTCATTAACTTCTTCAATGATTCCAGAAAAACTATTAAAAGGTCCATCAATTACCTTAACTGTCTCACCAACGATATACGGAATTTCAACTCCTTCTGTCGTATCAGCTAATTCATCAACTTTGCCCAAAATTCTATTCACTTCGGATTCTCTCATTGGTAATGGATCGCCCCCTTTTGAACCACTTAAAAATCCAATAACATTTGGAACCGCGGTCAAAATATGTGGTACCTCTCCTACCAATGCAGCTTCCACTAATACATACCCTGGTAAGTAATTTCTTTCTTTAAGAATTTTCTTACCATTACGTATTTGGTAAACTTTTTCAGTTGGGATTAGTATCTGAGAAACATAATCGCTCATTTTTAAACGAGAGATTTCCATTTCAATATACTCTTTTACTTTTGCTTCTTTTCCGCTGATCGCTCTAACAACATACCAACGTCTTTTAATTTCTTTGCTTTCAGCCACAGTAAATATATTAATCGCAGTTATTAATAAACCGCATCGTAAACGAACTGCATTACTTGACCAAAACTGGCGTCTAATAAATAAACGATTCCAGCCATGATAAATGATGCTACTAAAACCAATACAGAACTTGCTTGAAGTTCTTTAAGAGTTGGCCAACTTACCTTATGACGCAATTCGTTGTACGAATCAGCCACATAATTTTTCAATTTATTCATGGACAAAATTTAGCACGGGAGGTAGGACTCGAACCCACAGCCAATGGTTTTGGAGACCACTACTCTACCAATTGAGCTACACCCGTTTATTTAAACAGAAAGGTATCCGTCAATGACGGACACCTTCTTGTTGAATTTATTATTCTTTTGAGAACCTGTAATTAAACAAGGATCTCCGTGATTTGACCAGCACCAACTGTACGTCCACCTTCACGAATAGCGAATTTAAGACCTAAGTTAATTGCTACTGGTTGAATCAACTCAACAATAATTGTTAAGTTATCACCTGGCATTACCATTTCACGACCAGCCTCTAATTCGATTTCTCCAGTTACATCAGTTGTACGGATATAAAATTGAGGACGGTATTTATTATGGAATGGAGTATGACGTCCACCCTCTTCTTTCTTAAGGATATAAACCTCAGCTTTAAACTTCGTGTGCGGAGTGATGGTACCCGTTCTTGCGATAACCATTCCTCTTTTGATTTTATCTTTATCTACACCACGTAGTAATAAACCAACGTTATCACCAGCTTCACCTCTGTCAAGAATCTTACGGAACATCTCAACACCAGTAACTACTGATTTCATTCTATCAGCGCCCATACCTAAAAGCTCAATCTCATCACCAGTGTTAATCACACCTGATTCAATTCTACCTGTAGCTACAGTACCACGACCAGTAATAGAGAATACATCCTCAACTGGCATCAAAAATTCTTTATCCACGTCACGAGGAGGTAATGGAATATGCTCATCAACAGCATTCATTAAATCCATAATCTTCTCAGACCATTTAGCATCTCCTTCTAATCCACCTAAAGCAGATCCTTGGATTACTGGTAAATTGTCTCCATCATAGTCGTAAAATGTTAACAATTCACGAACTTCCATTTCAACCAATTCTAACAATTCCTCATCATCAACCAAATCTACTTTGTTCATGAAAACAACAATTGCAGGAACGTTTACCTGACGCGCTAATAGAATATGCTCACGTGTTTGTGGCATTGGTCCATCAGTAGCTGCAACAACTAAAATAGCACCATCCATTTGAGCAGCACCAGTAATCATATTCTTTACGTAATCCGCGTGACCAGGACAGTCAACGTGAGCGTAATGACGTTTAGCAGTTGTATACTCAACGTGAGATGTATTAATTGTAATACCACGTTCTTTCTCCTCAGGAGCGTTATCAATTGACGCGAAATCACGAATTTCCGACAAACCTGCCGCTGCCAATACACTGGTAATTGCTGCGGTCAAGGTAGTTTTTCCATGATCCACGTGTCCGATAGTACCGATGTTTACGTGTGGTTTCGACCGGTCAAACTTTTCTTTAGCCATAGCTATAAATTTTAATTTACGTTTCTATTAATTTACTAATTATTCACTTCACTATTTAGAGCCTATGCGGGGATTTGAACCCCGGACCTCTTCCTTACCAAGGAAGTGCTCTACCCCTGAGCTACATCGGCAATAAGATACTCTCCTATTTAAGCAGCTCCCTGACATCAGGGACTCATTCACCTTTTAAAGAGCGGAAGACGAGATTCGAACTCGCGACCCTCAGCTTGGAAGGCTGATGCTCTACCAACTGAGCTACTTCCGCTTAAATAAAAGTTCTGTGGGGGGAGCAGGATTCGAACCTGCGAAGATGAAATCAGCAGATTTACAGTCTGCCCTCGTTGGCCGCTTGAGTATCCCCCCAAAACAATTAAACAAAAAAAAGAGCCGATAGAGGGACTCGAACCCACGACCTGCTGATTACAAATCAGCTGCTCTAGCCAGCTGAGCTACATCGGCTTTTTACTTTACCCTAATTGGAGAGATTAATTACACTTCAAATAACCTCCTTGAAAAAGGAATGCAAATGTAGAAAAGAATTGCTTTTCTCCAAACTCATTTGAAAACTTTTTCAACAAAGTTTTTTCCCAAGGAAATTTGACCTAAAATCAATGATCCTTTAAGCGCTCTTTTAGCCTCTTCACTTGCCTTCTTAAGGCGGCTATAGCCTCGTCAGCAGACTCCTCAAAGGAGCTTGAACGTTTGCTCGCGAAAAGGTCATTGCCAGGTACAATTAATTTTATTTCAACCAACTTATTATCGCGAGAATCTGATTTTTCTAATCTAAGAAACACTTCTCCGGAAACAATTTTGTCAAAAAATTGGTCAAGTTTATCGGCTTTATCCTGAATTAAGTCTAATAATTTTTGATCCGCATCAAAATGAATGGACTGAATATTTAATTTCATCTTTAGATTTTATTTTAGTTTTAATTATTAGCATTTTTTTTCATGCTAAAAGAAAGTATCAATAAATTAATTATGCTCTTGGGTGAGCTTGATTATATATGGATTTTAATTTCTCAAATGAATTATGTGTATAAACCTGAGTTGCCGATAAATTAGCATGACCTAATAGTTCTTTAATCGAATTTAAATCTGCGCCATTATTTAACATATGCGTTGCAAAGGTATGTCTTAAAATGTGAGGACTCTTTTTGTTGTTCGAAGAAATTAAACTCAAGTACTTATTTACCACATTATAAACCAGTTTTGGGTAAACAGACTTGCCTTTTTTGGTAATGAATAATGAATCTACGACTGAAGGTATCTCATTTCGGAATTGAATATACTTTTTTATTAATTCTTGCAATTCCTCATTAAGCGGAATAATTCTTTGTTTATTTCTTTTACCCGTAACTCTCACCAAATTATTTTGGTAATCCACATCATTTAATTGAATACCAATCAATTCAGAAAGTCGAATACCTGTTTGATAAAACATTTCCAAAATTAATTGATCCCGAACTCCGTCAAAATCAGCAGTAAAAAAATCTTGAAGAAGGAGCTTGTTCATGGATTGCTGATCCACAAACTCTGGAAGTCTTTTAGATAATTTAGGTGAAACAACCTTTAAGGTCGGATTTATATCCACACGCTTGGTTAATAACAAAAACCTGTAATACGTTTTCAGGGTAGATAATTTACGATTCACAGAATTATTGGAAAGCTTTTGAACATCCAGTAATTCAACCAACCAACCGCGAATAGTTTTGTGATTTATTTTACGTAAATCACTATGTCCAAAGGCGCGCAACACATAATCAAGAAAACTTTCCAAATCTGTAGAATAGGCTACAACCGTATGCGCAGAAAACCTTTTTTCAGATTCCAAGTACTTTTGAAATTCTTGAATAAACATAAGTTGCTTGAGAAATGGTGAAGTATAAAATTAAAAAATCCCACGACAATATCGCAGGATTTTATCCAAAATAATATAAATAACGAAAAGAATTAATCTTGGTTATTCAAATATTCTTCACGGTAAATAGCACGCAACTTTTCTTCACGTTTTCTTACCGTTGGTTTCATGTATTTTTTTCTAGCACGTAGCTCTTTCATAACACCAGTGCGCTCGAATTTCTTCTTGAATTTTTTTAGAGCTCTTTCAATTGGCTCGCCATCTTTTACAGGTACAATTAACATGCTTGTTTCTTTTTAAGGGCGGCAAAGGTAACTCGTTTCTCTTCACCACCAAATATTATTTAATTATTTGTCGAGAAATTACTACTTTTTGTATTTCAGAGGTGCCTTCCCCTATTGTACATAACTTAGAGTCTCTATAAAATTTTTCCACAGGGTAATCCTTCGTATATCCATATCCGCCAAAAATCTGAACCGCATCAGTTGAAACCTCCACAGCGATCTCGGAAGAATAATACTTGGCCATTGCCCCTTCTTTGGTGATATTCTCTCCTCTATTTTTCATATCAGCAGCATGCATTGTAAGCAAATGAGCCGCTTCAATTTTAGTTGCCATGTCGGCTAGTTTAAAAGAAATTCCTTGGAATTGAGAAATTGGCTTTCCAAATTGTTCCCGTTCTTTTGAATATTGAACAGATGCTTCGAAAGCACCCATGGCAATTCCTACACCTAAGGAAGCTATAGATATTCTTCCGCCATCCAACACTTTTAAAGCTTGCTTAAATCCATCACCAACATTCCCTAGTATTTGATCTTTATGAACTCTGCAATCATCAAAAAATAAGGCAGTAGTTTCTGACGCACGCATACCTAACTTATTTTCCTTTTTACCTCCTTTGAAACCTGGAGTATCTTTATCAATAATAAAAGCAGTTGTTCCTTTGGACGAACCTTTTTCACCCGTTCTAACAATCACAACTGCTACATCACCTGATATACCATGGGTTATAAAGTTTTTTGATCCATTTATGACCCAGTAATCACCATCTTGAACAGCGGTAGTATTCATTCCACCCGCATCAGAACCGGTTCCTTGTTCCGTTAAACCCCATGCTCCAATAAATTCTGCAGTAGCTAATTTGGGCAAATACTTGTTTTTTTGGACTTCGTTACCAAATTGTAATATATGGCCTGTACATAACGAATTATGTGCCGCCATTGACAAACCAATAGACCCATCCACTTTAGAAAGTTCTTCAATGGCCGTAACGTATTCTTGATAACCAAATCCTGAACCTCCATACTCTGCAGGCACAAGCACTCCCATCAAACCTAAATATCCCATTTTTTTAAACAGTTCCACAGGAAAGGTTTGTGCTTCATCCCATTTCATAATATTTGGACGGATTTCCTTTTCAGCAAAATCACGTACCATATGCGAAATCATTTTTTGATTTTCGGTTTGTTCGAAATTCATATATTCTAGAAATTTATGTTGATGTCTACAATTCTAAGTAGGCTACAAGTTTACTATATAATTCTTCAGTTAGCAAGCCATATTTAACAAGGTCGGAAATAGATGTGAATTTATGTTCAAATTGGCGATGTTCTTGGATGTTTTTTGCCATATTCCACGTTATATAGGGGTGTCGAACCAATACGGATGCATCATCACTGTTAATATTTAACTTTCGTATTAATGTAGTATCAATGGTTAAAAATGGTTCTATTTTTTGAACCGTTTCCTCTCTCATACGCTCAATTTCATATAGTTGGCTTATGGAAACAAAACCTCCCAATTTGTCTCTGTAATATATTATTTGTCGCGCATAATAGCTTCCAATTCCGCGCAATTTTATGAGTTGGGTAGTATCGGCAGAATTTAATTCTATAATTACGTTCTGACCGGTCGTATTCTTTTTTTGAATATAACTTTTTTCAACTTTATTTTTTGTTCCTAGACTATCTGGAAGCAATAAAAAGGCATGCATTTCCGTATAAACTTCTTCAGAAACAACATACATTTTTGATACATCAGATTTTATCCTAAAAACACCCCCCTTACTCAAGTAATTTGAAATGGTTTGTATTTGTTTAGTTGACAACCCAAAGGCTAACCAATCTTCAACTCGGGCATCATTTGGATTAAATTTATGCGGAGTTCTCAATTCCTTTTTACTCCCCTTTTTTAAAGCTGATTTGTAATTTTTATTATTGTAATGCTCTTTTTTCTTAGTCGCATTTTTAATGGAGTCCTCTCGAATTTGAGCATACAAAAAATCCAATTTCGAGGTATCAAAATTCTTTTGGGAATGAATCATAAATGGCACTATCTGTTGAAATAGTACAACCAAAAAAATTAAAAAACACAACACAAAAATTCCATTTCGTTCACGTTTATTAAAACTAAAAAGGTCTTTCCAGCTTTCTTCCATAGGGTTATTTAAAAGCATTATAAAAACTGAATTAGGGTTTCAGTTAATTGGTGTTGCGAGTTAGTACATTAATTTTTACAGTCCACAATATACTTAATTTCAACTAAAATTAGCGCATATTAGTTGAAAGAATAGGACTCAAAAAGTATGCTTATTTATTGGGAGGTTTATTTAAACTGTTTAATCACACCTGTTTTAACTCTATGCATATAATCCCTAAGGTCCTCTCGAACTTCAGATGACATAATCAGTAATCCAATAATATTTGGGAAAGCCATGGCTAAAATCATCATATCAGAAAAATCGAGAACCGCATTTAATGATGACGAACTTCCGATAACGATAAAAACTAGAAATAATAATTTATATGAATTCTCAACCATTTTGGTTTCCCCAAAAAGGTACGCCCATGCTTTTAACCCATAGTATGACCAAGAAATCATGGTAGAAAAAGCAAATAGGAAAACAGCTACTGCAAGAACCTTTGGAAACCACGTAAATGCCGTTCCAAATGCTTTAGAGGTAAGTTGTGCTCCTTCCAATCCTTCCACTTCATATTGACCCGTAATAATAATAACTAAAGCAGTCATCGTACAGATAACAACAGTATCTACAAAGGGTTCTAAAAGAGCAACAAAACCTTCACTAACTGGTTCATTGGTTTTTACCGCTGAATGCGCAATAGCCGCAGAACCAACCCCTGCTTCATTTGAAAAGGATGCGCGTTGAAATCCAGTAATTAAAACACCAACAAACCCACCTCCAATTGCACCAGGAGTAAAGGCTCCTTTTAAAATTAATCCAAAAGCATGACCAATATTATCATAGTTCATCCCTAAAATCACGAGTGCAGAAACAACGTATAGCACAGCCATAAACGGAACTATTTTTTCGGTGACTCTAGCAATGGACTTAATACCTCCAATAATCACTACTCCCACCATAATAGCTAACCCCACTCCAAACATGAAAGCATGGTTTTGTAAAATTGGAATTTGACCTGCAACTTGAACAAATGCTTGATTCGCTTGAAACATATTCCCCCCGCCAAAAGATGCAAGAACCGCTAAAATTGCAAAGAAAATAGCAAGCCCTTTTCCAAGAAGAACTAAGTTTCTTTTAGACAATCCTTTACTCAAATAATACATTGGCCCTCCAGAAACTTCACCGTCATCATGAATATCTCGGTATTTTACTCCAAGCGTACATTCAGTAAATTTTGTTGACATTCCTAAAATCCCTGCAATAATCATCCAAAAAGTCGCGCCTGGCCCTCCAATAGTGATGGCCACAGCAACACTCGCAATATTACCTAAGCCAACAGTTGCGGACAACGCGGTAGTCAAGGCTTGAAAATGTGATACTTGACCTTTATCATCAGGGTCGTCAAATTTCCCTTGAATTAATTGAATGGCATGTGCAAACCCTCTGAAATTAATGAAATTCATTTTTAGGGTAAAAAATACCGCACCAAAAACTAGCCATATAACGATAAAAGGAATATCTGTTCCGAAATCTAATCCTACAAGTTTAAAAGGATCGACAAAAAAAACGGATCCTAAAACAGCCACTACGGGTTCAAAAAAATCATTTATTTTTTCACTTATTGGACTTGCTGTAACATGCGAAATACTCGCAAATAAAAGAAAGAATATGGAAAGGAATTTTTTCATTGATGTAATAATTTCACCAAATATAATTATCTCAATCCAAGTTTTAGTCTTGGGCCAGATTTATTCCATATTTTGACTCTGATTCACCTGTTCAAGAGCTCTTTCGATTCCTTCATGTGTTGAAAGTGGAGTGAATTCAAAATCTTTGATTATTTTGAAATTGTCAAAACAAGAATTTAAAGGTCTCAAATTAGCATTTACTACATTTTTTGAACTACTCTCATTTACTAAACCCATCGGTATTTTGCTGATTTTTGCAATTTGAACAACAAAATCATAGACCGACAGGCGCGTAGAACCGCCAATATTATACGCGCCAGAAGCATTTTTATTTATAATGGAAACAATTAATTGGATCACATCATCTACAAAGGTTGGCGTTCTGAATTGGTCATTAACTACACGAATTGGAACATCATTCTTCATGGATTGGTATGCCCAGTAAAAAATATTATTTCTTCGTGCAGAAGGAGAAAATCCATACACCAAAACTGGTCGTATTATGGCGTAATTTTTAGATTCAGTTTCTACCACTTTTTCCGCCTTCAATTTGCTTTTTCCGTATACTGATATTGGAATTGGCTTAATTTTATTGGAGTTCCATTTTTCCTTTCCATCGAATACAAAATCAGAAGATAAAAAAATGAACTTTGCGTCTATGCCTTGGGCAGCTTCAACCAGGTTTTTGGTCCCTTCAACATTTATTTTAGAACATTTTTCGGGATACTTTTCACACTCGTCTACTTGAGAAATTGCTGCACAATGAACAATTACATCTGGCTGAGTTTGGTTAACGATAAACTTAACTGCTTCCTTGTGGCTAATATCAATATCTTCATACTGAAATCTAGGATTACTTCCTGTTCTGCACTCACCTTTGGATATCCCAATTACATTTGCATTAGTTGCATTTATCAAAAAACGAACTAGTGCACCTCCAATAAATCCATTAGAACCCGTAATCAAAATTTTCTTAGGAACCACTATATCTGCAACAAGGTATTGATTTGGCGGATTTGATTTTTTGTACCTAAAACGAAAATTTTACATCCTGGAATAATTTCAATATTTCTACGAGGATTCACTACATATTGCCCATCAGGAGTCCTAAAACCAACTATCAGCGCACCAGAATCGTAACTTTCATCCAATAAACTTAATGGCTTATTATGAAATTTGGTTGGAATATGTTTGAAGTCAATTTCTTCTAGGTTTACTTCATTCGAGCCCATAACTGAAATGTGATCCAAAAACTCATAAACATTCGGAGTAACAACCAAAGAAGCCATATGTGCTCCCCCTACCTTATCTGGCATAATCACATTGTCACTTCCGGCTATTCTAAGTTTATGTTCAGAGGTATCTTCTGAAGCACGACTAATAATCTGAAGGGTCTTATTCAATTCTCTTGCAGTCAAAACAACAAATACATTTGCCGCATCATTGGGAAGGGTGGAAATAATAGATGTTGCACGCAATATACCGGCTTTTATAAGGGTTTTTTCTGAAGTAGCATCTCCATAAATATGCAACAAATTAGCCTCTTTTAATCTCTCAATTCTTTTCTCATCATTTTCAATAACCACGCATTCTTTACCGTAACCAATGAGGGTTTTAACAGATTGAGCTCCATTTCTACCGTAACCACAAACTATAACATGGTCAGTTATTCTATCTATATATGCATCCAATTTGTAGTTCTTTAAATAATTCTGTAAATCTCCATTAACAATATATCTGGTAATATAACTAACGGTATAAGCAAAGATACCAAAGCTAAAAATAATCAAAAAGGCCGTAAATATTCTTCCTTCATCTGAAAGTGGATGAACCTCTTGAAACCCAACAGTTGCCACTGTAATAATGGTCATGTAAAAGGCATCAACTAATCTATATCCCTCAATTACGATGTACCCCAATACTCCGATTACAATAACCATCGTAAGGAGAAACACGGAGAAATATAACTCCTTAAAATATTTAAACGCCCGCAGTAACACCTAAAGTTCCCAAATTGTAGTCCTTTTCGCTTTGAACCAATATTTATTTTTAAGGATAAAGGCCATTATTAAATAAATAACCAAGGGCGAGCCTAACGTTAGAAACGAAAGGTAAATGAAGTAAACTCGTATACTATTGGTTTTTACATTTAATCGATCGCCCCACCAGGCACAAACTCCAAAGGCTTTTTGTTCGAAATAATATTTTATTTGTTCTATCATAATTAGTTATTCAATATTTGAGAACCAATGCCACAATTTAAACAATTCTTTGGTTTACAAAAAGTATTTGTAAGCTCAATTAAGGATTGAGTATCAGCCGCATTTTTGGCCGAAATATTGTTGTTTTTCCATTTTGTAACCACCGAATTTGATTCAGCGGGCAAAGTATCAAGCAAATGCAAAGCTACATTTTGATATTTACTATTCCCAATGCTTTTACCATATAAAAATTGCATCGGTACAACAGTATTTATTAAAATATTGGTAATCGAATTATCCCCTATTTTTTTTTGGTAATCTTTTGATCCGGATGAGAATGAATAATGCGTGTTCCAAAAGCTTGAAGCGGAGATATTTAGAAATTTTGTGCTTGAATTTTTTCCGAAATCTCTTACCAAAACATGAAACAAATCTCCAAACTTAAAAATCAATTGGGCAAGCTGAGCAAGTCTTAAGGTCGGGAAGTTTATAGGACGAACCCCTCCAAATTTCCAAATACTTGAATCAAGGGATGTAAAGCCATATTTGCTCTTTTGATAGGCGAATTCATCCTTCAATTGGGTGAAATAAACATCGTCATTTATTTCATTTATCAGTCCAGAAACACCAAACAAAATACTTTCAATGATGTGTAAATTATTTCGATGTTTCAGAAGAATCTTTATATCTATACTTTCGCATACCAATTGCATTGGCAAAGCATTGGTTTTAAACCCAAGGTTTTTACCCAACAAAATAAAAAAAGTTTGAGACCAATCTCCTTTTTGTTTTTTACAAACCTCAGAAATAAAAATAGTTTTGGACTCCAGCCTATTCACCACTAAGCGATTAAGCCAGGTATGCGTTCGAAATAAATCCAATTCATCCGTTAAGCCCTGACATACTAACTCATGCTTACTTATTTCGAATTGATGAAATTTATCCAACACAGATTTTGAAACCCGACCTTTTAATTCTAAGGTTGGGATTCTAACATTATTTTGATCCAAAACCACCTTATCATATTCCCAAACCACATGAAGAATAGTATTTTCATAGGCTTTATCCAGTTGATGTTTATGCCGAAACCAATCAGATGATTTTAAATGAATTTCTACTTGCCCTGCCCAAATGATTTGATCAATTTGTATCTTAGCATTAGAAAAATCAGGGCCAGACTCCGTGTTATGGATTCCAGAATTTAGTATTTGAAGAGATTCTCCCTTTACGGATTTGAGGTCGTTAAAATTGAAAATTTTGTATTTCCAGAGGTAATGTAAAAATTTCTCGGTCATGTAACTAGGGTTTGAACCTGAAAGATACAAATTTCGAGAAAAATCTTAACTAGGATAGAAACTAAACTATGCCATGATTTTTTAAATGAGAAGCCATTTCTAGTTGCAATACTTTGGCGGCTTCACCTGCCTGGAATCCAAAATCAGAATCATCGGAAGCATAAATTATTCCTCTCGATGAATTCACTAGTAGACCACAATCTTTTGTCATCCCATATTTAACCACATCATCTAAACTTCCACCTTGCGCACCAACACCGGGGACAAGGAAGAAATGATCTGGCACATGCTTTCTTACTTCACCAATATCTTCTCCACGTGTTGCACCAACTACATACATTAGGTTTCCTGAATTTCCCCAATGGGATGAAACTTTTAAAACTTTTTCGAAAACCTTTTCTCCAGTAACCAAAACTTGTTGTTGAAAATCAAGTGATCCTTTATTGGAAGTCAAAGCCAATAATATAACCCATTTGTTTTCATATTCTAAAAATGGAGTCACAGAATCCTCTCCCATATAGGGCGCAACAGTTACGGAATCGAATTGGTTATTTTCAAAAAATGCCTTAGCATATAATTGCGAAGTGTTCCCAATATCCCCTCGTTTTGCATCGGCAATGGTGAAAATATTTTTTGGAATATACTCTAATGTTTTTCGAAGGCTAGCCCAACCTTTTTCCCCAAGGCTTTCGTAAAAAGCTATATTTGGTTTGTAGGCTACGCAATAGTCCTTTGTTGCATCAATAATAGCTTTATTAAATTCAAAAACAGGATCTTCCTTTTCGAGCAAGAATTTAGGTATTTTATTCAAATCCGTATCCAGACCAACGCATAAAAAGGACTGTTTTCGTTTTATTTCTGCTATTAATTCTGCTCTTGTCATTCTTACCTTTTTACTGGATTTATTCTCCGTATTGCAATTTAGCCGTATTCTCTGCCAATTTTAATTCATCAATTACCTTTTGAATATCTCCATCCATAACCGCAGATAAATTATACAAAGTCAACCCAATTCGATGATCGGTTACGCGACCTTGCGGATAATTATAGGTTCTAATTTTGGCTGATCTATCCCCACTTGAAACCATTCCTTTTCTCTTAACGGAATCCGCCTCTAATTTCTTTTGAAGCTCCACATCGTAAATACGTGAACGCAAAACTTGTAATGCTTTTTCATAGTTCCGCGGTTGTGATTTTTGGTCCTGACATTGCGCCACAATTCCTGTTGGAATATGGGTTAAACGAACAGCAGAATATGTAGTATTTACAGACTGTCCACCAGGACCTGAAGCACAATACAAATCTTTACGTATATCAGAATTTTTAATCTCCACATCAAATTCATCTGCTTCTGGCAAGACCATAACGGTAGCAGCAGAAGTATGCACTCTTCCTTGTGTTTCGGTTTGAGGAACACGTTGCACACGATGCACCCCCGCCTCAAATTTTAAATCACCATACACATCTTCTCCAGATACTTCAATAATGATTTCTTTATAGCCACCCATAGTGCCCTCGTTTGAATCCATTACAGAAACATTCCAACCACGACCCTCACAATATTTAGTATACATTCTAAATAAATCACCTGCAAAAATCGAAGCTTCATCCCCTCCCGTTCCAGCTCTGAATTCCATTACACAGTTTTTAGAGTCTTCCGGGTCTTTGGGAACAAGTAATTGTTTTAAGTTTTCTTCTAACTCAACTTTTCTTGGTTCTAATTCCTTTAAATCGTCCTCAGCCATTTGCTTGAATTCCACATCAGATTCAGTAGCAATGATTTCTTTATTTCCTTGAATATTTTCGAGTACCTCTTGATACTGGTCAAATTCTTGTACAATTTTCTCTAAATCCTTGTATTCCTTATTTAATCTCACGTAACGTTTCATGTCACCAATAATGTCTGGATCAACAATCATTTTAGACACTTCTTGAAAGCGTTCACGAATTAATTCCAATTTTTCAATCATTTTCTTCTCTCTTAATAAGTGAATGTTCCAAATTCAGATTTTATCACTAATTCTCTTTTTCCCGACTCTTCTACGCGACCTACAATTTTGGCAGAGATATTATAGCTTTCAGAAATTTTTATTATTTCCTTCGCAGTATTTTCATCGGTGTAAATTTCCATTCTATGTCCCATATTAAACACCTGGTACATTTCTTTCCATTCTGTTTCCGACTGCTCTTTTATTAATTTAAACAATGGCGGGATTTCGAATAAATTATCCTTTACCACTCTGTGCTCACCAACAAAATGTAAAATTTTGGTCTGCGCACCGCCAGAGCAATGAATCATTCCATCAATTTTATTCCGATAGTCTTTTAACAAGGCTGCAATAACTGGTGCATACGTTCTCGTAGGAGACAAAACCAGTTTACCTGCATCAATGGGCGAACCCTCTACTAATGAGGTTAAATTCATACCACCGCTATACACTAATTCTGCATCAATGGACGAATCATACGTTTCTGGATATTTATTGGCAACAGACTTACTAAATACATCATGACGGGCAGATGTAAGACCATTACTACCCATTCCACCATTGTATTCACTTTCGTAAGATGCTTGACCAAAAGAGGCCAAACCAACTATTACATTTCCTGGCTTAATATTGGCATTATCAATTACTTCACTCTTTTTTAATCGCGCAACAACAGTTGAATCTACAATTATGGTTCGCACCAAATCGCCCACATCGGCAGTTTCACCACCTGTTGTAATGATATCTACACCGTATTTGCGCAAGCTATCTGTTAATTCTTCTGTACCTTCAATTATAGCTTTAATTACTTCTCCAGGGATTAATCCCTTATTTCGTCCAATAGTGGATGAAAGCATAATTGGGCCCGTAGCACCCACACATAGCAAATCATCAATATTCATTATCAAAGCATCTTGGGCAATTCCTTTCCAAACTGAAATATCTCCAGTTTCTTTCCAATACGCATACGCCAAAGATGATTTCGTGCCAGCTCCATCTGCATGCATCACGATACAATGATCTGGACTTCCGGTAAGATAATCGGGAACTATTTTGCAGAAAGCTTTAGGAAACAAACCTTTATCAATGTTTGCAATTGCTTTATGAACATCAGTTTTTTCAGCTGAAACGCCTCTTTTTTCGTATTTAGATGCCATTTTTAATGTGTATTAACGATAGTAATTATTCCCTTGTATTTGAGGTTGCAAAGAAACTATATAAAATAAAAAGAGCACCCCTAAATAATAGGAATGCTCTTTAAATATTTTAAATAAATCTAATTATCTGAATCCGAATCGTCTTCATTATTTGATTCAGGAGCTGGAGCTTGAGGAGCAGCAGGAACGTAATCATCACGAAGTACTTGGAATGTCGTTCTACGATTTACTTGATGCGCAGCTTCTTTTTCTTCTTTCGTTGGAAGTTTTGCTATTTCAGCATCTGAAATCTTAGGTTGAGACTCTCCATATCCTTTAGCGACCATTCTATCTACAGGAATTCCTTTAGTTACCAAATAATCCACACAACTTTGTGCACGTTTTTGAGATAACACTAAATTTCGCGCATCAGTATCACGTGTATCTGTATGAGACATTAATTCAATTACGATGGTAGGATTATCCATTAAAGTTTGGTATAAATAATCTAACGAATCTTTTGAGTTTACACTATCATTAACTTGTAATTCCCATTTCCCCAAATCATAAAGCACCTCTGGAAATTCAATTTCGCCAACCATTGCTTGCAATTTGAAATCATGTATCAATTTAGTGGACTCCATTAAACCAACAGTAGTTTCTTGCCCTTTACCTGCTAAATAGTTTTCTTTTGAAACTTGAATGGTATACGAAGTTTCATCTTTAATATATCGTTCCGTACTTCCCGTTACTTGATCGAACTCATAATACCCAAGTTCATCAGAAACAATTTCCACAGTTGAACCATCCGTACCAATCAACTTAATCGCAACACCGGGTAAAGCTTGTCCATCAGCTACATCTGAAATAGTACCCGCAATGATAAATTTCAAAGGTGGAATTCTGAAACTCCAAATATCATCTAAACCTCTACCGCCTGGACGATCTGAAGAAAGGTAGCCTCTATTCGTTGTTCCATCAAACAAAATCCCAAAATCATTATAGGAAGTATTAATAGGCGATTTCATATTTTCAACGTTGTCCCATACGTCTTCTGTTCCTCTTCTTTCCGCAACGAATATATCCAAAGCGCCCATTCCTGGGTGACCATCCGAAGCAAAGAATAATCTTCCATCATCGTGAATGTAAGGAAACATTTCATCTTCACTCGTGTTGATTGAAGCGCCACAATTTGTTGGGTTAATCCATGTTTTAGCTTTTCTATCCCATTTTGCGAACCAAATATCTTTCCCGCCAAATCCTCCTGGCATATCAGAAGCAAAAAACAAATACTCATCTTTCAACCCGACACTTGGATGACCAACTGCAGCAGTATCAAATTTTGATAATGGAACCAATTCTGTTTCTGACCATTGGCTACCTATTTGTTTAGACCAATATATTCCACATCCCATTGTAGACTTTTTCTCCGTCATACAGCGTGTAAAATACAAAGTTTTAAAACGAGAATCGGAACAAGAACTTCCTTCATTCGCCTGGCCATTATTAATAATGTTTTGGCCCTCATCAATTATAGTTGGAACCATCCATTTTTTACTCTTTTTATCTTGTGTACTTGTCCATAATGAAGAATAGTAATCACCGGAATTAACATCCATGTTATCCCCTACACTACCTTCACGGGTTGAAGTAAAAGCTAAAGATGTATGACGTTTATCGGCCCATGCAGGAGAAAAGTCACGTTGCTTAGAATTCAATACGGGGTCTTTTTCAACCATGTATCGTGTAGGGTTATCCAACCATTCTTGAGCCATTTCACATTCACCAATAAACTTATCTGCCCTTGGATCGTTTGGCGCCATTTCTTTATACCTCTGGAATTCTACAATGGCTTTATCATAAGACCCCATGTTACGCATCGTTTTCGCATAATAAAACTGCGCATCTGGTTTTTCATACCCTGCTTTCACAGCCTTACTTAACCAAGCTTGTGCATTTGAATAATCTTCAATTTTATAGTAGCAAAAACCTATTTTATACAAAACTTCCTTTTTGTCGGAGGAAGATTTTACTTTGCTATAGGATTTTTTATATAAATCTACCGCTTCAAAATAGGATCTAGAATCAAATGCCTTATCAGCTTCTGCTGTTGGATTTTTTTGAGCTAAAATGTTAGTACCTAACAAAATAAACAATAGCATAAGTGGCAAACGAAGTACTTTAAGTTTCATATATTTTTCTTTTAAAACTTTTAATTTCCCTTAATATTATTAAGGTTTATGAGGGCTCCAAAGTAAGTAATTATTTTAAATCTTTCAAAAAAAGAAAAAGTCTCTTTTAAAATTAAAAGAGACTTTGAAAATCAACTATTTAGTGAAGAGCATTTCCCTGTATTTAGGTAAAGGCCAATACTTATTATCTATAAGCAATTCCAACTTATCCACATCATAACGAATTTTGTGAAAGAATGGTATTACATTATCACAATATGCTCCCGCCTGTGCACGAACTTCATCTAAATTATTTGCCGCTTTTCTTGCCTGTGTCATACTTGCAATATTCTTACGGATATTCTGAATGCGAATTGAAACTTCCTTGATCATTTCAATTTGCTCACTGGCATATGTTTCAAATTCATCTCCAAAAATGGTTTTAAGACCATTGACATTTTCAACTAACATCTTTTGATACTCAACCGCAGTTGGAATAATGTGGTTTAAACCCATGTCCGCCATCACACGCGACTCAATTTGCACGCTTAATTTATACTTTTCTAATTCGATTTCATGCCTTGCTTCTAATTCAATATTTGTGAGCACTTTTAAATCACCGAATAGCTTTTTTGCCTTCTCTGTAATGAAAAAATCTAAAGCCTCGGGCGTTGTTTTTTTATTATTTAAACCTCTTTTCTCAGCTATTTTGACCCATTCTTCACCATAACCATTCCCATCAAAGATGATATTTTTGGATTCAATAATATATGTGCGAAGGATTTCGATAATTGCATCGTCTTTTTTCTTTCCCTTTTCGATCAAAGCATCTACTTCGGTTTTAAATCGGATAAGTTGTTGCGCCATGGCAGTATTTAATACCGTCATTGGATTTGCACAATTTGCCGTTGACCCAACAGCTCTGAATTCAAACTTATTTCCCGTAAAAGCAAATGGTGATGTTCTATTTCTATCCGTATTGTCAAGTAGTAGTTCAGGAATTTTACCAATATTTAGTTTTAATTCTGTTTTTTCATCGGATGACAATTCTTCATTAGCCACTTTTTGCTCCACTTCATTTAGAATCTTACTTAATTGAGAACCAATAAAGATGGAAATGATTGCTGGTGGGGCTTCATTTGCGCCCAAACGATGATCGTTACCCGCGGAAGCAATAGAAGCTCTTAACAAATCATCATGCTCACTCACCGCTCGAATGGTATTAATGAAAAAAGTTAGAAATCGTAAATTGGTTTTTGGTGTATTCCCTGGGTTTAGTAGGTTTCTATGCTTTGAAGAATTAGTACTTAAAGACCAGTTATTGTGTTTTCCAGAACCATTGATACCGGCAAATGGCTTTTCATGTAAAAGAACTTTGAAATTATGACGTTCAGCCACACGTTCCATAACATCCATTAATAGTGAATTATGATCAACCGCTAGGTTACATTCTTCAAATAGTGGGGCGCATTCAAATTGATTTGGAGCCACTTCGTTATGACGGGTCATAACTGGTATGCCTAATTTATGCACTTCTTGTTCAAAATCACGAATGAAAGCATTAGCTCTGGAAGGAATTGCCCCAAAATAATGATCATCCAACTGTTGGCCTTTTGAAGATGAGTGGCCAAACAAAGTCCTCCCGGTAAGCAATAAATCTGGACGAGCCATTGCCAAAGCAGAATCCACTAAAAAATATTCTTGTTCCCAGCCTAAAGTAGCATGCACCTTTTCAATACTTCTATCGAAATACTGACAAACATCTGTTGCCGCCTTATCAACCGCATGTAAGGCACGTAACAAAGGGGTTTTATAATCTAAAGCTTCACCAGTATAGGCAATAAACACGGTTGGAATACACAAGGTTTCCCCAATTATAAATGCAGGAGAGGTAGGATCCCAAGCGGTGTATCCACGCGCTTCGAACGTGTTTCTAATCCCTCCGTTAGGAAAAGATGATGCGTCTGGTTCTTGTTGAATTAATTGCGCACCATCAAATGTTTCAAATGAAGTTCCATCCTCTGCAGGCGTATTAAAGGAATCATGCTTTTCAGCTGTTCTTCCGGTTAAGGGTTGAAACCAATGCGTATAATGAGTAGCACCTTTTGACATCGCCCAAGATTTCATTCCAGAAGCAACCAAATCTGCAACCTTACGATCTAAAGTTGATCCAAAATTGATGGCATTATTCACGCTTTTGTATGCCCCTTCTGAAAGAAATTGGCGCATAGCCTTCTTATTGAACACATGGTCTCCGTAATAGTCTGAAATTCTGTGCGAGGGAGGGGTAACTTCTTGGGGCACACGATTCATTGTTTGCTCCAAAGCTTTTAATCTTAAAGATGCCATAATTTATAGTTTTTTAAACTTTTGGCAAATATACCTAAGATTTTTAGGGGGTCAAGTGAACTTTTTATGATTTTTATCAACAGCTTTTAGTTTTTTGAGGGGTTATTCCTAAAAAACCTAACTTTTTGTCGTAAGCAAGAAAATATAGAGTCCATAAATAGCAAAAAGTAACACCCCTTCCAATTTAGAAATCTTTTTTCCCGTAATCATCAAAGGGAAAAGCAATGCCGAAACACCAATCACCCACCACATATCAATTTCTAGTACACGACTAGTAATGGGAATAGTTTTAAAAATGGATGTGACACCTAAAATTCCGAGGATATTAAAAATATTGGAGCCAATTAAGTTACCAATAGACAAATCAGAATGTCTTTTAAAGGCGGCCATGGCGGAGGTCATTAACTCAGGTAAAGAAGTTCCAAAAGCCACTATTGTTACACTAATTAAATAATCACTAATTCCTAAATTCGTTGCCATTCCTACGGTTCCATCAACCAATAAATTAGCACCGTAACTAAGCCCTATAGAACCGATAATTATAAACAAAATATCTTTCAAAACAGAAGATGAATGAATTATTGGGTCCGCATTTTCTTCCGCAAGTTTTGATTTCGTAACTTTTCTAGATTTTCGAATTAAATACACACTAAACCCAACCAAAGCTAATACCATTATTATCCCATTCCATTTATTTAAGGATGTTACATAGTCGCCTTCCATTAATGGGTCGTAATTCATCCACATAAAACCAAGAACCAAAAACGAACTTAGCATTAACATTGGCCAATCAATTCTATAGGAATTCTTACTTACTTCAATAGGAAAAATGATGGCTGTGATTCCAAGAACCAACGCAATATTGGCAATATTAGAACCCACTACATTACCTACAGCAATTCCAGGGTGCTCTGCAAGCATGGCTTTTAAACTTACTATTAATTCTGGTGCGGAAGTACCGAATGAAACCACAGTCATACCTACTACTAGTGTAGAAATATGAAACCTTAAAGCTATTTGTACAGCCCCTCGAACAAGTAGTTCTCCCCCAGCAACTAGAATAATTATTCCAAGTAGGATGAATACCAAATTCATTAGGAGGATTTAGAAGTTTTTATTTGGTTTTGAGACTTCGGGGTATCAACAGTTTTTTTAGAAAGGCCTTCTGCAACACTTTTTGACGGTTTTTCCTTCATCGAATCTTTCGCAACATTATCCACACTAGATGTCACATCCTCGAGTAAATCATTTACTTGTCGATTCACTCTTCGCTTAACATTGTCGACAGCTTCAAAGTTCTTTTTTACCTCCTTAACATTAGCATCAATATCGGTTTTCACCTCATCAACAGACGATTGGATATCGCGTTTAACATTGTCTGTTGCATCCTTTACGTATCGAATTCCTTTGCCAAGAGAACGTGCAAACTCAGGTATTTTATCTGCACCAAATAACAATAGAACCACCACAAAAATGGCGAAAATCTCTCCGAAACCTAAATTGAAAAATCCAAAAATCATACGAATAGATTAGAATGTGCAAATATACAAAAGCCCTTTTAGGAATATTACCTAAAAGGGCTTTCAATTAAATTTTACTGCTTTTTAGTGCTTCAAATTTCCTTTACCTAAATCATACGTAATTGGTGTCGCAATGAAAAGAGAAGAATATGTTCCTACAATAATACCAATGATCATAGCGAAAATGAATCCTCGAATCATTTCTCCACCTAAGAAGAAAATAATTAACAACACCACCAAAGTACTTAAAGATGTATTCACAGTACGACTAATCGTACTATTTAATGCATCATTAATAACATCCTTTGTTTCCTTTTTCGGATGCAATCCTAAATACTCACGTAATCTATCAAATACCACCACCGTATCATTAATGGAGTAACCTACAACTGTAAGAATTGCCGCAATAAAAGCTTGGTCAATTTCTAATGAGAATGGTAACATTCCATATAACAAGGAGAAAATAGCCAAAACTATCAACACATCATGCGCTAATGCTGCAATTGCACCAGCAGAATATTGCCATTTTGTGAAACGAATGAAAATATACGCGAAGATTACAATTAGCGAAAAAAGCACAGCTACTAATGCCGCTTCTTTAATGTCATCCGCAATTGTAGGCTCCACTTTTTGTGAAGTTAATTCAGCAACAAAATTATCTTGTGAAACTGGATTGTTATAAAACCCTATTAACCCATCGTAAAGTTTTCCTTCCAATATATCGTCCACATTATTATCTGTGTTTTCAATCATATATTTGGTAGTGATTTTCACTTGATTTGAAGACCCAAAAGTTTTCACTTCAGGAACAGTTGCTAGTCCATCTTCATTTACAAATTGCGCACCCAAAGATTTTGTTATTTCTGGCACATCTGCTGGTTGATCAAATCTTACAATGTAAGAACGTCCCCCCGTGAAATCAACACCATAATTTAATCCTCTAGTAACCAATGAACCTACTCCTAATAGGATGAAAATCAAAGATCCTAAATAAAACATTTTACGTTTTCCAAGGAAATCAATATGCAAATTCTGGAAAGCATTCTCGGTTAATTTAGTTGAAAATTTAACGGTATTTCCAGTAGACATTACCCATTCAAAAATCAGTCTTGTAATAAATATCGCTGAGAATAATGAGGTTATAATACCGATAATCAACGTAGTTGCAAAACCTTGAATTGGTCCTGTTCCAAAAATAAATAAGATAATACCGGTAAGCATTGTAGTAATGTTCGAATCAAGAATAGAACTATACGCAGCTTTATACCCATCAGCGATAGCTTGTTTAAATCCTTTACCTGTTCTCATTTCTTCACGAATACGTTCGTAAATAAGAACGTTCGCATCTACCGACATACCAATAGTTAATACGATACCCGCAATACCCGGTAAAGTTAACGTAGCTCTTAAAGAAGCTAAGAACCCAAGAATAAAGAATAAGTTGGCAACCAAAGCGATATCTGCAACAATACCTGCTGTAGAATAATAGAATACCATGTATATCAAAATCACAACTAAGGCGATTAAGAATGATTTCCATCCCGAATCGATGGCTTCTTGACCCAAAGAAGGACCAACAATAGCTTCCTCAATAATATGAGAAGGAGCGGGTAGTTTACCTGCTTTTAAAACACCTGCTAAATCGCTAGCTTCTTGTTGTGTAAATCTTCCTGTAATTTCAGTTCGTCCACCAGGAATTTCACCTTGTACCGTTGGAGCAGAATAAACTAATCCATCCAAAACAACTGCTACAGATTGTTTATTTCCATTGGCATCACCTTGCGATAAACGAGCCGTCATTTTTTTCCAAATATTCGCTCCAGTAGAGTTCATATTCATATTAACCGTTGGATTTCCAAGTGGATCAGCTCCTACTCTTGCATCCGTAACCACATCACCTTCTAATTCGGCTTTGCCACCTTTAGGAACATTGATTGCATATAAATAATACAAATCTTCAGTACCTTCAATTGATTTAGCTTCCCACAAGAATCTAGTTCTTGGTGGAAATAACTGCTTAATATCTTTTCTATGTAGGTATCCATTTACAATTGCCGTATCAGCTGAACGAGAATACCCAACTCTTGCACCAAATGCTGCTTGCCCCTCTTGCGTAAGCATTGGTTGCAAATGGTAAAATAATGGATTTGTTGCTTCTTTTTCTGCATCACTCATGGCGGCAAAATCTGTAGAATCTAGAGCTTCACTTTCCGCGTCAGCTAACAAATCATCCATAGATTTCTCTGTGGTATCATTTACCATTGAATCAGCAATAATAGAATCTACTTCTGAAGTTACTAAGTCGGCTATATCACTGTTTTCTTCTATTTCTGCAACAGCTTCTTCACTTCCTTCTTTTTCTTTGAAGGTAGCTTTCAAAATTGTGTTTGCACGATCTAAACCGCCAATAATTACGGAATTATCGTGACATTCCCAAAACTCTAATCGCGCAGTTCCTTGTAAGATTTTACGTACACGATCTTTATCCTTAATACCTGGAAGTTCTACAATGATTCTTCCTGTTCCAGATAAACGTTGAATTTTTGGTTGAACAACACCTAAGTTATCCACCCTTTTACGTAATACCTGTTCTGTTCTTACAATTGCTTCTTCAGACTCCGTAGCAATAACTCCCATGATTTCGTCATTGGATGCATCAGGAGCAATTTTATCTTTGTTTTCTAGGTTATGGAAAACAGAGGCCAATTTGAAATCTGGGGCAATTTCATTCTGCGCTTGAGAAAAAAGAGAAACAAAATTTTCTGAACTATTTCTTTTTAAGTCAACGGCCTTGTTGATAATCTTAATAAAAGTTGGATTGCTTCTATTTGTTCCTGCCATTTCTTTTATCAAGTCTGGCTCAGAAACTTCAAGAGTTACGTGCATTCCTCCCTGAAGGTCAAGACCTAGGTTGATTTCACGTTTTTTTACGTAAGCATACGAATGATTGAAAACAGGGTAAACCTCTTCAGAACCTTTCGCAAGTAAAAACTCCGTTTCAAATTTTTGTCTGGCTGAATCTACTTGAAATCCATCATAACCTTCAACCACACCTAATGAGTCGGCTTTTATTTGAGAGTTTTCAACTGCTTCTCTTTCAACATTGTCAGCTACCCAAGTAAATGATAACTGATATAAACTAGCGAGGACCAATAAAATGGCAAACCCCCAAATAAACGATTTATTTTGCATGTGTATTTATCTTATTTTTAAGGCATTATAACCCCTTAAAATTTAGGTGCGCAAATATAGAATTTCAATTGAATTTTACCAATGTAATTCATGTTATCTGATTTTTTTTTCATGTATCGCACGCCATACAAGATAAAGTACTGGATTACAAGTTAATTTTGCATCAATGAAAACCAATTCACACCACAATATTGTATTTTTTGATGGGGTTTGTGCATTATGCAACAGCTCAGTGCGTTGGATAATAAAACGAGACAAAAAGAAAATTTTTAGGTATGCTCCTTTACAAGGTGAAACCGCGCGGGAATTGCTTCACTCAAAAACGAACCCAATTCCTCAAACCATTATCTATTTAGACTCTAACAAAATATTCACCAAATCAACTGCTGCACTTCAAATAGCTAAAAAACTCCCATTTGCTTGGAAGCTTTTGTATGGGTTAGCCATTATTCCGGCTCCATTTCGAGATGCCGTTTATGACTACATCTCTAAAAACAGGTATAAGTGGTTTGGCAAATACGAAAGCTGCCCTCTACCTTCAGAGGATGAAAGGGAATTGTTTCTTCCTTAGTTTTATGGTGATTGAACATCAAACTTGTTTTATAAATAACTTCATCTGAAAAAATGTTAGACACAAAAAAAGGTTCAACTCACGAATGAATTGAACCCTACATATTTTGTTCTAAAACTTTATTTCTTCTTTTTCGCCTTTGGTTTTTCCTTTTTAGCCGACTCAACCACTTCTTCTATTGAAGCTTCTTCTTCCACCACTTCTTCTGCAGGTGTATTTGCCCATTCCAAATTCACCAAGTTACTATCTAATAAAAGGTTCGTCCATTGGTACACCTTTTTGATATCCGAAACATATACTCGCTCATCATCATAATCTGGAAAGATCTCTAAAAACTCAGATTTCAACTCTTCCCCGCTCCAACTTTTATAAGGAACACTTTCGCCATTAAATTTTATCAGAATAGCCTTCATTACTTCAGCCAATGGTTTTTCGCCATCATCTCCGTAAATACTAATATCGGCAAGCGCACTAATTCTATTATGCGCATGTGCTGGAGATTTCTTTCCATCCACAAGTGATTCTACAATTACGCCATTTTTCATTGAACCTACCAATTTGTAAAGTCCGCCTTTTCCTGAAATTGATAAAATGTCTTCTAATCCCATTCTTTAAAATTTGATTGCAAATATTGTTATTCAATTAAAATGTAGCGTATGGTTTGCTACATTTTAATAAACTTAGTTTTAAAAGTATTTGTACTTGTTTGGATTTCAATAAAATAAACACCTGAACGTAAGTTGGAAATATTTAATTGTGGACTATTTGAGCTCACCAAGTTTTGAATTTGAACAACTTTTTTATGGGTTACATCAAAAATGGTGATTTCAATATCTCCTTGAAACGCATCAGCACCCTCAATTGTGATAGTGTTTTGAGCGGGATTAGGATAAACCTTTATTTGAGTTTGTAACTGGATTTGATCTTGAATAGAGTTTGGTAGCATCCCGTTATAGGCCTTGTAAGCCGAATCTGCAGAATTTTGCAACACATACTTATTGTTGGCTGCATGCAGCGCAAAGGCTACGGTAACCGAATCAAAAGCAGGAATTGTAATTCCGGATGCTGAAGTCACTTGGGCCACATCATTCCCTGCTCCAGAAGTGCCCGCGTTGTATCTATTGGATGACAGGGTGGTTAATTTATTGGAAGAGGTATAATTAGTCGAAATATCAATTCCTCCATTACCTCCAGAAACCACATCTATGCAATAACTTCTAAAAGTTTCAGGCGACAATAATTGAACTCCAAAATATAAGGGTTCATCCGTACTTTCGGTATAGGTTAAAAACCGAATCCAATCCGTATGGGCTTGATTTTGCTCGTAATTCAAAATATCAAAATCGGCAAAAATTCCCGCACTTACGCTGGAAATATCCGTATTTGTAGGATTTATAAACGTGTATTCTAACACTATATAATTTTGATGCCCTTCCGCATTACGCGCATAAGCATTGTAAGAAACCTCAATTCCAATTGAATCAACATAAGCCTGGGAATCACTGAATTTACCAGAAATAAAATAATCTCCTTTAACAGGTGGGTCAACTTGGGCGACATTACTTATGGATGCAAATTCATCATCCCAACTACTGGACCCGTTTCGAATTCTATCCACTACTTGGGGAAACCCTTGTTGATCAGTACCAATCATAATTCCCGATTCAAATAGTTGCGAAACACCATTATTTAAGGTCATCCCCAAACCTTGCAAACCGTCTCTATTATTATAGCCTAATTGTCCCTTTGATCCAATAGTGGTGTTAATATTGTTTACTGTAACATTCAGATAATCCACGTTAATTAGCACCTCCATAAAATAGTGATTTGTGAAACTTCCATCCGTTACCACCACTTCAAAATCTATTTTTTCATTTATGGGAGCACTATTTAAAATTTTGAATGAAAATGGATTATCATAATTGTTTTTTTGAAGAGCAGTCCCCATTACGCCCAAATCTACGGTTGTATTATTAGCAGTAACAAATATCGAGTTGGTACTTATGGTAGCATTAACATTACCCGAGTTTGCTAAGTAGTTGGTAAAGGTTCCGGAGATCAGAATACTATCCCCAATTTTCATTACATCATCTCCTTTATTTGAAATTTTCACATTCCCAAAAACAACCGATGCATTGTCAATTCCTCCAGTCACTGCAGCCCCAACATCTACTCTTCCTTGACCCAGAAGGTTTTCGTAAGGCGAATTAATTCCGTCAATATTTGTAGAAGTCGATTTCAACCTTTCCGCAATTTGCAAGGCAGATAATTGCGGATATTTTGCTTTAACCAAGCTTGCTGCACCAGCCACTACAGGTGTCGCCATGGACGTACCCGTATTAGAATTATACCCGCCATCTTTCCATGTAGAGAAAATCCCTTCTCCTGTAGCTGAAATATCTACCCAATACCCATGATTGGTGAAACTTGATTTATTGTCTAAATAATTTATAGATGCCACCGCTAAACAATTTTCATACGCGGCTGGGTAATACAATTGATTTTTGTCTTGATTTCCCGCTGCGGCTACAACCAAAGCATCTTTATTATAGGTAGCATAGTTTATTACATCTTCCTCAAGTTTTGAATACCCGAATCCACCCCAGGAACAATTAATAATATCGCAGCCCATATCCGCTGCGTAAACAATTCCTTCATAGCCATAAATTACCGCACTACCATTAGCCACCCGGATAGGCATAAATTGCGTGTTGTATCCAACCGAAGCAATACCCTCCCCATTATTTGTAGCTGCAGCGGCTATACCTGCCACATGAATGCCATGAGAACTTTCATCTGTTTCTGGGACATTATCATTATCCATAAAATCCCATCCGTTAAAATTGTCTATATACCCATCATTATCATCATCAATTCCGTTAATTGGATCCGCTAAATTTTGGGTCATTTCAGATTCTAAATCGGGATGATCCATATCCGTTCCGGTATCAATAATACCAATCTTTATTGACGTATTTCCTTGGGTTTGATCCCACGCATTATATGCATTGATTTGGGCTAAATAATATTGCTGACTGAGGGCAGAGTCGTTTGGGGTAAAAGCTAAATAATGAATTCTTTTGGGTTCTATATATTCAAAAACATCAATATTTATAAGATTCTTAATGGAATTTGAGCTGGTCCCTTTTTGCGAGGTAGAAAACGTATAAATTAAACTTAAATCTACCCAGTTTGGGTTTTCATTTGCCTTGCTGGAAGTTGTGGGCGAATTCTTAAATGCGGGTTCAATTATGAAATTTCCAAGTTTTTTATTCCAAGTATTTGCAGAAAAATAATCTCGAAATTCTGGCTTCAATTTCACATAAAAAACATCATCTACAAAAGTATTTTGAAACGCTAGTTTCTGAGCGTAAATAGAACTTACACAAAACCATAGAGCTCCAAAAAACACATATTTTACAATTTTATTCTTCACACACATCAAAATAACTTGGTATATTTTCAATGAATTCGACCTTATTTTCTTTTACCCAACAGCAATAAAGTTCTTCGCCATTTGTAATTACCAAAAACGGAACTTTTAAATGCAAATTGTATCTAAAAGCTTGATCAAAGGTGCTTTGAGTAATTTTAATACTTGGCCGTTTACATTCTACCAAAATTACAGGTTCACCAAGATTATTGTACGCCACTAAATCGGTACGTTTTATTCTTTTGTGTAATAGGAATTGCTTTTCGACTGCAATCAGGCTTTTTGGATATTCTAATTCTTCTGTAAAAAATTTAATAGTGTTTTGACGCACCCATTCCTCAGGTGTATTCACAACAAACTTTTTTCGAATAGGATCAAAAATCATCATTTGCCCACTCGTTGAAGTGGTAAACTTAAAACTTCCTTGTTCTATTATATCTGCCATTACGGCAAATGTAAGCAGCGCACATTAATTCTACACTTTTAATTTTCCACAATACAACCTCAAATCAAATGCTATTCTATTTTTGAACTCTGGGAAAAAAGCATGAAAGAATATCACGAAATACTCACACAACTGCGAAATAAACAATACAAACCTGTGTATTTGTTGTATGGAAATGAGGCTTTTTTTATCGATAAAATAACGGATTTCATTTCAAAAAATGTTTTAACGGAAGCTGAAAAAGGCTTTAACCAATCCATATTTTACGGAAGGGATGTAACTGCTGGACAGATAGTAGAAACCGCCAAGCGATATCCTATGATGTCAGAAAAGCAGGTCGTTATCATTCGAGAAGCACAAGATTTGAAAAACCTAGATGCGCTTGAGGATTATATGTCTCAACCCGTTGACTCTACCATTTTGGTATTGGCTTACAAATACAAAAAACCTGATGGTCGAAAAAAGGTAGTCAAGGAAATCAAAAAAAACGGTGTCGTATTCGAATCCAAAACTATTTATGAAAACCAAATGCAGGATTGGGTTTCAGATTATGTACACATTCATAAAAGAAAAATTACACCAAAAGCTACGCTCCTAATCAGTGATTATATAGGTACCAATTTATCACTTGCGGCAAACGAAATCGAAAAGTTATTTATTACAATTCCAGTGGATGGAATGGTAGATGACAATGCCGTGAGTAAAATTATCGGTATTAATAAAGATTACAATAATTTTGAGTTAACGAAAGCCTTAGGATCCAAGAACGAACTGAAAGCACTGCAAATAGCCACCTATTTTGCGAACAATCAAAAAGAACATCCAATTGTGGTGTCCATAAGTATATTAGGCCGATATTACACCCAATTAATGCTTTTACATTTTAGTCCAAAGTCAAGTCGTCAAGACGTTGCAAGAATACTTGGAATAAATCCATTTTTTGTGGATGAATATTTAAATGCTAAATTAAAAAATAGTGGTGCAAGCATTGCAAAAAACATTGAGCTTATTCGTCAGTATGACTTAAAATCAAAAGGAGTTGGGTCAGGTGTTACCTCAAATGGAGAACTCCTAAAAGAACTTGTGATCAAATTACTTCGCAATTAGCAAATTCATCCCCAACCCAAAGACAATTTAACCGTTAGTAATTGTAACAAGTTAACACTTTTATAAAGTTGTATGATTTTGTTAAAAGGGTATATTTGCCATCCAATGTCCAGAATTTTATGAAATATTATTTTACTTTACTTGCATTATTCATTGTTTTTTCGAGTACAACCATAGCGCAATCCACAGGTACTGTGAGAGGTTTTGTATATGATGAATTATCTGGATCTCCCATTTTATTTACCAATGTGTACTTGGAAGGAACTACCTTAGGTGCGACTACAGATGAAAATGGTTTCTTTTCCTTAACTAAAGTAAAAACAGGGAAGTATACAATTATAGCAACCGCGCTAGGTTTTGATACGGCAAGGGAGTCCATAAATATTGTTGCAAATAGAATTGTTGATGTAAAATTGGTCATCAAAGAAAGCTTGGTTGAATTAGATGTTTTTGAATTTTCGGCAGAAAAGCAAGAGCAACGAACAGAAGTAAAAGTTTCCGAGTTAAAATTAAGTGTAAAAGACATTCAAAAATTACCATCTGTGGGTGGCGAGGCCGATATAGCCCAATATTTACAGGTGTTACCCGGTGTTGTTTTCACTGGAGATCAAGGTGGCCAACTATATATTCGTGGAGGTTCTCCGGTACAAAACCGCGTAAAACTGGATGGAATGAATATTTACAATCCATTTCAC
Source organism: Salibacteraceae bacterium (assembly GCA_041563475.1). Classification (GTDB taxonomy): domain Bacteria; phylum Bacteroidota; class Bacteroidia; order Flavobacteriales_G; family Salibacteraceae; genus CAJXZP01. Next base: position 72,774 of record JBFFMY010000003.1, read on the forward strand.
TCTATTGGATTGTACTCTGTATTTGAAACAGATATCATTAGCAATGCAGATGTTAGTACGGGTGGGTTTAGTGCGGAACACGGTGATGCAATTTCATCTGTAATGACCATCAGTACAATTGATGGTAACCGAAACCGAGTGGAAGGAAAAGTTGGAGCGAGTACTTTTGGCGCAAAAGTAATGCTTAATGGCCCTCTTAAAAGACCTTCATCTGTTGGTGGCTCCGCAATAACCTATGTTTTATCAGCCAAAACATCCTATTTAGACCAAACCAGTAAATCCATTTATTCTTATGTGAATGATGGGGAAGGATTACCATACTCCTTTTTTGATGGTTATGGCAAAATCTCATTCCATGGGGAAAACGGAAGTAAATTCAACATGTTTGGATTCTCATTTAACGATAAGGTGGATTACAATTCTTCTCAATTAGACTGGAATTCATATGGCGCGGGTGGTAATTTTGTTTTAGTACCAAATGGCTCACCTCTTTTACTCGAAGGAAATTTCTCTTACTCCAACTACCAAGTAAATCAAGTTGAGGGTGACCGTAACCGGTCTTCATCTGTGGGTGGATTTGATTTGGGGCTGGATTTCTCGAATTTTCAAGGAGACAATGTTATAAAATACGGTATTGACATCTTAGGTATGAAAACAGATTTCAATTACGTAAACATATTGGGCCGCGTAGTAGGTGACATTCAAAACACCACAGAATTTTCTGGTTATTTAGATTACAAACTTGTTGCAGGCAAATGGGTAGTTGAACCTTCTGTTCGAGCAATCTATTATGCTTCATTAAGTGAGTTTTCTGTGGAACCTCGATTAGGAATGAAATTCAATGCGACTAGCAAAATAAGATTAAAAGGTGCCGCAGGTTTGTACTCTCAAAACTTAGTGAGTTCAAATTCCGATAAGGACGTTGTGAATTTGTTTAATGGTTATTTATCTAGTCCGGAAAACCTTCCAGAAACATTTACGCAAAAAGATGGTACGGTGCGGGATGTGACGTCAGGCTTGCAAAAAGCCATTCACTATATCATTGGTGTAGAGTTAGATATCACAAAAAGAATTTCTTTCAACGTTGAAGCCTATTATAAAGATTATTTGCAGCTGATTGGAATAAATCGATACAAACAATTTGAAGATGATAGAAACAATATTAATGTTCCAGACATCTTAAAAAAGAACTTTTTAGTAGAAGAAGGGTATGCTTATGGGTTTGATTTCACATTAAAATATGCGCATAAAGGTCTTAGTTTATGGGCTGTTTATTCATATGGCTATACCCGGAGATGGGATGGGATTACAGAATATGCACCCGTTTTTGATAGACGTCACAACTTGAATTTAGTTGGGGGATACGAATTAGGGAAAAACAAAGATTGGTCCATAAACGCACGTTTTAATTTTGGTTCTGGATTTCCTTTCACCCAAACAGAAGGATACTATGAGAATTTTGATTTCACTTCAGGTTTAGGAACAGATTACACAACTTCCAACGGAACTCTGGGCACGAAATACGCACCGATAAATCAAGGTAGGTTACCGGATTATGCACGAATGGATATTGATGTTTCAAAAACTTTTTCTATTTCTCAATATGTAATTTTAGAGGTTAATGCCGGAATTACAAATGTGATAAACAGAGAAAACATTTTCTATTTTGATCGAAACTCATATACCAGAGTTAACCAATTGCCTTTTCTTCCTAGTATAGGTGCGAGTCTGAAATTCTAAAAATTATTTCTTCAAAATTGGGACCCAACAAATAAAACCTGTTGATTTCCGTTCATAAAAACCCTTAATTATTCAAGGGTAGTACACTATTAATATTATTTTTGTGCCCCGTAATAATACAACGGTTTAATACCAAAATCAATGGCGGGGAAGTGTAAATATATCTTTGTTACCGGTGGCGTAACATCTTCTTTAGGAAAAGGAATTATCTCAGCATCTTTAGGGAAACTTTTACAAGCAAGAGGATACAAGGTGACTATTCAAAAATTTGATCCTTATATTAATGTGGACCCTGGAACTTTGAATCCATATGAGCATGGCGAATGTTATGTGACAGATGATGGAGCAGAAACCGATTTAGATTTGGGCCATTACGAAAGGTTTATTGGCACGCCTACTTCTCAAGCAAACAATATTACTACGGGTAGAATTTACCAAAATGTTATTCATAAAGAACGTAGAGGTGATTACCTAGGAAAAACAGTTCAAGTAGTTCCGCACATCACCAATGAAATCAAGAATGGATTTAAAATTTTGGGTGATTCGGGCAAATATGATTTTGTAATTACCGAAATTGGTGGAACCATTGGTGATATTGAGTCCCAACCTTATGTTGAGGCACTTCGCCAATTTAGATGGGAATTAGACCAAGATAGAAGTTTGGTAATCCACCTGACTTTAGTCCCTTTTTTAAAGACCACCGGAGAATTAAAAACAAAGCCAACACAACATTCGGTAAAAGAATTGTTGTCTTTAGGTGTACAACCAGATATTCTAGTGTGTAGAACAGAATATCATTTAAATGAGGATATTAAGCGTAAGATTGCCTTATTCTGTAACATAAAGCGTGAATCCGTTATTGAAAGTATTGATGCAGATTCAATTTATGATGTACCTGTTCTTATGCAGGAGGAAAAGTTGGATCAAGTGGTATTACGTCACATGAATTTACCGGTAGAAAAAAATCCTCCCATGAAAGAATGGAAAGATTTTTTATCGCATATCACAAATCCTAAACATGAAGTTGAAATTGCTTTGGTAGGAAAATATATTGAATTAAAAGATTCATATAAATCTATAACCGAATCATTTAACCATTCTGGCGCGAGCAATTCTTGTCGGGTAAATATTCGCTGGATACACGCAGAAGAAATCACGGATCAATCTGTTGAAAAACTATTAGGTGGAGTTAACGGTGTTTTAGTTGCCCCAGGATTTGGCGAAAGAGGTATTGAAGGAAAAATTTCAGCAATTAAATACGTGCGTGAAAATAAAATCCCATTCCTTGGAATTTGTTTAGGTATGCAATGTGCTGTAATTGAATACGGAAGAAATGTATTAAAACTTGAAAGCTGTGACTCCGCAGAATTCAAACCTTTTGCTAAAAATAAAGTGATCGACATCATGGAAGATCAAAAGAATGTTAGTGAAAAGGGCGGAACCATGCGTCTTGGCGCATATGATTGCCATGTAGAAAAAGGGTCAATTGCATTTAACGCGTATAAAAATCAAGAAATCAGAGAACGTCATCGTCATCGTTTTGAATTCAATTCTGATTATCTAGAACAATACGAAAAATCGGGCATGAAAGCCACGGGTTTCAACCCAACATCCAAATTAGTTGAAATAGTTGAAATAAAAGAGCACCCATGGTTTGTTGGGGTTCAATTTCATCCAGAATATAAGAGTACGGTAGTGAATCCGCACCCTTTATTTATTGACTTTGTAAAAGCTGCCATGCAGCAATCAAAATAGTAGAATGGACAAAAAAGGACTCACTGGCCTGCTTTTAATCGCAGGTATATTATTTATTTGGCAATACCTTAACCAGCCAAGTCAAGAAGAACAAGCTGCGCTTCAAGCTAAACAAGATTCAATTGCTTTGGTCACTCAAATTCAAGAGGAGTCGACTGAAACTAGTGCTCCAGAATCAGAAAGCGTAAATACAAATGAAATTGTAGTAGATTCTTCGTTTACGGAAAATGATTCGTTAAAAAATATTGAGCTTATATCCAAGTTCGGAACTTTAGCGCAAAGCGCAGAAGGCACGGAAGAAATTACTACGATAGAAACACCTATTATAACCGCTATATTGAGCAATAAAGGTGGAAGATTAGTATCGATCCAATTAAACAAGTTTCAAACGTATGATAGTAACGCTTTGTTTCTATTTACGCAAGATTCATCCATGCTAGATTTTGCCTTTAATTTTGAAAACAAAAACTTAAAAGCATCTGATTTATTCTTTAAAACGGAAGTCATTAATCCCATTAAGGAAACTGATTCTACTGTAGTAATTTACAAAGCTTTTGCGGGAAACTCTTCTAAATATATTGAACAACGTTATACCTTCTTTCCAGATGAGTATATGTCGAAATACTCCATAAACTTTGTGGGTATGAACGATGTGGTTGCGGAAAACAATAACAGTATCCTTTTAAAATGGCAAATAAAACCTTTAAATAAAGAAAAGGGTTTGTCCTTACAAAAGCAAAAAACCACATTCTTCTACCGAACAAATGATGAGGATACAGATTACTTATCTGAGGGACGAGATGATGAAGAAGCATTAGAGTTACCCTCTCAATGGATTTCTTTCAAACAACAATTCTTTTCCGTGGCTCTTATCACGGATAATAAATTTAAAGCCAATACTACCGTTTTAAAAACGGAAACTTTAGAATCTACCGAATACATTGCAAATTTAACCGCCACTATGGATGTTGAATTAAACAATGGTGGTGTTCCCATGGATCTGTATTTAGGACCGAATGGATATACCAAACTGAAAAATTACGGTATCGGGTTGGACAAACAAATTGATTTAGGCTGGGGTATTTTTGGATGGGTAAACCGTTTCCTTGTAATTCCCGTATTTAATGTACTGGATGGCTCTGGGTTATCTTACGGAATAATCATTTTGATTTTAACCATTTTCATAAAATTACTATTATCTCCAATTACCTATAAAACGTATTTAAGCAGTGCCAAGATGAAGGTCTTAAAACCGGAAATTGAGGAGATTAATGAAAAATACAAGAATGGAGATAACATGAAAAAGCAACAGGCCGTTATGGACCTGTACAAACAAACAGGGGTAAATCCTATGGCTGGTTGTATCCCAATGCTAATTCAGATGCCAATATTATATGCCATGTTTAGATTCTTTCCTGCGGCTATTGAATTGCGTCAAAAGAGCTTTTTATGGGCAGATGATTTATCGGCTTATGACTCCATTTATGAATTAGGGTTTAACATCCCAATGTATGGAGATCATATTAGTGGTTTCACATTATTGATGGCGGTATCTATGATATTCTATACCAAAAACAACTCTCAAATGAGTATGGGAGGTGGTATGGGCGGTGCTCAAGAACAGCAAATGAAAATAATGATGTGGCTTATGCCTGTTATGATGGCGGTATTCTTAAATAGTTTTGCGGCAGGTTTAACTCTTTACTATTTTACAGCAAACATGGTTACCATGGCACAACAATACTTAATCAAAGAGTTTATTATAGACGAGGACAAAATTCATGCAAAGCTGCAAGCAAATAAAACCAAACCGAAGAAAAAGGGAATGTTTGCGAAGCAATTAGAGAAAATGACCGATTCGCAAGAGATTGCTCAAAACCGGAAAACAAGACGTCAGAAATAATTCATGAAGTATTTAGCGCTTTTTGTTTTTGGTATAGCTTTATTGGGATGTAATTCTAGTAAAAATGCCAACGGTGAAGATACTTTTGGAAACACTTCTGATCCGCTAAATTCTGCCATTATTTCCTTTGAACAAACTGCGTGTTACGGGACGTGTCCTGTGCATAAACTCATTATTTATTCCAATGGAGAGGCGGTTTATGTTGCCTCAAGACATACCGAATTAATTGGAACTTTTACTTCCCAGTTTTCCAAATCGGAAGTACAAGAAATCTTTAGCAAGGCTAACGAACTAAATTTCTATGCTGCAGAAAATGAATACACTGCACCCATGACTGATTTGCCTACTTCTATTTTATTTGTAAATGATGGTGCAAAATCAAAGTCTGTGCGCGCATATGGTGAGTACCCCGAATCAATAACAAGCTTTATTAATTATTTCACTCAAATAATTGATTCGAAAAAATGGGTTAAAGTCGAATAAGGCCTTGAATAATCTAAGAAAAGGGTGAAACTAAAAGTTTCGCCCTTTTTTATTTCAATAGATTGACTTGACCGAACTCCGTTATTTTTCTACCTGTATGAATTCTGAAAGTGATAGAATACGAATACATTCCGGTCATTAATGCTTCACCCGAATTTTGCATTAAACCATTCCAACCTTTCGATCTGTTTGTTGAGTTTAGAACTTCTCCACCCCATCGATCAAAGATTATTAATTCAAAATCTCGGTCTTGAATTCCTTCTCCAACAAGATTAAACACATCATTATTTCCATCTCCGTTTGGCGTAAAAGCAGTTGGTACGAAATACGATGAAACAAAAGCGAGGGGTAAATCTGTATCCACCGAATCGAAACAACCAAATTCATTTTCAACTACAAGTAAAATATTGTAAATACCCGAATCCGGGAATAAATAAGAAAATTGCTCTTCGTTACTTAAAAGACTATTATTTGAATACCAGTTCCAAATCGTTGCTCCAGAGCTCTTATCCCAAAAATCTACTCCGAACTCTTTTACATCCGGTTTATGTGGATTGAAATCAAAATTGGCGATTGGAGTAGGTAACACGGAAAATAAGCATGGGTATGACTTTTTAGTTTCACAACCCAATTCCGTAGTCAATCTTACATTTACATCATGGCATCCATCTTCCGTAAAAGTTCTTTCTATTGGTAACATAGGATTAACAAACCTAAACCCATCGCCAAAATTCATTTCGTATGAAAAACTTGGGTTTAGCGTATCAAAACCGAATACAAATGTTCCAGGGTCACAATTTTGATTCGTATCTACCCAAGCGTTGAAATTTTCAAAATTACCAACAGTCACCGCCACATTTCCGATACCAGCAGGAGTAAAACATTCATCTGTCACCGTTACCGTGTAAATAGTACTTTGGGTAGGTTTCACTGCATGCGTTTGGCCCTTTCCTAAACCATTATCCCAATCATAATGAAAGTTTCCATCCCCACCAATTCCTTGAGCGAATAGGAAAAAAGGATCATTTAAACAAATCGTGTCATCTGGTGTTATTCCCACTTTTAAGGGTGGAAACCCTCCTACCTGAACCCAAATTGAATCCGTTTCAGGGGTTGTACCACATGCATCAGTTACAGTCACATCATAATATTGAGAAACGGTCACAGGAACTTGAACTCCTGCGGTATTTCCAAATCCTTGCTCCCAACTATAACTATAGAAACCGTCCCCTCCTGTTGCAGAAGCTAAAAGAAAAACAGTGTCTCCTGGACATAAAGTATCGGGGAAATTAAATGATAAACTTAAGGGAGGTCGAACCGTAACGAGCACATCTGCGGTGTCTGGAGGACAATTATTCGCATCCGTTACAATTACCTGATACCCTTGCGTCAAAACAGGTCCAACATTAAAAATTTGGCTAGAACTAAATCCAGAATTCCAATCATACCCATATGGAGGAGTTCCTCCAACCGCATTACAACCAATTAATGCCGAATCGCTAATACAAATTGTCGTTGTCCCAAAAGCTGAGACCGATATTGGATTGGGGGAGGTCACCGTAAATGTTGATGTATCTACACACCCTTTTGAATCGGTTACAAACAAATAATTTAATCCCGCACATAAAGTTGTTGCCATTGCATTTGTATCGCCACCACTCCATGCATAACTATATGGCCCTGTACCATAAAAAACCACTGCTGAGCCTACCGCATCACATGTGCTTGTAGCGCATGAAGTTTGACCAACGGCAATAACATTGACTTGCATACTATTAATCGTACCGAGTTGTTTATTCCAAGTACTTGAACATCCATTACCATCAATTATTTCAAGGTGGTACATTCCCTGCTCTAATCCAATAATAGTATCAGGAATAGAAGAAGAAAGAGTGGTTTGTAACACCACACCTAAATCATCTGTCCAAATGTAAGTCCAAGGCATAGGCATTTGCGAAACATCTGGATATGCATACAGTTCTCCATCTACTCCGAATGGACAACTAACTTTAGTCTCTCCAAAAACAGGGCTTACAGGCGTATAACATACAGGATCACACATGTCTCTTACAAAAAAGCAAATAATGGAATCATGCCAGCAACCAAAACCATCCAAAACATCCACAGTATAACAATATGTAGTGTCATCCAATAAAGGTAAAAGTGAAATAGAATCGGAAGTAGTAGCAATTACAGTTGCTGCATTGTTATGTGGAGTAAGAGTTATTGTATCAATTCCTGGATCATATGAAATCACCGTGTTCGGGTATAATGCAGAATCTAGCTGAACCCCCCAAGAAAATAAAAAACCATTATCTGTACCCCATTGGTCAATAATTGTCAATGTCCAAGTACCATTTAAAGGACAACCTATTAAATTGGTCATACTTTGAAAAGAATTGTAACTATCGGATTGCAGTGTAGTTCCGTTTTGAATGGTATTACACGGATTTGATACCACCGGGCAACCAGTGCATAAACCAGAATGGGCGACCATATCTGTCAAATTATTTCCAGTTGGAAGCCACTCGTAATAGTATCCAATTCCTGGAGTCGGGGTATTGTTATTGTCGCATGCTTCACCGAGCCACCTTCCTCCACCACCTGGGAAATTTTTCAAAACTGCTGAGCTTCCATTTGGACAAGACATACTTATGGTTAAATCTCCAATAAACGAATGCTCCATGTTCACCCAAAATCGATCAATATCCGACAAACTGCTAATGGTATCTCCCGTAGGGAATTTTGAAAATGTAAGGGTATTATTGTATACTCCAGGATTTGACCCAGTACCATCTGGTAAAAATGTTGTTGGCGTAGACAAGGTAGTATCGGTATTAGACCAAGGCGTTGAGATTGCCCCGTAATGAACAAATGTTGTATCGCCAAAGCAAATCGTATCACTTTGAACATAACTCGGAGTAAAATCCGGATCTGTGGCTACCCGAATCCAAAAATTGTAATTGAAATTCGCTTGACATCCAATAGTATCTGAAGCAAAAACTTGTAGTAAAAATGCTCCAGAGGTATCTGGTGGAAATGTGATGGCAGAACCAGAGTCAATTAATACCGTATCCAAATACCAGTAAAAAGTTGTATTTGAATCCGTTTGATTGTAGTTCAAATTATTATTAAAATAATTTCCTATAACTTGAAGAAATGCGGTATCACCATCACACACATCTACAAACCCTCCAAGGGTTGTGTCAGGATAAACGGAATCTGCCATTATTTCAAAAGGTTGACAAGGAATAATGCAGGATATAGAAGCAGTCCAACCATTGCCAATTCCAGCAGAATCTGAAACAAATTGAAATGTAATACATCCTCCTGGGTTAGTGGATTGCAAAGCACTTATGATTCCAATTAATGGATTTGTAGCGTCAAACACACCCAAAATTGGGGCAGCAGTTGTACTTCCATTATAAACGGTTAGAACATCTCCCGTACCCAGAACACAAGAAGCAAAATTCAGACTTACAATATTTCCTCCCACACCCGGACAAAAGGTCATTACAAAGTTCTCATTATTGGTATAACCAGGAGTCCCAACTCCACCAGAACCAAATCCAGTACTCGACTCAAACTGTCCAGTACAAACAGTATTCAAACCGTTCGACATTAAGATAGATTGGGAAAAAGATGCGAAAGAGATAATAGAAAAAATCAGAATGAGTAGCTTTTTCATTGTACTCCTCCCCTTTTCTTTAAATCATTGTATTGTTCCAGGAGGTTTTTAGGGGCAATGAATATTACCACAGTCCCCGTTTCCCCGACCTTATAAGTTAAATACTGATCGTTCTTTCTTTCAATATCTAATAATAAAATATTTAAATTACGTAAATCATCTACCGTCAAGTTTTTTCCAGTACGCGTATTTGTAATTGAAGAGATATCATCAAAATACGGCAATTTTCTTGCGGGCACACCCTCCATAATTTGGTAAGCATTTTGAACATAAAAATTCATGTAACGAATGAACTCTGGTTGCTCACCAACCATTTGTTGGCATCGAGCAGCCCCATACATGTCAATAATTCTTTGGTCAATTTCAGTATGTACTTCTTGACTAAATGAGAGATGAGAGCCAAGCAATCCTGATAAAATAAGTAGCGTTGTTAAAATATAGTTTTTCACTTAATCGAGTTTATTACAAAGTAACGAAAGAGATAAAAAAAAGATGCCTTATAAAGTGTAAAAAACATAACATTCATCATTTATCTGATACCCCAAAAACACTACTTTTGGCACTTGACTAAATTAGTAAAAAATTCATACAAATTATTCTAAAGATTAAGTAATGAAAGTAACCGTAGTAGGTGCTGGTAACGTGGGCGCAACTTGCGCTAATGTGTTGGCACACAATGAAGTGGCAAATGAAATTGTTTTATTAGATATTAAAGAAGGTGTAGCAGAAGGTAAAGCTCTTGATATTTGGGAAACATCTCCGATTAACATGTACGATTCAAGAACTATTGGCGTGACAAATGATTATGCTGCTACTGCTGGTTCTGAGGTTATTGTTATCACATCTGGATTGCCTAGAAAACCAGGAATGAGTCGCGATGATTTGATCGCTACAAACGCAGGTATTGTGAAATCAGTTACAGAAGAGATTGTGAAACATTCTCCAAATGCGGTTATTATTATTGTGTCGAATCCGCTTGACGTTATGACTTATCAGGCATTTAAATCGGCTGGTTTTCCATCAAGTAGAGTTTTTGGAATGGCAGGTATTTTAGATACAGCGCGTTACCGTTCATTTTTAGCATTAGAATTAAATGTTTCTCCAAAAGATATCCAGGCTGTTCTAATGGGTGGACATGGTGACACTATGGTTCCTCTACCACGTTATACTACTGTGGGTGGCATTCCGGTAACAGAAATGATTGACGCAGATAAATTGGAAGAAATTGTAGATCGTACGAAATCAGGCGGTGGCGAAATCGTTAAATTGTTAGGTACATCTGCATGGTATGCACCTGGTGCTGCGGCTGCTCAAATGGTAGAAGCGATTGTAAAAGATCAAAGACGTGTTTTCCCTGTTTGCGCATGGTTAACCGGAGAATACGATCAAAACGAAATTTACCTTGGGGTTCCTGTAATTTTAGGAAAGAATGGTATCGAAAAAATTATTGAACTTGATTTAAATAAGGAAGAAAAAGCCTTACTTCAAGAATCTTCAGTTGCTGTAAGAGCAGTAAAAGATGTACTTGATGGAATGACTATCTAATCAAAATTATATTGTAATAAAAAAAGCGATCAAGAAATTGGTCGCTTTTTTTATTAAAAAATATTTACTTCTCGTTCCAGTTCAATACCGTATTTCTGAATAATATCGGCAATTATATCCTCTGATAACTGAAAGATTTCATCTCCAGTTGCTCCCCCATAATTCACCAAAACTAAAGCCTGTTTGGTATGAACTCCGCAATTACCCACACGTTTTCCTTTCCAACCTGCATTATCAATTAGCCATCCCGCAGGAACCTTTACAAATCCTTCACCAGCCGGGTAAGAAGGTAAATTAGGATGATCAAATTGAACTTCCTCAAAATCAGAAATAGAAATAATTGGATTCTTAAAAAAGCTTCCCGAATTCCCTAATTCTTTAGGATCTGGAAGTTTGCTTTTACGAATTGAAACAACTGCGTCAGAAATAGCTTTTGCGGAAAGCTCCTTTACCCCCATTTTCTCCAGTTCAATTCCAATTGTCCCGTAAGATGTATTGAAAATAGGCAGTTTACTTAGTTTAATGGTAACGGAGGAAATAATGTAGAGATCCTTAAATTCATTCTTGAACACACTATTTCTGTAGCCAAATCCACATTCCTCTAGGTTAAATATTTTTCGATGTCCTGTTTTTAAATCAACAGCCTCTAACTCTACAAAAACATCTTTTAGTTCTTTTCCATACGCTCCAATGTTCTGAATGGGTGCTGCCCCAATGCTTCCTGGTATTAACGACATGTTTTCCAAACCATTCCATCCTTGCGAAATGGTCCATAACACCATATCATGCCAATTTTCTCCACCACCGAATCGCAGAATGACCTCCTTATTATTTTCAGAAACAACTTCTTTTCCTAAAACAGAGTTCTTTACTACCAGACCATCAAAATCACCGGTTAGCAACATATTGCTGCCTCCACCAAGAATCAGACGAGGTAAATTTTTCCATTCGTCTGATTTTGTATATTCAATAACGTCATCTACAGATTTCCATTCCGTAAACATATTCGCATTCACATCAATCCCAAAAGTATTGTATGGTTGAAGTGAAATGTGCTTTTGTATTTTCATAGATAATTATTGAGCTCAAAAATAAAATTCAGGGTGGTAAATTCTACCGAGAAACAAAAAAAGTTATTGGAGAAAATTGGTTAGAAACTCATCAACAAAAAACCACACATAAAAGTTACTTTTGAGTTTCGCAAAGAATGGAGTGCTTATGGCTAAAATTGCCTTTTTAGGAAGTAAGGAAATTGGATACCAATGTTTGAGATTTTTAATTGAAAAATCCCAAGAATTCAACATCACTATAGTTGGTGTTATTTCGAACGATCGTAAATTACAGGACTTCGACAAAAGTGTAATAGACCTAGCCAAAACAAACAATTTACCCCTGCTTAATACACAAGATGATCTGTTATCAGTGCCTCAAATAGATTACATCATTTCGGTCCAACATCATCAAATAATGCAATCCAAGCACATAAATTGCGCAAAAATATTGGCCATTAATCTACATATGGCACCTTTACCAGAGTACCGAGGTTGCAACCAATTTTCATTCGGAATTATTGACAAAGTGAAAGAGTTTGGTGCGACTATTCATGTATTGGAAACCGGTATTGACTCTGGGGATATTTTATTTGAAAGTAGATTTCCGATAGCAAAAAATGAAACAGCGATATCCCTTTATGAGAAAACACTGGAAAAATCCATAACCCTTTTTAAATCGAATATTTTAAGCCTATTTACTGGAAATTACATTCGTAAACCTCAATCTGAATTTTACAGTGAGAGATCCAGAGGCTATCATGAGCGAAAGGAGATAAATCAACTAAAAGAAATTGACTTTTCGTGGGAAGATGAGAAAATCGATCGGTACATCCGAGCAACATATTTCCCGCCTTTCTCTCCACCATTCACAAAGATAGAAGGCAAGAAAATTGAACTTTCATTGAATTGGAAAAAGGAACTGAATAGGTAAATACAACCTCATGAAAAAAATTGCTTGTTTAGTAACTAACGATTTACATCAAGACCAACGTATGAACAGAATCTGTTCTGCATTGGTTAAAGCCGGTTATGAAGTTACTTTAGTTGGCAGAAAACGAAAATCTTCTACCGAATTAAGCCCTAAACCTTTTTCATGTGTTCGACTTAATTGCTGGTTTGAAAATTCAATTTTATTCTATGCCGAATATAACATTCGGTTATTTTTCTATTTAATTTCTCATCAATTTGACATTATTAACGCCAACGATTTGGATACTATTCTACCCGCAATTTGGGCTGGAAACATAAAAAAATCAAAAGTTGTGTATGATGCTCACGAATATTTCACCGAGCAAGAGGAGGTGGTAAATAGGCCAACGGTAAAAAAAATATGGAAAAAAATTGAACGGTATGGCATCCCAAAAGTAAGTGCCGCTTATACGGTTTCTAATGGTTATGCCCATTTATTTCAACAAGAATATAATAGGGAGTTTAAAGTAGTAGCTAACGCAACAGTTTTAGCTGATCAACCTAAAAAATACGACAAGTCAAAACCCTATATTTTGTACCAAGGCGCTGTAAATTATGGTCGCGGATTAGAACAACTAATTGAGGCAATGAAAGAAGTAAATTGCCAATTAGTGATTTGTGGAGATGGAGACATTCTGTATGAGTTAAAGCACAAAACGAAAGAGTTAAACCTCGATCATACAATAGAGTTTAAAGGGTTTGTGGAACCCGAAAAATTACGTGAAATTACGTATGGAGCAACGATTGGGCTGACTCTTTTTGCTAATGATGGGTTGAGTCACTGGTTCTCTTTAGCCAATCGATTTTTTGATTATATGCATGCTGGAGTTCCGCAAATAGCAATGGAATACCCTGAATATATTGAGTTTAACAAAAAAGATGAAGTGGCCATACTTATTAAAAATATTGAACCTGTAAATATCTCTAAGGCGCTTAATGAACTCCTTCAGAACACAGATTTATACGCGAAAATTTCCGAAAACTGTTTGCGCGCCAAAATGCATGCGAATTGGCAAACACAAGAAAAGGTATTACTTAACGTATATCAGAATTTGAATGGAAATTAAAGTTCCTTTTTTATCCATTTCAACATTTCTTTCAGGGCAAAGTTTCTAACTCTTTCAGGAGATAAAAACAAATCATGTAATCCGCCTTTGACTTCAACCAAAGTTACATTAGTGCCTAATTTAGGGCCAATTGATTTCATGTGATTTACGTTCAACACAATATCTGATTTCATCACCCGATCTTCATGATTTTTAGGTATATAAGAATCTGATGAGTGCAGCAATAAAATGGGTTGCTCAATCTTTGAATGTTTTTTCAAAAAATCCTGTGCGTCCATGATGGCGTAACTCCATTTAATATAAACTGGGAATCCTTCAATAGGTTTTAGGGATAAATCAAAATCCCATTCTCCCTCAAAATCCTTATGTAAACTACTCGGGTAAATAGTTGGTAACATCCCGTCTAACTTTGCATAAGGCCAAATTGATGAAATAAAATTCGATAATGGTTTTAACACATTTCGAAGACATTTTGGTACGTTGACCTCCAAAAATGGTGAGTTTAAAATCAAACCATGAATTTGATTTTTATATTTTCCTTTATTCAAATAGAGACTCCAAACCAAGCCACCTGTAGAATGCCCTAACCCAATGACTTTATGGGGGTTCTGACTTGCAATTTTTTGAATCGAAACGTCCAATTCCTCAAAATATTCTTCTATCGATCTGCAATAATTTATGTGCTGATCTGGAAGTATTGAATGTCCATACTTACGAAGTTCTAATGCGTAAAAATCAAATCCATTAGAATTAAAAAAATCGACTAAATGAGGGTGAAAAAAATAATCGATAAACCCGTGAACATACAAAACTGAAGGCCGGTTATGTTTATTGGAACAGGCAGATATTAATGTTGCTGTAACCTTTCCTTCGTAATCATCTTCTAAAGGTAAAGTTTCGTATGTAAAGTTTTCAATCCGCATAGTTTCAGATATTGAATTCACGAATTTAATTTATTATTCCCCATACTTTATAAGGCCATTCAAAATTGTATCTTTGCAGCCACTTTTTTTAAACAATTCGAAGAAATGATAAATATCACTTTGCCCGATGGCAGTGTAAGACAGGAAAAAAGCGGTATTACCGCTCTAGAAATTGCAAGTTCAATTAGTGAAGGCTTGGCCAGAAATGTATTATCGGCCAAAGTAAATGGTATTGTCATTGACGCCACTCTTCCAATAACTACAGATTCTACCTTACAACTCCTCACCTGGAATGATGCGGAAGGTAGATCTACGATGTGGCATTCTTCTGCCCATTTAATGGCAGAAGCTTTGGAGTTATTATATCCTGGGATTAAGTTTGGAATTGGACCAGATATTGAAACGGGTTTTTATTACGATGTTGATTTTGGTGATTACAGTTTTTCTCATGAAGACTTCTCGAAAATCGAGAATAAAATGAAAGAATTAGCCAAAAATAAAGAGACTTATATCCGAAAAGAAGTTTCAAAAGCAGAGGCATTAGACTATTTTGAAAAAAAGGGTGACGAATACAAATTGGATTTAATTAAGGATTTAGAAGACGGAACAATTACTTTTTACGAAGTAGGCGAATTTACCGACTTATGTCGTGGTCCACATATCCCTCATACAGGTTTTATTAAAGCCGTAAAGGTTTTGAGTATGTCTGGAGCATACTGGCGAGGAGATGAAACACGTAAACAATTAACACGTATTTACGGTGTAACATATCAAAAACAAAAAGATCTTACAGAATATCTGGAGTTTTTAGAAGAAGCCAAAAAACGAGATCATCGAAAATTGGGTAAAGAATTAGGCCTATTCACATTTTCTGAAAAAGTAGGTGCTGGATTACCTTTATGGTTGCCCAAAGGTGCTGAACTAAGAGAACGTTTAGAACGGTTTTTAAAAACCGCTCAAAAACAATCTGGGTATTTGCCCGTAATTACTCCACATATTGGTCACAAAGATTTATATGTAACTTCCGGACACTATGCGAAATATGGGGCAGATTCATTTCAACCCATATCTACTCCGCATGAAGGTGAAGAGTTTTTATTAAAACCAATGAACTGTCCACATCACTGCGAAATTTACAAATCATCCCCACGATCATACAAAGATTTACCCTTGCGTTTTGCAGAATTCGGAACGGTTTATCGGTATGAGCAATCTGGGGAACTCCATGGCTTAACACGTGTTCGTGGATTTACACAGGATGACGCGCATTTATTCTGCATGCCGGAACAATTAAAGGACGAATTCAAAAAAGTAATTGATTTGGTTCTTTACATTTTCAAAACTTTAGATTTTGAAAATTTCACGGCTCAGATCTCTTTACGTGACCCTGAAGACAAATCAAAATATATTGGATCCGATGAAAATTGGGAGAAAGCTGAATCTGCAATTATTGAGGCTACTTCCGAAAAGGGTTTAGATACAACCATAGAATACGGTGAAGCAGCCTTTTACGGACCAAAATTGGATTTTATGGTTCGGGATGCCATTGGTCGTAGTTGGCAATTGGGAACAATTCAGGTGGATTATAACTTACCAGAACGTTTTGAGTTGGAATATACTGGGGCGGACAACCAAAAACATCGTCCGGTCATGATACACCGCGCACCCTTTGGTTCAATGGAACGTTTTGTGGCTGTTCTCACTGAACATTGCGCAGGAAACTTTCCTTTATGGTTAACACCAAGTCAAGTTGCAATTCTTCCAATTAGCGAAAAATACAATGACCACGCGCAAAACCTTTTAAATCTGCTAAATAAATACGATATTCGCGCGCTCGTTGATGACCGCAACGAAAAAATTGGCCGAAAAATCAG
This sequence comes from Salibacteraceae bacterium, assembly GCA_041563475.1. GTDB lineage: Bacteria > Bacteroidota > Bacteroidia > Flavobacteriales_G > Salibacteraceae > CAJXZP01. Next base: position 89,773 of record JBFFMY010000003.1, read on the forward strand.
AGATAATGAAATGGATAAAATCCCTTACATGCTGATTCTAGGCGAAAAAGAAGTCGCAGACAATACAGTTGCGGTTAGAAAACATGGCGAGGGAGATTTGGGAGTTTTATCGGTTGATGAATTTGTCAAATTAGTTTCAGAGGAAGTAACTCGTCAAACTGCAGGATTAGAATAATATAAAAGTTTTACCTAATTAAAGGAGGACCAAGCTATAAAAAAAAGAAGTAGAGGACCACGTGGTGGCCGGGTAATTAAAGAAGACCTACACAAAATAAACGGTAAAATTACCGCAAGAGAAGTTCGTTTAGTTGGAGGTGACGAAGGTGATACTGGAGTCATTTCAACGCGTGATGCTTTGAGTAAAGCAGAAGAAGAAGGTCTTGATTTAGTGGAGATTTCTTCAAAAACCGATCCACCTATTTGTAAAATTTTGGACTACAAGAAATTTTTGTACGATCAAAAGAAAAAGCAAAAAGAAATTAAAGCTAAAACTACAAAGGTTTCTATTAAAGAAATCCGTTTTGGTCCAAATACGGATGACCACGATTACGAATTTAAGAAAAAGCATGCCATCAAATTTTTGGAGGAAGGCGCTAAGCTTAAAGCGTATGTATTCTTTAAAGGACGTTCCATTGTTTTTAAAGAACAAGGTCAAATTCTGTTATTGAGATTAGCTCAAGAATTAGATGATTTTGGAAGCGTTGAACAAATGCCTAAGTTAGAAGGCAAAAGAATGATTATGTTCATTGCACCAAAAAAGAAAAAGTAAACAATTACAATACATAAAAAACGTTGAAACGATGCCAAAAATGAAATCAAAATCTAGTGCCAAAAAGCGATTTAAGCTTACTGGTTCTGGTAAAATCAAAAGAAAGCATGCTTTTAAGTCTCACATTTTGACTAAAAAAGCAACAAAAAGAAAACGTAACTTGACAAAAGATGGGTTTGTTGATAAAGCAGACGCCAAAAGCATCAAATTACAATTAAACATGGCGTAATCGCCATTAGGTTACATTGTTAAACCAGAGGCTGAGCTCAATGAAGTGTGTAAAAACCGCTTAGTTTCAGAAAACTATAAATTATGCCAAGATCAGTAAATAGTGTTGCCAGTAGAGCAAGACGAAAAGCAGTAATGAAACAAGCCAAAGGATACTTTGGCCGTAGAAAAAATGTTTGGACCGTAGCAAAAAATGCCGTTGAAAAAGGGTTGACTTATGCTTACACCGGACGTAAACAAAAGAAGAGAAATTTTAGAAGTCTTTGGATTCAAAGAATTAACGCTGGAACACGTGAGAACGGAATGTCATATTCTGAATTTATGGGTAAACTAGCTAAAAACAATATCGAACTAAACCGTAAGGTATTAGCCGATTTGGCTTTGAATAATCCGGATTCCTTCAAGGCAATCGTTGATGCCGTAAAATAAATAAAAATCGTATTGTATTGTTTAGAAACCCATTCGTCAATGACGAATGGGTTTTTTTTTGAATTATTAATACTAGTTTGTGAAAAAGTAATTAAACCAATTGCCACTGTGCTTAAAGGAGTTACATATTAAAATCTATAGGTTTGCCGCCTTAGGTTATTAAACCTAATAATTAGAAATTATACAACTAAATTATGATGAAATCAATACTCCTATCTTTTTTGATGACTTTTTTATGGATCTCAATTGCCTTTGCTCAACCAGCAAACGATAGTATCGTAAATGCGATTGATGTTTCGAGTATTATTAACTCCTGTTCTAGTGATGCTGCATACACTACGGTTAACGCAACTTCCGATACAACTTTAGGCTCTTGCTCTAACGGTTCAGGGTATAATGTGTGGTTCAAATTTGAAGCTACAGCAGCCACAATGAGCGTATTGGTTGACATTGGTGGATCGAAAGGCACCATGTTAAGAACTAATGCTTCCATTTTTGAAGCAAATGGGGTTAATGAGGTTGCATGTAATCGATACGTAAATAACGGAGACAATGTATATGTTGAAGCTACTAATTTGACTGTTGGCGATACATTTTATATTTCAGTGGATAATAATTATTCTGGATATCGCGGAACATTTACTTTATGTTTAAATACTTCTTTAACTAATGATTATTTAGAAGGCGCTACCGATGTTTCTTCATTTATAGGATCCTGCTCATCAGATGCAGCTTACACCACTATTGGTGCAACAATGGATCAAAGTGATGGTTCTTGTTCAAATGGTTCTGGTTACAATAGATGGTTTAAGTTCCAAGCCACAAGTCCTTTCATGAATGTGAAGGTGGATATTGGAGGTGCGCAAGGTACGATGTTGAGAACAAACGTTACTATGTGGAAAGCTAGTGACACAACTGAAGTGGTTTGCAATCGATATGTAAGCAACAATGATGATGTGGAAATTGCGGCCACTACTCTAATCGTTGGTGATTGGTATTTTATTTCTGTTGACAATAACTACTCGGGATATAGAGGCACTTTCACTTTGTGTATAGATACCTCCGTTAGTTACGATTATTTAGAGGGGGCTATAGATGTCTCATCTTTCATTGGCTCATGTTCACTTGACGCTGCTTATACAACCGTTGGTGCAACAATGGATCAAAGTGATGGTTCTTGTTCAGATGGCTCAGGATATAATAGATGGTTCAAGTTTCAGGCAACAAGCCCGTTTATGAATATCAAAGTGGATATTGGTGGTACAAAAGGTACAATGTTAAGAACCAATGTAACAATGTGGAAAGCTAGTGACACTTCTGAGGTGGTGTGTAATAGATACGTGAGTAACGGTGATGATGTAGAAATTGCTTCTACAACTTTAAATACTGGCGATTGGTATTTTATTTCTGTGGATAATAACTACTCTGGGTACAGAGGAACTTTCACCTTATGTCTGGACACCTCAGTTAGTTACGATTATTTAGAAGGAGCTCTTGATGTTTCGTCTTATATTGGCTCATGCTCTCCAAACGCTGCCTTTACAACCGTTGGTGCAACTATGGATCAAAGTGATGGTTCTTGTTCAGATGGTTCTGGATACAACAGATGGTTTAAGTTTCAAGCTACTAGTCCATTTATGAATATCAAAGTGGATATTGGCGGGACAAAAGGTACAATGTTAAGAACCAATGTAACGATGTGGAAAGCTAGTGATACCAGTGAAGTAGTATGTAATCGATACGTAAATAATAACGATGACGTAGAAATTGCTTCTACAACTTTAAATACTGGCGATTGGTATTTTGTTTCTGTGGATAATAATTACTCTGGGTACAGAGGAACATTTACACTTTGTTTAGATACAACTGTTAGCTACGACTATTACGAAGGCGCTAAAGATATTACCGCTTACTTGGGTTCTTGTACACCGGACGCAGCTTATACTACAGTAGGTGCGACCATGGATAAATTTCCGGGATCTTGTTCAAATGGTTCTGGATATAACAGGTGGTTCAAGTTTCAAGCGGTTTCACCAGAGCTAAATTTAAAAGTGGATATTGGCGGATCAAAAGGAACTATGCTAAGAACAAACGCAACGATTTGGCAAGCAAACGGCACCACACAAGTTGCATGTAACCGTTACGTAAACAATAACGATGATGTGGAAATTGATGTGACTTCTTTAGTGAGCGGTGATTGGTACTACATTTCTATTGACAATAATTATTCTGGGTACAGAGGAACTTTTACTCTTTGCCTTGACACCACGCCAAGCTATGATTATTACGAAGGCGCAATTGAATTAACAGATTTAAATAACTATTGTTCTCCAGATGCTTCCTACACAACTATTGGTGCAACCATGGATAAATTCCAAGGTTCATGTAATAATGGTTCCGGCTATAACCGTTGGTTTAAGTTTACGGCTATTGATTCCTCTGTTACATACACTATTAAAAGAGGTGGTGCTTTTGGGACCATTTTGAGAATCAACACAGCATTATGGGAAGGGGATGGTACAACTCAAGTAGCATGCGATAGATACGCTGCCAATACCGATGATGTAAGTATTACTTACCCCAATTTAACTCCAGGAAATGTGTATTATATTTCTGTGGACAACAATTATTCTGGTTACCGAGGAACATTTACAATATGTATTGATAACGTAGGTACAGAATATTATGCCATTGCTTCTGGAGACTGGAATGTTGCTTCAACTTGGTCTTTGACTAGTGGAGGTTCTACAGCACCTACAGCTCCTGGGACAGGTGATATTGTTTACATTGATGGTTATAATGTTACCGTAAGTGCGAATGACACCTGTGCAGAAGTTAACATAACCACAACTTCAGGCCCATCAATTTTAGACATTGATGGGGTTAGCTTATCAGTTATGGGGCAAGTAAATTTAACAAATTCTGGCTCAACCAATCTTGGGGTTATTTCCCTATTGACTGGGTCAAACCTAAATATAAATGACAATCTAAACATCACAAGAAGTGGAGGATCTGGTATATTAAGTGTTACAGTAGTAAACTCCTCTTTAAGTATTAATTCAGATTTAAATTTTACTACCTCTGGAGGAACCTCCTCTAGTAATGGATTGCTTTTGAGTGGTGGAACAATGGTTGTTAATGGAGACATTAACATCACCCATACTTCCGGTGTTGCTACTGATATTAACTTAAACACTACTTCAAACGCTGTTTGCTATGGTAATTTCAATATGAGCGCTACCGCTGATGACAAAATAAACTTAACATTAAACACAATTGCTGAATTTACTTTTTACAAAGGAATTACTCAAGGGTCTCCAGAATATGGAAATATAACGAGTAATGGTAATTCAACAATCAAATTACTGGCAATACAACCAAACACCAACATTCCTACAAATAGTTCGGTAGGGACAACAGATCAAGTAACTTATTCTAACTTAGTCTTAAGTTCCCCAAATCCTGTTACAAGTACTTTTGCAGAAAATTTAACTGTAAATAAAGACTTATTCATTTTAGGTTCAAATTATGGAATTGAAATAAACGGAAAAGTTTTATTGGTGAAAGGCAATTTGATAAATAACGGAACTGTTTCCTTAACTAATAACGGTGCTTTGGTTCAAACTAATAGCTCTAATGGAAATACAGGTACTGGGACTTATAATGTTGATCGTTTAGGAGGTAAAACTGGACTTCTTCAATACAACATTTGGTCTTCTCCCGTAATGAATCAAAACATTGGCACGGCAGGAACTGCTGGTGCTTTCACAGGCTCAAATGCATGTGACATCTTTACTTATGAAACTCCAACTAGTGCATGGTTACATGACTATACTGCTGGTTCCACTGCCGTATGCGCGGGTAATAGTGTTACTTTTAGTGCAGCTGCTGTAATTCCTGGCGCAGATGGTTTAATGGATTCTGGTAGAGGGTATTTTGTTACTGGTGATGGTAGTAGTACTACAAGAACATTTACTGGTACAGTTCACAATGGGGACTTAAGTTATTCTCTTGTTTCAGGAACAGATGATGCAAATCTTATGGGTAACCCTTATCCGAGTGCATTAGATTTAGATTGGTTATGGAAATATAATGCAGATACTACTAGTAGTATTTCAGGTGGTATTTATTTCTGGGATGATCCAGTTGGAGTTATTTACGATGAAGATGATGATTATGCGACCTACAATGCAATTGGCTTCGTAGCATCAACGAACACGGGTTCAAACGGCCCATCTCCTGACCCATACATTGCAAGTTGTCAAGGGTTTTGGGTTTACGCTACTGGTACTGGAAACCTAGATTTTAAAAATGCTATGCGTGATTCAACTGTGGATAATTCACAATTCTTCAAAGCAGAAAGTAAAGAAAACGAAGTACATAAAGCGTGGTTCACTTCTACTACTCCAAGTGGAATTAGCAACACTATATTGATAGGTTATAACTCTGAATCAACCGATGGAAAAGATGCGTCTTATGATGCTCCAAAACTATCTGGAAACGACCACATCAAATTTGCTTCAATGATTGATACTGAAGAGTTCATCATTCAGGGAATTTCAGCAATTGCGATTGGAGACTCAAAAGTGATTCCGTTGGTTTTATTTACAGATGAAACGGGTAATCATACTTTTTCTGAAATTAGAAGAGAAAATTTATCTACTGCTATAGTTATTTATATCCGCGATTTAGAAACTGGAACAACACATAATTTAGCTTCGGGTAATTATGAGGTTGCATTGGCTGGTAATATAACTTACACCAATAGATTTGAGTTGGTATTTGTAAATACAGCTACTAAAAGTGATGATGCAACTACAAGCAATGGCAAAGATGATATTGCAACAGGAATCAATGATGTTAATCAAAACAATTTCACCTTGATTCCATCGTCAAACGGATATACTCTTATGAACGATAACGGAATTCATGGTGACATTCAAGTTGTGGATGTAACGGGTAAGATTGTTTGGGTAAAGAACAACAACAATGGCAACAACCAAATAAACATTGATTTAAATAATGTTGTTTCTGGAATCTACTTCATCCAATTATCCAATAATGGTGAAAGAATGTACTCAAATAAAGTAGTGAAAAACTAAGTTTAAAAAGCACATTTTTTAAAAGGCGAAACTTTTCAGTTTCGCTTTTTTTTTGTCCTATCCCTTAGAATAATCTTCTAAAAATAATAAACATAAGGAATTATTTTAATCCTAATTTCAATCATTTTAAGCATAACGTTAAACGCAAAAATCAATATAATTTCATCCTATATTAGCATAATAAATCTCCAACGGTGGCGAATTGGAGCACAAAACATTAACAACACCTGCAAAAATTATAAAGATGATACGTACACAAATTGAATCATTGGAAATGTTTAAACTAGTTCATAAGATTTTTGGTTCTACGCATAAGACGGCATATAGATACACCGAAAATATTTTGGACAAATACACGGATTTATTAGAGTATAAATATCTTCATAATAGCAGTAAGAGGTTAAACCAGCTAAAAAGTAACGGCCCAATTTCATTAATTAATGGAATTCAATTGGGAGCTACCACGAGTGAGGTTAGAAAGAAATTTAAAGTTACCCCTTATGTACAATCCATTAAATCGAATGGATTACGAAGACATATTTTATTGTATAAAATAAAATTAGGGGGACAAAAAGTGAAAATTGAAGCGCACTTTTTCAAGAACGAATTATTCTTTTGTAAAACCTCGATTTCGTATCTTAACGAATCAGAAAAACAAAATGCAATTCATCATTTTGGTGAAAAGTACAATTTGCTTGATTTAGAATTTAAAAATAAAAACATCATTGACAATTCTAATAATTGTGTGAAGTTAATTGATGGAACAGAATTTTCTATTAATTACCTTCAACTCAACAATCCATTTTTTGAAAAAATTCAACAAAAAACTGCCATAGTAGATTATAAAATTCCCTTAACCTATGGAGTAAATTTGGGAGTCCAATAAATAAATTAATATCTAAGAATCCCTTGAAAATTTTATTTTCAAGGGATTCTTACTTTTTGGCTATTTCCTATTCGTTAGATCCTTTGCAATTAAAAAAACTAGAGTCCCGAATGATAAGTGCATTAGCGTACCTGAAATCATAACTACATATTTCATCCAAGTAAGTCCATACCACATCAACCACACTCCTCCAAAGGTTGTTACAGTGGAAATCAAGGGTTCAAACGCCAAGACCTTTTTAAGGCTCAAAGGATACGATGTAAGAAAGAACAAGCCCCCAAGAACCAAAAAAATTAAGGAGAAAGTAATGACATGCCCATGAACAAGAGTCAAAATAGCCCTTTCTGATTTTTTAAATTTCATTTCTTCGGCATCCTCGTTATCTTCATTTCCCCTATACTGTTCTTCAACTTCATTAGGTGAAACTCCCGATGTTTTAGATATGTATACTACACCTGCTATGTAACCAAAAGATAACGTCACTAAAAAGATAAGTAGAAATGTTTTTATTTCTTGTGGCAGCTTTGACAAGAGTCCATTCGGTTCAATCATTTTTTTAATGTGTTAATTGCTATAGTAATATCCTTTACTCCTTTTGTAATGGCTCTATACGAAATTGTAGCCCCTGAAATACCTTGAATATCCGTATCTATTGTAATGGGAGAATTAGCCGTTTTCCCTTCGAATTGTTTTAACCATCGCTTATTCGCAATTTCTCCCCCATAATCCTCTCGATATTGTAAAATTCGAACCCCTTTAATCTGAAAATTACCATCATAATAAATGGCATAATTAAAGTAATCAAATTTACTTCTTGATTTCGCTAGGACAACATAACCCATATTTTTCGAATTATTGAAAATCTCAAAAAGACCTTCCACTCCGTTTTTTTCTAATTCTAATTTTGTGGTATCAGCAAGCGAAGAAAAATTATGAAGCGTTAGATTTTCTTCCCCCCAAAACTCGTTCAACGAAGATTGAATTTTTTTTGAAACTGATTTTGGAAGGGATTCAACGGTTAACCACGAACCGAATACAATAATGGCAAAAGCCAGCACACTATTTATGCTGGCCATTTTAATTGCCTTTTGGATTGTTTTTTTTAACCCCATATTTTCCCTATATCCTAAAACCACCATCCAATACCCATATTAAACATATTCGTGCCAATAGAGTTTTCCGATTTATTAATTAAATATTGATAATCCGCTTTTACCACAGCACCAGGTGCGATATGAAAACTTAATCCTGTAGTTAAATCTGTACGATTATACGCATCATTTTTTATACTTTCATTATATACCTTGTGCTGCGTGTCATATGTTTCATAGCGCACAAAAGCCACTAGTTTCATTTGAGTTTGTGATTTCAATAAGCGTAAAACATCATACCCAGCTTCCACATAATATCCCATTAAAGCGGCACCCAAATCTGTATTTCCTTTAATGTTATATGATTCTGTATTTTCGTTTTGAGAATATACAAATTGACCTCTTGCAGTAAACCCTTTAATTTGATATCGCGCATCTAGTCCAACCATTGTCATTGTAATCACCGAACTATCCATAGAGCTCATTGCTAATGCATCACTAGGATTAACACCATTTTTCAATGTGGTTTGTGATTTACCATGGTAAGCAGACAGTCCCAATTTTAAGCCCAGAATTCCGTAATAATCTAGTTTACCGGAGAAGGTCGGAGAACTAAAAACGGACTTTGCACCTTTTTGTCTGCCTTTTCTGTATCCATCCACACCTCTAAATTTAGCTTCGTCATTGGAATAACCTAAAAAGCCGTTAAACATATACAGCTGATAGCGAAGAGCAGCAGAATTAAACTTCCCGGTAATTCCTATCCCCATTTCTCTCCACGTTGTTGGAACAATAAACCCATCCATATTTGGTCGCTCCACCCCATTGAATGTTGGCGGTTCATGGTATTCATTTACAATTCCCATGGGCACAAGCATTAAACCCGCTCGAATATTTAATTTCGAACTAATCGCATGATTCAAAAATGCCTGTTCAACGTAAAACTCATTTACATGTTCAATTTCCATTTCAGATACAAAAGATGTTTTTTCAGAAAATTTGTATCCAAATAGAAGAATTAACCTATGCACATCCATCACGCCATTTTGTTTGACAGCACCACCAAAAGGTTGGTTATAATCCAACTGAGCGTACCCTCCAATGGTTGTTCTAGATGTGTTAGATGTTTCGAGAATTTTTGTTGCTGAATTTATTGCTGCACCTGTATCTTGCATGGTATAGACCGTTTGGGCAGTTAAGCTAGAAGCAAGAAAACTAATCGCAGCAAAAAGGAATATCTTTTTCATTCTTATTTAGATTCATTATAAATAACATAACAAATCTACAAGGATGAATCGTATTAAAAATACCTAAAAGTAGGTATTTTAGATCTTAGGTTGGTAAATGAAAAGTGAACTTTTCTTTAAATTCATTTAATTCTTGCACGAAGGGTTTGGCAATAAAATGATTTAACTCCTTGCTTCTCTCCACTATTACCTGACGCATTTGAAGGTGTTGATTTACCGTAATCATTTCCACATCTGGATAAATTTCTTGAATAGCTTCTGAAACCTCTTTAATGGATTTAGAATGGTGAACTAAATTATACGTTCCCGGTTTCACTTCAGAATCTTTGGCCAATGCACTTAATTCTTCTACCACAGATTGAATTGAAATAAACTCTCTTTTTTGTTCTCCACTTCCAATAATTTTAATTCGATTTAAGAAATTAGCATTAAACATAAACGAGTTAACAACAGTATCCTTTCGCATACTTGGGCTGTACCCAAAAACATTCCCACATCGAATTACGTACTTTTCAATGCCCACGTTCAAACTACTAACCTGTTCTTCTCCACGCATTTTTGAAACGCCATAATAGGTATTTGGCTGTAAGGGGGAAGAAACGGTTAACGGCTCATCACTCCAGCCATACACAGATACAGTGCTCAAATAGATCACTCTTTTAACATCGCTTTTATTTATTGCGTTCACTATTTCTGCGGTTCCCCAATGATTTATTTGTTCAAATTGTTGGGGATTTTGATCTGCATAAGGACTAGTAACACTTGCTGCTAAATGGTACACAACATCAATATTATCTAGTACCCTATCTAGTTTTCTTCCATCTAGAATGTCCCCATAGACAAAACGCATTTTTATACCGTGAAGCTTTTCATCCCTCACAAATAAGCCTAAATGACCTCGAGATAAATTGTCGTAAATAACAACTTCGGAAATTTTCGGGTTCTTTGCCAATTCAACTACTAATCCACTGCCAATGTATCCTGCGCCACCTGTAACAAGTACTCTCATTGTTTTAAAATTTTAATCCTTTAATTTGAATTTTAGTAGCATCGTTTGCTAAATCGGTATGCAATCCGCACTCTGTTTTTTTAAGCCCAGCCCAACGGCTATTTCGATCAATATCATTGGAATTTCTTTTAGCTGTACACGGTTCACATCCAATACTATCATATCCCATTTCATCAAGAGGATGCGTTGGAAGGGTATTTTCTGTCCTGTAATTTTGAACATCTTCTTTTGTCCACTCCAAAATTGGATGGTAACGCAAAACATTGTGAGCGCCCATTTGCTCTTTTTTCATTCGGCTTCTATTGGAGTTTTGATCTGCTCGGATACCATTAATCCACACATCAAACTGCATCAAAATAGGCTCTAGAGGGATGATTTTATTCAAGTGACAGCAATAATCTGGATCTGAAGAATAAAAAAAATGATCATCCGCATCTAATTGATGAATTTTAGAAATGGGAGATTCTAATCCGATAACATTCAATCCGAATTCCTTTATCAATTGATTTTTAAAGGCAATCGTTTGCGGAAACAGAAATCCAGTATTCAGAAAATAAACGGGAATCGAAGGGTCAATTCGACTAATTAAATGCAATAAAGGAACACTTTGCGATTGAAAAGAAGATGTGAGAAACATTCTTTTCCCTTCACTTCTAAATTCCTCCAGTTTTTTTTCAATAGATGTTACATCCATACGCCATTTAATTACTGGCAAATTACCAGAATAAAAAGAAGCTAATAGGTGATATTGGTCAGGATTGAAATACCCAATTAAAAATCGGGATACAACAAATATTTTTTACGCAACACCTTGAAATTAGATAATTTAGGCTCCCATGTGGAGCGAATTTCCTGAACAGTTAAGCCACCAATTATTTGCTTCTGTAAATCAGAAGTTCCAGCCAAACGTCCATAAAAATGATTTTTTAGGAAAAACTCTTCTTTATTGGATGTGTGAGAATACGCCCATAAAATCAGTTCTAAATGAATTTCTGAATCTAAGTAAAAATCAAAAACATTATAGTTACGTAAATCTCTACCGTAACATGTCTGCCCTTTAAATTTTGGATAAGTTGCCCCTTCCACAGATTGCGGAATAAAGGTAAAACTAACCTCCTTAATGGTAGGAGCTCCGAAAGTTTGGAACGGAAATTCTGTTCCCCTACCCGCACTAATAATTGTTCCTTCAAACAATCCCAGAGTCGGATACAAATAAATAGAAACCATATTCGGCAAATTGGGAGAAGGCTTGGTGGGTAATTGATACAAGTTTTTATGATTCCATCCGGTTAACAAAATTACCCGCAAATCACATTTTAAATTGGGCCCTAGCCACTCTTCTCCATTTATCATCCGAGCATATTCTCCAATGGTCATTCCATGCACTATGGGTACTGGATGCATTCCTACAAACGACTGTTCTGACAACTCCAAAACCGGGCCATCCACATAAAACCCATTTGGATTAGGCCGGTCGAAAACCATCATTTGAACATCATTTTCTGCGCAGGCCTGCATTACATAATGCATAGTTGAAATATAGGTGTAAAACCGAACCCCTACATCTTGAATATCAAAAACAACCACATCTATGTTGGCTAAATCACTTTTTGAAGGCTTTTTGTTTTTACCATACAGACTTTTAATGGGTAAATTGGTTTTAGTATCGACACCATCTTTAATCAGTTCACCCGCATCTGCTGTGCCTCGAAATCCATGCTCTGGGGCAAAAACAATTTTAATTTGAATCCCATTACCCAATAGATAATCCACCAAATGCTGATTAAAAACTTCGCTTGTGGGGTTCACAACCAACGCTACATTTTTCCCTTTCAATTCATCCAAATACAGAGAAGGACGTTCTGCCCCAACCAACACCTCATCAGCGGTTTTGATTAATTCTTGTTGCGATATTTTGGCTTGTGAAAACACACCAACGGACCCAAACAATAAAAATGAAATTATTAAATACAGTTTCAACTCTACCAGATTTGGAGGCAAATTAAAGGATTTACATGTAATTCAATCCGACTTTTAACCATTAATATGAAATTGAATTTAGGTTTATCATTGTAGAATTTGGGTTAATATTGTTTCACGCAAAATTGCACCGTTGAATTTCGAACTTTTCACAGCATTAAAATTAATTCGAACGAAATCATCCGATCGAAAATCACGTAATAGTATTCGTACCATTATCAACATTGCCCTTTCTGGTATTGCGATTAGCGTTACGGTAATGATTCTATCGGTAACCATAGTTAAAGGCTTTCAAAACGAGATTAGAGAAAAAATCATTGGCTTTGGCGGGCACATTCAAATATCAAATTTTCAAAGCACAGATGGTTTTGAAACCATTCCAATAAGCACGGAGCAACCCTTTTATCCAGAATTTGATTCCTTAGAAAAAGTATCAAATATTCAAGTGTATGCCAATAAAGCAGGCATTTTAAAAACAGATGATGAAATTCTGGGTGTAGTTTTAAAAGGAATCTCAACCGATTTTGATTGGACTTTTTTTAAAAAAAATCTAGTTGAAGGAACAGTTTTGCATTTTGATGATGCCAAAAAATCGAACCAAGTGCTCATTTCAAAACATATTGCCAATAAAATGAACTTGAAGGTTGGAGATGATTTCCTTGTTTATTTTATTAAAAACAATCAACCCAGACCACGGAAATTTACCATTGACGGAATTTATAGTACGGACCTTGAGGAGTTTGATAAGCTTATCGTATTAGGAGATATTAGACATATTCAAAAATTAAATGATTGGGATAGTACACAAGTAGGTGGATTTGAATTGAATCTAAATAGTTGGGATGATCTAAACGAAATTGATGACTTCATTTATGAAAATATTCCGTTTGAATATAAATCTACAACCATCATTAATAAAAACCAAAACCTATTTGGATGGCTAGAATTGCAGGATATCAATGTTTTTGTAATTATTACGCTAATGATTTTTGTATCTGGAATTAACATGGCATCTGCTTTATTGATATTGATATTAGATCGTACACAAATGATAGGAATATTTAAAGCCATGGGTTCTACCAACGGGTCTATTGGTAAAGTGTTTTTATATATAGCTACCTATTTATTAGGAGTGGGTTTACTTTGGGGTAATCTTATTGGATTAGGATTAGCCTTCATTCAGAAAGAATTTCAAATTTTTACATTACCCCCAGAAACGTACTATATTTCACATATTCCAATACATATAGAATTTACCGATATTCTATTTTTAAATGTATTCACTCTAGTTCTTTGTGTGCTAATGCTCATTCTCCCTACGTTTATAGTGACACGAATTTCTGCCGTAGATGCAATTAAGCTCGATTAATGATATCTAATAGGGTCTAAGTCAAAACATTTCACTCTATTTGCATTCTCAAAAAATCAATCAATTTACGGATGAATAACACTTCATTTTTACGCATTCTAGCTGTCCTTGAAGGAATAAGTTACCTCTTACTATTGGGTATTTGCATGCCTTTAAAATATGTTTATGAATATCCTGACCCTACCCGACCTGTGGGAATGGTCCATGGCATTTTGTTTATTGCTTTCTTAATATGGGTTGTATTGGTTGGAACAGATAAAAAATGGGACCTAAAAACCTATTCTTACGCTTTTGTCTCATCGCTTTTACCCTTCGGGACATTCGTGTTTGATAAAAAATATTTAAAGAAATAATATGACTCCAGACAAAAAGGTATACGACAATATTTTAGGCACAATTGGAAATACGCCTATGGTTCGTTTAAACAAAATTGCCAAAGATATTCCTGGGACTATTTTAGGGAAAGTAGAATATTTTAACCCGGGAAATTCTGTAAAAGACAGAATGGGTTTGAAAATGGTGGAAGATGCAGAAGCCAACGGCACGCTTAAACCGGGCGGAACTATTATTGAGTGTACTTCTGGAAATACGGGGATGGGAATTGCTTTAGCGGCCATCGTAAAGGGGTACAAATGTATTTTCACTACCAACGATAAGCAAAGTAAGGAAAAAGTAGATGTTTTACGTGCAATGGGGGCTGAGGTGATTGTTTGTCCAACGGCAGTTGCACCAGATCATCCGGATTCATATTACTCCGTAGCAGAAAGAAAAAATAAAGAGATTGAAAACTCGGTATGGTTAAACCAGTATGACAACCTTTCTAACCGCCAAGCGCACTACGAATCCACTGGCCCTGAGATTTGGGAACAAACCGAAGGAAAAATCACCCATTTTGTAGTAGGTGTTGGTACTGGAGGCACGATATCTGGAGTTGGGAAATACCTGAAAGAAAAAAATCCAAACATCAAAATTTGGGGAGTTGACTCCTATGGGTCTGTATTTAAAAAGTATTTAGAAACGGGTGAATTTGACGAAAATGAAATCCATTCGTATTTAACCGAAGGGATTGGAGAAGACATCTTACCGAAAAACGTTGATTTCAGTTTAATTGACCATTTTGAAAAAGTAACCGATAAAGAAGCCGCCTTGGTTGCACGTGAATTGGCTGTGAAAGAAGGTTTGTTTTTGGGCTATTCAGCTGGTTCTGCTTTTGCGGCAGTGCGTCACTTAAAAAATGAACTTACGGAAAATGATGTGGTTGTTGTTTTGTTTCACGATCATGGATCAAGATATGTGGCGAAGGTGTTTAACGACCAATGGATGAAAGAGCAAGGTTTTTTGTAACCGAGAAAGACCAAACAAAAAAGGGTGGTGAAGCTTCAGTTTCACCACCCTTTTTTGTTTGTCCTCTTAATATTATTTCAATAATACAAAACTACCTTCACTAGCCAAAAAGTGTTTTACGTCAATAGCTAACCTTTCACTATTGTACTTTGAGTAATCACCAGTAAACTCTATTCGCTTTTCAATGGTTTCAACGAATTTCCCCATGGCATCGAGTGTAAGCTCGCATGCCTCACGAACACCGTGGTTTCCACCATCCGAATGGGTTACAAATTCATAATATTCCTTGTCTCTACAGTACTCCACAAACAAAGGGTTGGCTCGTCTATTTATCAATACCCTAAACCCTACTTCTTTCGCCAAGGAAAGGTCCAAAATGTCATCATACACAAACATGACCTCATGGGGATTTAGGTTATGTTTTTCTTTTAAAAAGGCCAGAATTTCCACTTTGTTTTTTGCACTAGAAAAAGTAGCGTCTAAATGTTCTCGCTCAGCCCAATATCTCGCAGTTACATTATTCTCTCCCGATATAATACCAACGATGGGCATCTCCTTATTTTGAAGCCATAAACCAAAACGTAACATATTTACGCCCATAGAATCTGCCTCACTAAAAGTACTTGATTTGTTTTCGTTTTTATGACCTGCATGAAACACTCCATCCCAATCAAAAAAAACGGCTTTTATACGCGCTAATTTCTCTTTCATAACTCACAAATTAACCTTTTTAACAATGGTAAACTAAGGTACAAAACATTGCTTTTGAATTCGTATGAATCTCAAAAATTAACGTTGCATAAACACTCTTGAATCCGTTTCCGAAGATCTTTTATTCGCTAAAAATGTATCTATTTGTTTTACCAATGAGCCATATGTTTCTGCTTTACTAGTTGACCCAGCTTTTGCGGCAGTTTTAGATCGAGATTCATAAACACCACGTAAATCTATCAAGGCACTTACTGCATAATAACGAATAAACCAGCCTAACTCATTATTTGCTTCCTTTTCAAAAATAGCAAGGGCTGTAGTTTGAATTTCAACATCGTCTATCCTCGATAAATAATCTTTATAATAATCAAGAAAACTCATCACGTAATACCCATCCGCCTTTGGGTAAATATTTTCAAAAAACGGATTGTTTTCATCGGTTCCAAAAACAGAATAAATTTCTGCTATGGCAAATAAAACCGCATTGTTTGGAGAGCCAATAAACTTATTGGCGTATTCTAAACCAAGAGAAGAATCGCATATGGCAATGCCTCGCAATAAATCACTTTGAACGGTAAAAGAACTGTCGATTTCAATTTGAGAAGTAAAATTATCCACCATTCCATCAGCCCAGGAGTAATAATCATACAATCCTACTACGGCTTCCGATCTAACATTCGATTCTGGATCATTTTTCATGGTAGAAACCAAAACATCCTTTAATTTTAGATCGTTGATCTCATCAAATTTATCATAATAAGAAACCGCTAATAGCCGAATTCCAGCGTATTCATCCATCATCGCATCCAATAATAGCTGCTTTGCTAAAACATCATTAGTGGTATCATTATAGGCAAAATCGAGGGCCTCTAATTTATCCTTATACAATGGTGCTTGACGATACATTGCTGCCATTTCATTTATGGTATGGTTCTCCGTTTTTGTACACACCAACATTTTTTGCGCATCAAAATTTACAAAGTCAGGTTTACTATCCACTCTAAATGAAAAAGTTTGAGAAAGGCTATCTACTGTAACCTTATATCTATTGGCATTTCCATTCCTATAAACATCAATAGCTACAGGCAATTTAAATAGGGCGGATTCTTCCACATCTTGCAATTGCTCTACCGTAACATGTTGTATCATATTCGTAGAGTCATACGTATAGATTATATTTAATTCCGGATGTCCTTTACCCATAAACCATTGGTTAAAAAACCAATTCAAATCCTCTCCAGTTAGCTTTTCAAAAGCCAAACGTAATTGATGGATTTCCACCGATGAATATTCATTGGTACGTAAATACAATTTAAGAGCTGCAAAAAAAGCATCATCCCCTACATAGGTTCGCAACATATGTAAAACGCGACCTCCCTTTGCATACGAATGGCTATCAAACATATCATCGGGCTTGTTGTAATGAAACCTAATTAAGTCTTTGGCACCAGCGTTTTCTGCTTCAGATAAATAATTATATAAATCTTCATCCAAATGGTCATCTGCTTTTAGTTTCCCATACTTATGTTCCATCCATAAATATTCTCCATACGTGGCAAATGATTCATTTAAAGGCGTATTCGACCAGGATTCACAGGTTACCAAATTACCAAACCAATGGTGAAATAACTCGTGAGCAACAATTTCTTCGTTATTTCCGTCAATCATTTCTTGATGTGTTTTTTGAACAAATTCACCAAAAATTACTGCACTCACATTTTCCATAGCGCCCGAAACGTACTCATGAACAACCACTTGAGAGTATTTACTCCAAGGGTAAGGATATCCTAATAATTCAGAATAAAAAGAAATCATTTCCGGTGTATTTTGAAATATTTCCTTGGCGTAGGGTTTAAATTCTGGATCCACATAATAATCTACTTTCATTCCATTTAGCTCATCATTTACGACCGCAAATTCACTTACAGCTAGCATAAAAAGATAAGGAGCAATAGGTTTGTTTTGCACCCAAGTATCTGTTCTTGTTCCATCAAAATTGGTTGTAGAGCTTACCAAATCACCATTTGAAAGCGTAGTGAATTTCGGGTCTACGGTTATGGAAATTTCATGTGTGCATCGTTCGTTTGGAGAGTCAATGGTAGGGAACCAAACTGAACTCGCCTCCGTTTCACCTTGTGTCCAAACTTGCTGTGGTTTGTTTTTCTCTGTTCCCGCAGGATTAATAAAGTATAAACCCTTATCGCTTGAAACAGCTCTTCCAGAATTCGCCTCTCGTTCTTCGGGCTTGGCAACATACTGTATAAATATTTTAACAGATTCTGATTTACTGTAATTACGATCTAGTTTAATGGTTAAGACATCATTTTCATAGGTGTACTCCAAGTCGGTCAATAGATTTCCAACCACTAAGGAAATTACCTTAATCTCCTGCCCTTTCGCGTCCAGAACAACTTGATCCGTAGTATAAAAATAGGGCTTTAGCGTTAACGTTGCTTTCCCAAATAAAAACTGATTTTCCCAATCAAAACTTACTTCTAAATTGGTGTGAATCAAATCCATTTTACGCGTTTTGGAAGCACGATAAGGGGTGGAAGAAAAAACCTCAATAGCATTCAATTCAATCGCATCATTTAAATAATCGGAGCTGCTTTTTTGGTTCGTACAACTGGTTAGCAAAACAATTGCACCAATTATAATAGAAGAATACGTATTCATGAAATAACTTTTTAGCAGGTGTAAAAACCTAATTTTTTTGAGACTTGAAAGATAGGAAAGTAATTGATAATAAACGTATGCTTAGAACCCCATAAACAGGCCTTCAGCTAGAATAAAACTGCGTTGATTCCACTATAATTAAGGCTTTTTAAACCCAGAGTTACACCTAAACCAAACAAGTATATTACCTTTGAAATCTAAAATAAAGGTCATGTACAACGTTTCAATTAATAATAAAAATTACGAAGTAATTCCAGAGAACGGAGCTACCCATGAAGGTACAATTAATGGATTACCGTATATGGTTGACATGGCGCAAAAAGACGCCACAAATTGGTTGGTTAATAAAGATGGAAAGGAATACCGCGTTGAGGTGGTTAATTTAGATACGGATAATAAATTAGCTATTCTTCGTATAAACGGAAGAAAATATGAAATGGCCCTAAAAGATGAATTTGATTCACTTTTAAAAGATTTAGGTTTGGAAAACTTAACCGTAAAAAAAATAAGCGAAATCAAATCACCTATGCCTGGATTGGTATTGGACATTTTTGTAAAACCTGGTGATGTAATCAAAAAA
>JBFFMY010000004.1:0-91627 GCA_041563475.1 Salibacteraceae bacterium
CCATGTATGCTGCGCTTTTTCGTCGGCCTGCGCCTTGCCCTCGAACCTGATCTGAGGTTATGAAACCGCTTCTACCTCCACCAAAACGATATAAGAAGAATGTTTTTAAAGAAAGAGGTAATATCATAAAAGTTTATTTCGTAGTAGAAATAGCAAAAGTGATGTTTCCATTGGGTAGAAACCCTACACATATTTCAAATGTGTAAATAGGAGGAGCCTTGAATAAATTTCGGAGGAGGAGTCTGGCTTTTATTTTGCCGTGAAACCCCAAAAAAATGACCAATTCAATTGCCGTAAGAAAAATGATGATTAATTTGAGCTTCAAGATTAATGATTCGGGTTTGTAATCGAATAAATAGCCATATCAATGAATTTACCATTGAAATAAATTAGGTTTTTTAAATGGGCTTCTTTTGTAAATCCTAAAAGCTCTAGGAGAAAAATTGCGCCTCTATTATTCGGAAAAACCTTAGCATTAATGGTATGAAAATTTAAATGAGAAAAACCAAAATTTACTATTTCAGTAACCGCTTCAATGGCAATTCTTTTCCCCCAAAATTGCACAGATAATTCTCCTCCAATCTCGGCTCGTAGATTATCAAAATCAATACTATTAAAACCACAAGAACCAATAATAGCCGAAGTATTTTTGACCACTCCAGCCCAACCTATACCTTTCTTGTTTGCAAAGGCATTCTGTGTTTTTTCTACCAATTCTTGTGCAGTCTCTAATTTCAGCATTTGTGGTCGGGCAATAAATCCATTCACTCTTCCATCCGCGCGCATTTTGAAAATTTCTTCCGCATCAATCTCCTTTATTTCTCGTAATACCAAACGCTTTGTTTGCAATATGGGGAATTTCTCAAATACGGTACTGTTAATTTTCATTGGGAATATCATTGTTTAATTACACTGACATTCTAAACATTCAGATTCCGTTGCAAATCCTTTTTCTGAACATCCAGAATATCCAATTTGCTCACATTTATTGGATTTTATGTTGTAAAACCATCGAACAAAATACGCTTGACAAGCTTCATTGGGAACGGTTTCCATGCACGTTGCAGTTTGATTGTTGGGACAATCTTTGGTGCAGGAAGCAAAACTTAAGAGATAGAATGACAAAGCAATGGGTAAAAAATATTTCATGGCTTAAATGTATAAAACATACGGGTTGATGCAAACCGTTTTATTCAACAGAACTTTCTTTCAAATCAATTTCGTTGGGGAGTAAAAAAGTGTCGCTTTGAATGTAAAGCAACTCCGCAGTCTCAATTAATTTTTTTGTTATGTTGGCAACGTTTGCGCTATCATTTGCCAAAGACGTAGCCATAATGCTAGATATTTTATGTTCGCGAATAAGTGTATCCAGTGAGCCATTTACCATTACATCAATGTTGGCTGATTTTTGTTTTAGGTGCTCTAATTTGTCTAAATGTAACTCTGGTTGGTCACTGTTTTGGGTGGCATAAATCTCACGTAAAACTTTGGACACCTTATGCCTTAATCTTTCATATTCAGATTGAATATAAGTGTTTTCTGAATTCATATATAAATTCACGTTGTTTCGTAATCCTCGAATGTCTTTAATGGTTTCCACTATTTTTCTATTGGCTAATTTTATATTCGTAAAAGCATCTATTGTGTTTTCAGACATCGTAAATTCACCTTGTGCCAGACTGGCATATTTAATGATTTTACTGTAAATTAATTTCACTTTGTGATAGTAATAATCATCGATATCAATTTCCATTTCTGTACGAGATTTTTTTAGGATTTCTCTTAAATTTTCACTTCCCTGGATATCTTTTCGATGCAGATTCAAGCCATGGCTAACAATGTTAAACGTGGCTTGCTCAAAAAGTCTTTTACTTTCATCTAGAAGGGCCTTGAGTGCCGTTTGCGGATAGGCTAAAACAGAATCATTCAAAAATACAGGTTGATCAATTTGGTTTAATGTGTCAACTTCATCTACGAAAACCCGTTCTAAATGGCGAATTAATTTCTGAATAAGCGGAACCATTACAACCAAACCCAATACGTTGAATAGCGTATGAAAAATGGACAATTTGATAACGTAATTGGTTGTTTCTACTCCTAAGAAATCTGAAATAACATTTACAAACTGCCCAATCGGAACAATTAATATTAAGGCTATTACTCCTGTAGTTACATTAAAAATAAAATGGGCTCCGGCCAATCTCTTTCCTGCCACATTGGATCCAAAAGCTCCGATTATAGCGGTAATAGTGGTTCCAATATTCGCCCCAATTGCCAAAGCCAAAGAGTTACTATAATCAATTTGACCAGCGGCAAGAGCAGTAAGAATTAAAGCCATGGAGGCACTACTGGATTGAAGGATAAATGTTATTGCAATACCAATTAAGGTAAAAACTACAAGCCCCCATATCCCAGACACATTATAATCAGATAGGCTGAAGGAATCTTGATACGCATCAAACCCCTCCTTCATAAAATAGATACCTAGAAAGAAAAACCCTAACCCAGCCAGGATTCTACCAATAGCTTTTAAACTATTTGATTTTTGGAAAATGAAAATAATTCCAAATGCGAGAAGGGGTAGAGCTAAAGAAGAAACTTTAAAATTGAGGCCCAAAAAGGCTACTAACCAAGTTGTTGCCGTGGTTCCCAGATTAGCGCCAAATATTATTCCAATACCTGCTTCGAATCCAATTAAACCCGCACTAATAAAGGATATGGTAACAACAGAAATTAAAGAGCTAGATTGTAAAACAGCGGTCACTAAAAAACCAATACCCAAACTTTTGTACAGTCTGTCGGTAGATTTTTGAAGTAGTTTTTGCAATGGGCCTTTTACAAAGGCGTTGAACCCTTCTTCGAGCAAAATCATTCCAAAAAGTAAAATGGCAACCCCAGCGGCAACTTGCTCAAAATTGGGACTAATAAAAAATGCCCATCCCAAAAAAATTAACAATCCAGGAAAAATAAATTTTTTAATCATGAATAATTTGGTATTCAAATGTGAATACCAAATTAAAACTTAATCGGATAATTTACCCCAAGATATTCTTGGAATGTTCATGGGAACTTGAGAACGTAGCTTGAGTGACATTTATTTGTTTATAAGTCAATGTTTTTAGTGATGTCACCCTTAAAAGCATGTTGCAATAAAATTTCCATAGGGATAATTTCAAGGGTTTTTTCGTTTGTTGCTTCCAATACCACCAAGGGCGCCATTCCATTATTATGTGCTTGTAAAAAACGAACAGCTACTAAACACCATTTCTCACCTGGTTTGACTCCGGGGAAATTCCATTGTGGAATGGGTGTGGATAGGTCATTCCCAACCGCTTTTGAAAAGGCTAAAAACTCTGCTGTGGCAACAATGCACACGGAGTGTAAACCAGGGTCTTCTTCGGTCACATTGCAGCACCCATCTCTAAAGAAACCCGTTACGGGCTTTGTGCTGCATGGAATTAGCGGCTGGCCAAATACGTTGGTTTGATTCATAGCATTAATTTTTTCGAAAATACTGAATTCTTCTAGTTATGGATATGTGGATTGAATAATTCGTGGAAGTTTTCAAAAAAATACAGCTTCAATTTTGCCTAATAAGGTCGTTAACCGCACGGGTTAAACTAATTTTGCGCCATGTTAGAAAATAAAAATGAAGCAACCTCAAAATTAGAGGTTTTAGGTGAGTTTGGTTTGATTGAAAACCTAACCAATGGGTTTGAAAAAAAACAAAAAAGTACCATTAAGGCTATCGGAGATGATGCCGCAGTAATTAATAATGGGGCAGAAGACACCGTTATTTCTACGGATATGTTGGTGGAAGGTGTACATTTTGACGTAACCTATATGCCGCTAAAACATTTGGGATACAAGGCTGTTGTGGTGAATCTTTCAGATATTTATGCGATGAATGCTACTCCAAAACAAATCACCGTTTCAATAGCTGTTTCTAGTCGGTATACTGTTGAAGCCTTAGAGGAAATATATTCAGGAATCAAGCAAGCATGTGAATTATATAAAATTGATTTGATTGGTGGGGATACCACTTCTTCTTTAAAGGGATTGGTGTTAAGTTTAACGTCAATTGGATCGGCACCTAGTCAAGATTTGGTGTACCGTAATGGGGCGAAGGAAAATGATTTGATATGTGTTTCGGGCGATTTAGGCGGTGCATATATGGGACTTCAAGTTCTCGAACGTGAAAAGGCAGTTTTTAGGGCGAATCCAAATATGCAACCAGATATGACGGGTAATGAATACGTTTTAGAGCGCCAGTTGAAACCCGAAGCGAGAAGAGATGTGATTAAAGCACTCAAGGACATGCATGTTTTGCCGACTTCAATGATTGATATATCGGATGGATTAGCTTCCGAAATCATGCATATTTGCAAGCAGAGTGCTGTAGGGGCTCAAATTTATGAAGATAAATTACCTATTGATTATCATACGTATAAAGTAGCGGAAGATTTTAACTTTAATGCGACCACTGCCGCTTTAAACGGAGGAGAAGACTACGAACTATTATTCACAATATCCCAAAAAGATTTTGAGGTGGTGAAAGGTATTCCTGGTATTGCTATTATTGGGCATATTACGGGTGAGAAATCTAGAATTTCAATGGTGTCTAGAAGCGAACAGGTTATAGAATTACAAGCTCAAGGGTGGAATGCATTTCGCAATAAATCTGAAAACGATTAGGCAAAAGCAATTCAAAATTGTTTATTTGTAGTCATAAGAATTATACTCATGGAAGAAGAATTAGAAATGATTTTTGATATGGCCAAAGAGCATATGGATGCTGGAATTGACCATTTGAAAAAGGAGCTTTTAAAAATTAGAACAGGACGTGCTAATCCCGTAATGTTAAGTAGCGTAAAAGTGGAGTATTATGGCTCGCTCACGCCACTGAGTCAAGTGTCAAACATCAATACCCCAGATGCGCATACTTTAGTAATCCAGCCTTTTGAAAAACCACTTTTGCAAGAAATTGAAAGAACAATAATTAATTCTAACTTGGGATTAAATCCGCAAAACAATGGAGAGGTAATTATTATTAATGTTCCAGCTTTAACCGAAGAAAGAAGAAGAGATTTAGCGAAACAAGCCAAAGCTGAAGGCGAAACTGCCAAGGTGAGTATCCGTGCGGCTCGTCATGAAGCTTTGCAGGAAATTAAGAAACTGAAAGATGAACATCTTTCTGAAGATTCGGCACGAGATGCGGAAGATGAAATTCAAAAAAGAACCGATGCGCATTCTAAAACCATTGATTCTTTGATAGCAGATAAAGAAACCGATATAATGAAATTATAGTTGCATTAAACAAATTCGTATAAAAAAGGGTGGTCATTTGAGATTACCCTTTTTTTATGTAGTGAATCCTTGCATTTTGCAGAGGTCAGCAAGTATATTTGAGGTTCTAAAAACACAACATGCAACAACCTTCCAAAGTATTGATGATTTATACGGGCGGTACCATTGGTATGGTTGAAGAAGTGGATTCCAAAACTTTGCATCCCTTTGATTTTAGTCAAATTACTCAAGAAATTCCTGAGCTTTTAAAGCTTAATTGTGAAATCACAACTATTTCGTTTGATAACCCAATTGATTCTTCGGATGTTTCTACGGATGATTGGAATTATTTGGGCGAATTAATTGTGAAAAATTACACTAAATACGATGGGTTTTTAATTCTTCATGGAACCGATACAATGGCTTATACTGCATCGGCCTTAAGTTTTATGTTGGAGGGATTAAACAAACCGGTAGTTTTAACGGGCTCACAATTACCCATTGGTGTCTTACGAACCGATGGAAAAGAAAATTTGCTTACCGCTATTGAAATAGCGAGTGATAAATATCCAGATGGAAAGCCTAAAGTAGCTGAGGTGGTTATCTACTTCGAGTACAAATTATTGAGAGGAAATAGGACGCATAAATCAAGCACATCTCATTTTGACGCATTTAATTCCCCAAACTTTCGAGTCTTAGCTGAAGCTGGAGTGAATATTGAATATAAAAATCATCATCTACCCCCTTTTGGAGATGGAAATATTAACCTAGTGAAATTATGCAGTCAGGGCATTTTTATCCTGCCTGTATTTCCGGGCATGTCTCAACAACAGGTGGAGGCAGTTATAGAAAGTGAACATAATTGGGCTATTTTACTTATGACATTTGGCGCGGGAAACGTTCCTATGATTCCTTGGTTTTTAAAAGCTATTCAAAAAGCAATTGAAAATCAAAAGGTGCTTGTGAATATTACCCAATGCCAAAAGGGAAAAGTGAATATGAGCTTATATCAAAATGGAAGGGTTTTGAGTGATTTAGGCGTGATCAGCGGAAGTGATATAACTGCAGAGGCTGCCCTTACCAAATTGATGTATTTAAAAGAAAAAAGTCTCTCCATTCAGGAATTAAAAAAAGAATTTGTTAAACCGCTTCGAGGTGAATTAACCGAATAATTATGGCCAGAAAAAAGCCGAATAAAACTAAAGAAATGGATGTAGTAGAATCAATTGCTGATTCTAGCCCTTCAAAAGAAATGAATACTCAAAACCCAAATTGGAAATACTTTTTCGTGATTATGGGGTTTATTGTTTATGCCACTACATTTGATTTTGGGTACGTTCTAGATGATAAAATTGTAATTACTTCAAACCAAATTACCACCCAAGGGTTAAGTAAAATGTTTGATCATTTCTTTTACGATTCCATGGATGGATTTTGGGCCGAACAATATGGAGTGTCGGTAGAGGAATTAAAGAAAAGTGCTTTAGTGGCCGGAGGGAGGTATCGACCGCTTTCTTTGGTAACATATTCAATAGAGTGGGGTATTTTCGGAAGAAATCCAGGCTTGAGTCATATTATTAACGCCTTGCTTTATGGTTTGACCGGATTAATTCTGTTCTCTTTTTTACAAAAGTTATTTCCAAAATCCCAACAAAAACCCATTTGGGAATCGATTCCTGCATGGGCTACACTATTGTTTATGGCACATCCATTACATGTTGAGGTAGTGGCAAATATTAAAAGTAGAGATGAAATTTTAAGCTTATTGTTTGGGCTATGGTCCCTTTCCTGCATCATTGATTATACCAAAACAAAATCACCAAAACCTTTGGTATGGTCGGCTATTTTGTTGTTTCTGAGTTTGCTCTCAAAAGAAACAACCATTGCATTTGTGGCTCTTGGACCCTTGATGCTCTATTTTTTCAATTTAGGAGATTCCAAAACTACCCGGAATTCCTTTTTTGCCCTTCTTGGAGCTGGTGCAGTTTATACGGTTATTCGTTTTATGGTGATTGGCTCACCAGGCGAATCTATTGCAGACGAATTAATGAATAATCCGTTTTTAAATGCAAATGAAAGTGAACGAATTGCGACTATATTTTTAATTCTGGCAGCCTATGTAAAACTCTTGTTTTTACCATTCCCGCTTACACACGATTACTATCCCTATCACTTACCGTTTTTGCCCGAAGCAGAACATTATGCTACTTGGTCAAGTTTAGGTGCTTTAGCTGGTGTGTTACTCATATTAGTATTGTTAGTTGTCATTGTTAGAGGCTTTAAATCAAAAAGTATTTATGCGTTTTTGGCGTTATTTTTTCTGGGAACAAGTATTTTAATCTCCAATTTATTTTTTCCAATTGGGGTATTTATGAATGAACGATTCATGTATATACCATCCATTGCATGGGCTATAGGCGTGGTTTATTTTGTATTGGAAACATTGCCAAATGCTGTAAAGGGTTTTTCTAAACAAGTTTCGGTGTATGCATTAGTTGCGGTGGTAGTCGTGTTTAATGGATTAAGTATTGGGAGAAGTAGCGCTTGGGAATCTGATTTAACCTTGGCATTAGCAGATGTAGGAGTTTCTACGGGTAGCGCCAAAGTAAATATGAGCGCTGGCGATGCTTTATTAAAAGAGCTGGATTATGTAGAGAATGAAAATGAACGCGTGGAAATTATAAATGAGGCCTACGCTTATTTGAAAAAATCTTTAGAGATTTATCCGGAGTTTTTCCCACCTTTAGATTTATTGGGGAAACTATATTATGAATCCGCTAATTATCCAGAAGCCATAAAATTTTACGGCTATTGTGCAGATCGTAAACCGGGCAATAAGCAGTTTGTTAATAATATTTTCTATGTTGGAAATAAATTGGCGATGGAAAAAAGGTATGAAGAAGCATTGAAAGCCTATGATGTGGCATTGGCCTATTCTCCAGAAGAAAAGGGATACTTATTAGCTGCTGCTGAAATCGCGGCTAAGAACCAACAAAATCCATCTCGTGCTTTACCGTATATGGAACGCGCTTATAAATTATATTCTTCCGATATTGAGGTTGCAGAAAAATTAGGCATAAATTACGCTATGTTGAATAATTTTGAAGGGGCTATTCAAATATTAGAACCATTACATCAGGCAAATCCTACAAATGCTAGTATTATGAGAAATTTGGGGATTGCTTATTATAACGCGGGTCAAACGCAAATGGGATTGTCATTAATAAGTCAAAGTGACGCTTTAAACTCCAAATCCACTAACCCTTAAAATAAATTTACGTTAACATTAGCAAATCCCATAAATTAAAACTCGTGTGAATTATTGGAAAAATGTATTATTGCGTCCTTCTACGAAATCAATTTCTATCTGTGTGTAGAATTTAATTTTTTTGTAGTTTAGTGGCCGTTAAAAAGCATAGCTTGGTCACGTATTGGAGAGGTGGCCGAGTGGCTTAAGGCGCACGCTTGGAAAGCGTGTGTACTCGAAAGGGTACCGAGGGTTCGAATCCCTCTCTCTCCGCTGAATGAGTGAACAATTAAAATAAATAGAAAACAAGTATTATTAAATCTAATCGATCATGAGAAAATTTCTAGCCGTATTGGCTGTTGCAGGAGTACTAACATTTGGAGTGTCAAATGTGGTTAACGCACAAGAGGAAGCTGTTGCTACTGAACAAGTTGCAGAAGATACAGCAAATGCTGCCGTTGAAGTAGCGCCCGTAGAAGAAGAGGCAGACGAAATGCCTGCCGCGGCTATTCAAGAGGAAATCGTTGAAGAAGAAAAATCTTTTCATCAAGCGGTTAAAACTAAATTTATTGAAGGTGGTGCCGTATTTATGTCTTTCGTTGCATTGTCTTTAATTTTAGGTTTGGCAATCGTTATTGAAAGAATCATTTTCTTAAGCATGTCATCTTCCAATAGCTCTAAGCTAATTAGTGAAGTTGAATCTGCTCTTAAGTCTGGTGGATTAGATGCTGCAAAAGAGGTTTGTAGAAACACTGCAGGTCCGGTAGCAAGTATTTTCTACCAAGGGTTAGATCGTTACGAAGAAGGAATTGACATGGTTGAAAAATCTGTTATTGCATACGGTGGTGTGCAAGTAGGACAATTAGAGAAAAATGTTTCTTGGATTTCTTTATTTATCGCTTTAGCTCCGATGTTAGGTTTCTTTGGAACTGTAATTGGTATGATTGGCGCGTTTGACGCGATTGCTGCGGCAAACAATATTTCACCTGCAATTGTTGCAGCCGGTATTGGACAAGCATTGATTACAACAGTATCGGGTCTTTTAGTAGCCATGATTCTACAAGTATTTTATAATTACATTGTATCGAAAATCGACAGTATCACAAATGATATGGAAGATGCATCGATTTCATTAATTGATATTTTAGTTAAATATCAACACACAAATAAGTAATAATCGGTAGTATGAATAGTAAATCTTCATCTATAGCGATGTTCGTCCTCATTATAATTGGCGCTGTGCTTTTTGTATTGTCGATGACAGGAACAGAAGATCCAATCTTGTATGGCTCGTACATATATTTTGGAATAGGAGTTATTGTTACACTGGTTGGCGCGATTGCTGGCTTTGTATCTAATCCTACTGGAATTAAAGGAATGTTAATCGGAGTTGGCGGAATGTTAGTGGTATTAGGCTTGTCCTATGCTTTTTCTGATGGCTCAGACTATGTTAATTACAATGAAAGTTTGGGTTTAACCGAAGGTCTATCAAGATTTTCAGGAATGTTGTTATATGCCATGTACATTTTGTTTGGCGCATCCATTCTTACGGTTATTCTTTCATGGGTTCATAGTTTAACACGTTAAAAAAATTATGGCTAAAAGAGCAGCGCCAGAAATTAATGCGGGGTCGATGGCAGATATCGCCTTCCTTTTGTTAGTATTCTTCTTGGTAACAACCACGATGGACTCTGACCTGGGAATGATGCGTAAATTGCCACCAACTTTACCGCCAGATATGCCAAAGCCACCACCAATTAAGGATAGGAATGTGTTTGTTGTTTTAGCAAATGCGAACGATCAATTATTGGTTGAAGGTGAGCTTATGGATATTACGCAATTGAAAGAAGCAGCGAAAGAATTTATTGCTAATCCAATGAATAAAGAGGAGCTTCCAGAAAAGAAAGAAATGGAAGTTTCCGGGTTAGGAAAAAGAATGATTTCGAAGCAAGTAATATCCTTACAAAATGACAACGGAACATCTTACGAACTTTATATAGCAGTTCAAAACGAGTTAGCGCGCGCGTATAATGAGTTACGAAATGAATTGGCTATGGATGAGTTTGGAGAAACGTATGACGCTCTTTCTGAAAAGGGAGATAAAGACCGTACCAAAGCTATTAAGTCTATTTATCCTCAGCGTATTTCTGAGGCTGAACCAAAAGATGTAGGAGGAAACTAATATGGCACATAAATTTAAGAAAGAGGGAAGCGGAGAGGAACCGGCCATTTCAACGGCCTCTTTACCGGATATTGTATTTATGCTATTATTTTTCTTCATGGTAACTACTGTTATGCGTGAGGTTGATTTGAAAGTTAAGATTAATATCCCTGAAGCTTCAGAGATTCAAAAATTAACAAACAAATCATTAGTGACCTACATTTATATTGGAGAGCCAAACGATGTGAAACAATATGGAACGACTGCAAGAATTCAGTTAGGTGATGCGTATGCTGAAGTACAAGAAGTAGGTGCGTATATTGAATCTAAACGTGGTGAACATGATGAAGCAGAGGTGCCATTACTGGTTACTTCTTTGAAAGTGGATAGTGAAACAAAAATGGGTATTGTTACGGAAGTGAAGCAAGAGCTTCGTAAAGTATCTGCTCTAAAAATTAGTTATTCTACTCGTGAGGGTAAGTAGTTAATAGAAAATAATTTGTAAAAAAGGAGAACCAATTGGTTCTCCTTTTTTTATGCCTTCAATTGTACTAATTCACATCTAACTTTTGATTGCTTGAAACTTACTTCTATTTATAATAAGTAAGATTGCTGCGCTAACTATTGCAGCAACGGCAAATGAAATAATCTTCCAATCCGTTGGGTTTTCAAAAGAGGTCTCAGCCATTTCAATTCCATAAACAAAAACAAGGGAAAGAGCCAAAAAATTATTGATGAAATGGGCTAAAATAGGGAGCCAAATATTTTTGGAGTAATAGAATACGTAACCAAACAGAACACCTAAAATAGCACGCGATAAAAAGCCTAAAAATTGCAAATGAATCGCGCTGAAAATTAGTGCCGTAACCAAAATCCCGATATGGGCATTTTTGAATACTTTAATCAATTGCGTTTGTAGCACCCCTCTGAAAATTAACTCTTCACCAATAGCGGGTAAAATGGCCATCATTAAAATGTTTATAATAATGGCTGAAGGAGAGTTCATTTGCGCGAGTACACTGATCATTTGATCATTTGCTAATTGGGTTTGACGCATCCAATTTTCAATAGAACTCCAGGATTCAGGCAGGTGCCATAACGTATTCCATTGGGCCAATAGGTTGATAAATGGAATAGCTAAAAGGGTTATGACCACAACTAACCCCAAAGTACCAAGAGACAAGTTTCTAGTAAATGAAAGACCCTTCCATATAGATGATGATGCGAGATAACCAAATGCCAAGGCTGGCAGTATAAAGATTCCAATTTGAGTGGCTATTTGAACTGATTTTGCTGCGTTGATGGAAGCAACGCTGCTGGTTGCTGATAGATGGTCAATTATATCCAGTGGAAAGTGAAAAAAAGCAGCATTTATGGCCATTAACGTTACAATAGAAATTAGGATTCCTAGAAACATTAAAAGGACCAACAAGGCAATTTTACCGAATGGGGAGGTTTGGTGTAAGCTATTTTGTAACGACATCAATTTGTAAGTTGTAGTTTTGCACGCAAAATTTAAAACTAATTTTAATTGGGGGTAAAAATAGATAATATTGAGTTGGGAGACTTCCCTTTATTACTCGCGCCAATGGAAGATGTAAGTGATCCTCCATTTAGAGCTTTGTGTAAGGAACTCGGAGCAGATTTAATGTATTCTGAGTTTATATCTACAGAAGGATTAATACGTGATGCTGCAAAGAGTTTAGAGAAGCTCGATATTTATCCAGAAGAACGACCAGTTGGAATTCAAATATTTGGTGCTGTATTGGAATCGATGATTCGCTCAGCCGAAATTGTGGAAGCTGCCAACCCAGAGTTGTTGGATATCAATTTTGGATGTCCCGTAAAGAAAGTGGTAAGCAAAGGTGCAGGCGCTGGGATTTTGCAAAATATTCCCTTAATGGAAGATTTGACCAAAGCGGTTGTGAATGCTACAAAATTGCCCGTTACAGTTAAAACACGGTTAGGGTGGGATGATTCATCAAAAGTAATTGTAAGTACCGCTGAGCGTCTTCAGGATGTAGGAATTAAAGCAATTTCTATTCATGGCCGTACACGTAATCAAATGTATAAGGGTGAAGCGGATTGGAGTCTGATTGCAGACGTGAAAAATAATTCACGAATGAATATTCCAATTTTTGGAAATGGAGATATTGATTCACCAGAGAAGGCTGTGGAGTACAAAGAAAAATATGGGGTTGATGGAATAATGATTGGTCGTGCGGCTATCGGAAATCCATGGATTTTTAACGAGATTAAGCACTATAAAAAAACTGGACTACATCTTCCTCCTCCAGATATTGCAGAACGAGTTCGCGTTGCAAAAAAGCATTTAGAACTTTCGTTAGATTGGAAAGGAGAGCATAGAGGTATTGTGGAAATGCGGAGACATTACACCAATTACTTCAAAGGGATTCATCATTTTAAGCCCATTCGGCAAATCCTGGTTACTTCGTTAAACCCCAACGAACTTTTTGATACACTTGATTTGATTGTCGAGAAGTTTAATGCGGGCGATTTAAAAGTTTCCATTTAATTTACTTCTTATCCTATGAAATTTATTGATACGCATGCACATTTGTACTTAGATCAGTTTAAAGATGATATCGATGAGGTGATTCAAAACGCCATAAATAGTGGCGTAGATAAATTGTTTTTGCCAAATATTGATAGCGGAACAATTGCAGCTATGAATAGTTTGAGTGAGCGGTATCCGAATAATTGCTTTCCTATGATTGGGTTGCACCCTTCTGATGCAAAAGAAAACTACAAAGAGGAATTAGCGATTGTAAAGGAACAAGCCGAAAATGGAAACTACATTGCCATTGGTGAAATTGGAATTGATTTGTATTGGGACAAAACCTATTTAAAGCAACAACAAGAAGCATTTGCTTTTCAATTAGAATTGGCAAAATCTTTACACCTTCCAGTGGCTATTCACGCGCGTGATTCGTTTGATGAAATTTTTGAAGTGCTAGATCAACATAACGATGATTCTCTAACGGGTGTTCTTCACTGTTTTACAGGAAATCTCGACCAAGCAAATCGCATTATTGCGTATGGTGGATTTAAACTGGGAATCGGTGGTGTGGTGACGTTTAAAAATGGGGGGCTAGATAAGGTTCTTCCTTATGTAGATTTAGAATATCTGATTTTAGAAACAGACGCTCCTTTTTTAGCCCCAAAGCCGTATCGAGGGAAACGAAATGAAAGTCAATACATACCAATAATTGCAGATAAAATTGCGGAATTAAAGGGAGTGAAAATTGAAGAGGTTGCGGAAGTAACCACAAAAAATGCAATAGACCTTTTTAAAGTAGGGTAATACTCAACTAGTTCTTCAAAATTTTTCGTGTTAAATTCTTTTTAGCTGTATGCAATTGAACCACATACATCCCGGAGGGATAAGTGCTTAAATCTACCGAATTTTCACCTTCTACAGCAGAGCCTTTGTAAATTGTTTTTCCCAGTAAATCTTTGATTTCAATTTGAACAACCTCATAGTTTTTATTTTTTAGATTCAGAATCCCAGTGGTTGGATTTGGGTAAATTGACATTTCCAATTCCTCTGTAATTATTGGAGTTGAGTTAATTCCGTTCCCAACAATAATGGTGTAATTTTTTGCATCAATACTAGAAGCAAAACAAAAATCATCCACTGAGGTAACATTGAAGGTCAATGTCTGATTTGGAATTATCGGAGCCTTCCAGCCCACATTCATTTTAGCGGGGTTTCCATTCATAATGGAAACGGTTGCATTAGGCAAAACTGCTGTAACGTTGGTGAATATGGTTACTGAATCTAATAGATCTGCATCTGTAACTTCAATTTCAAATGAAAATGAATCGCCTAGATCAACGTGAAGAGTATCAGAATTAACCTGCGTTGCATTACCTTGTAGATTTAGGATGCCTGATAATTTAGGATCCTTGTTCAATGAATCGATTACCCAAACTGTGTAATCAATCAATGAAATACTATTAAGTGCAGAAGTATACTTATCATACGCTTCCATTTTTATGCCGATAACGAACTCTCCAATTTGGGTTGGGGTAAAGTTACATGTGCCTGTAGACGGGTTTATGGTAATACCTGGAATAGGTTGGCTCCCTGAGTATCCAGAATTAAACTGAATACTAGTTTGAAAATCGGTTTTTGGTGAGGTTAAACTATAAACTAAGCTGTCGCCATCCGGGTTAATTGATGAAAATAAGGCGAATGTGGGTTGATTTATTACTCTTATTGATGACATGGGTTGAACCCAGGCAGTACTCCTACATGAGCCATAATTTATTGTTTCAACGTACAATGGCGCTTGATTCGCATTTTGTAATAAATCCCTATTACTTCGTTCATAAACGACTTTCCATTCAGAACAAGGCGATGGAAGTGAAAAGTTTCCGCTAAAAATGTAAAATTTTTGTGTAGGAACCCAACCGCCATAACAAGTGTACATATGTAAACATGGGTTTGGGTAACCTAAATCAATGCTGAATTCCTGACCAGTTAATATAACGTCAATAGTATCTCCACAAGTGGAATATACTGTTACTACGAGCGTCTGTGGAACAGTATCCGTAATACAATCCTTAGTATAGTTTAGTTCTATGCTAAAACTATCTTGACCGATACATGTATTGCTAAGACTTACGTTTACGTTTCCTGAAGCAAAAGTACCAACAGAGCAAGCCGTTAACAGGATTCCAAAAATTAGTATTTGAATTAGTTTCATATCAGAGTTATATTCAACCAGTAGACGTTGAATTATGAGGGAAAGTTGTACGACTAAAAAAAGCTTCTCTATTCGGGCTTCCCAAATTCTTTTAGCTCCATTTTCTCTCCATCAAAAACAGCGTAGGTAAAGTCAACCACCCAATCGCCCAGGTTAATGTAATGCGAATTAGGAGCAAGTTCTAAATCCATAGCATAATGTCTATGACCGAAAATAAAATAATCAAAGTGGTTTTGTTTCAGAACTTCTTTGGTATAAAGAACCAACCATTCTTTGTCATCTCCATGGTAGTTTTTGTCGGCTGTAGCATTTGCTGCGCGACTTCTACGTGAAAAATAATTGGCTAATCCAATTCCAAAATTCGGATGTAATCTCGCAAAACACCATTGCATGGCAGGGTTTGCAAAAAACTTCTTGATTTTTTTGTACCAATAATCTCCGGGGCCTAATCCATCACCGTGTCCAATCATGAACTTTTTATCGTTGATAGTCCGTGTAATTGGATCGTTATATAAAACCACTCCCAATTCTTTTACCAAATAATCAAAAGCCCACATATCGTGGTTCCCTCTAAAAAAATACACCGGAATTCCGCTATCTGTAATTTCAGCAATTTTACCCAAAACCCGGGTATAGCCTTTTGGTACAACGGTGTTGTACTCAAACCAAAAATCAAATAAATCGCCTAATAAGTAAATCGCTTGAGCATCTTTCATGGCTAAATCTAGCCATTTCACAAAATGTTTTTCACGTACCAAGCTAGAGTCAAAATCGGGTACGCCCAAATGCTGGTCGGATGCGAAATATATTTTTTTACCTGGAGAAATTGTCATTCAATTAATTATTATCTGCGGCAAACCACTCGGCATACGAAGTGTTGGTTTCGCGTAATAGCACAGAATGTAGATTTATATCTGATGGTAAATTGTCGTGAATAATGGCTACCATATGCTCTAACAACTTTTCGGCAGTAGGTTGGTAAGGAACTAAAATTAAGCGTGGATTTATTTTGTGATCAATTGCACCAAGAAAACGTGAGTTGTCGCGTAAAACCAATGCATGATCAAAAACATCAACCACATTTGTTTTTACGATTTTTTTCAAATCTGCAAAATCAATCACCATCCCATCCTTGGGTGTTCCAGGTTTATCTATAGGCTTTCCAATAAAGGTAACCGACAATTCATAGGTATGCCCATGAATATTATGGCATTTTCCATCATGGCAATCAAGTGCATGTGCCATTTCAAAGTCAAACTGTTTTGTAACTCTTATGATCATGATGCGTTGGGATTTTTAGCAAGTGCTTCGTCTACAAAATCAAAGGTGGACAGAATATCTGGGAGTCCGTTAACAATAGCCACATCATGCTCAAAATGTGCAGACGGTTTCCTATCTCTTGAAACTATAGACCAGCCATCGTCTAATTGCTTAACCCGCCAATCTCCCATATTAATCATAGGCTCAATGGCTAGTACTAAACCGTTTTTAAGTTTTTTACCCTTCCCTTGACGGCCATAGTTTGGAACTTGCGGGTCTTCGTGCATCACGCGACCTAATCCGTGTCCTACTAGATCTCGTACCACGCCATATCCGTGACTTTCGGCATTATGTTGAATGGCATATCCAATATCTCCCAAACGTTTCCCAGCGGTCATTTGCTCAATTCCTAAATAAAGAGACTCTTTGGTTACATCAAGCAACTTTCTAATTTCACTACTCACTTCACCAATGGCGAAAGTAAAAGCATGGTCTCCGTAAAAACCATTTTTGATTGAACCGCAATCCACCGAAAGTATATCGCCATCCCGTAGTTCAGTTTTATTCGGAATTCCATGTACAACATGTTCATTTAGCGAAGTGCATAAGGTATTCGGGAAATCATAGAGCCCCAAAAAACCAGGTATGGCACCTTGATCTCGAATGTATTCTTCGGCTAGCTTATCCAGTTGCAAAGGAGTAATTCCCGGGCCAATTTTTTCGGCCACTATACCTAAGGCTCGCGAAACAATTTGCGCACTTTCACGCATTAACTCAATTTCTTCAGCGGATTTATAATGTATCATTACTGTTTATTCTGCATTTAAAAAGAATCGGTGAACCGAAACTCAATGAGGTATTTTTGTCGCTACTTAATTCTTTAAAAAGGAAAACAATCCCTTCCCTTTTTTTGATTTTTTTATGGGTTTAGCATCCGGCCCTTCAATCATTTGATAGATTTCTCCCCAGCCTAAAAACCCGCCAATATTTCTATCATCAATAAACAAATCCGCATTAATTTTTCGGGAGGTTTTTCCATCATATGGTTCTCCAGCAAATTCACTGTTTACCGCATAAAACTCAATGCCATGTTTTTTGCAGAATTCCACAGCTTCATCTAATCTTTTGCCGTGGCGGTACGTCCATAAAATCAATCTGTGTCCTTTTGCCTCCAACATTTTTAAAGTTTCAAAGGCAAATGGCATAGGTTTTCCTATTTTCGGATAGGTATCTTCTGCAATGGTACCGTCAAAATCAACGGCTATTTTGAGCATTTTGTCAAACATCGCGCAAAATTATTGTTTATTGCGTGGGCAGCCAAAGAATTAACTGTAAAACGGATTGGGAAGAAAACCCGTTAAAGTAGTGTGATGTAGAGTTCTCCAAAATCATTCCAATACGCGTCCATTTTTTTCATGTGATGGATGATGAATTCATGCATTTCTGGCCAGTCTTCTTGTCGAAACAAATTCGTGTGATTGTTTTCTACCGAAATTCGCGCAACTTCAGTGCCGTACGTGTGTTTGTGCGATGGATTCCAAATTACTTCGGTTTCCATGATATTTTGAAAAACCGTTTTGGTTTCCAGGAATTGTTCGTAGAATAACTCTCGAATACCAGAGTTTTTGAATTGCATATCAATACATACTCTGCATCCATTGGAATCTGCTTCGGTACGGATGTAAATATCATGTAAGCCCGTGGGGTATTTGAACCAATTTATTCGCCTACCAGAAATAGATCTGTTTTTTTGAATTTTGTCTGTTAAGGTTCCCCAAAAGGCAGATCGCAAAGCTTTTTCTTCGTCTTTGGTGAACATTAATTACGTACAAATAACGAATAAATATAAGCTCTTGGGTCGCCTGAAGGCATGGTGTAAGTGTAATCAAATGTATTTAACAAGGTAAATTCATCGCCTAGTTTTTCTTGATACAATTCATTACTGTAACGATGAACATCCAGACCGGAGCATTTCAAAGCACCATCCAAAGCAAACTCTGCAAGGATTACGAAACCGTTCTTTTTTACGAGTTTATGAAGTAAAGCAAAATAGGCCTTTTGATCTTTTTCTTCTGTAAAAAAGTGTAAAACTGCGCGGTCGAACCATAAATCAACAGGTTCAATAGAATCTAAATTGGTGGCATTTGTTAAATCGTCTACAATGATTTCAACTTTGTTTGATCCAATACGTTCTTCCATATTGCCCAAACTTACGGGACTAATATCGGTAGCGATGATGTTTTTAAAACCTTGTTCGAGTAACTCATCTACTAAAACCGTGCTTCCCGCGCCAATGTTTAAAATGCGTGCATCCTTGTTTATCCCGGTTGCTTCAATTAGACTTAAGGAAGGGGATAAATCTGTTTCAAACCAACCCAACTTTTCATGCGGATTATTGGAATAGGCTTTGTCCCAATGCGATTTTAAATCTTTTGAAGGTTGTTTTTCAGCAGGAGAGCAGCAGCTATTTTTAGCGTTAATATCGCATGAATTCGAATCAGACATATATAGAAATTTGAATATACGATATTACAAAATTTCTTAGAATGATTTACCCTCTATTAACTGGATTATTTTTTTCATGAATGGATGCATATTATGTCCCATTCCAAGGTAAATCTACACCGCTAAATTAAATGGTCAAACTTCTTGCTTCGGCAATTTCAAATAATAAATCGGGGTTTTCTTCAAAAGCATTTCCAATGACTACAATATCGGCTCCCGCTTCATAGGCATCCGTAACTTGATTAGCTGTTCGCATTCCTCCACCAACAATTAAAGGAGTTTTAGTAACGGCTTTGATAGCCGAAATCATTTTAGTACTCACCGGATTATCAGCACCACTTCCTGCATCCACATACATTAATCGTAAGCCTAACATTTCACCTGCCATGGCAGTAACTGCGGCAATTTCAGGTTTGTTAGACGGAATGGGTTGACTTGCACTTATATAAGAAGCAGTGGTTGGTCGACCGCCATCAATCAACATATACCCAGTGGGTAAAACCTCTAAACCAGATTTTTTAATAGCGGGTGCTGCAATTACTTGTTGACCAATGAGTAAATCAGGATTGCGTCCAGAAATTAAAGACAAAAACAAAATCCCATCTGCATTTGCACTTACTTGAGAAGGGCTTCCAGGAAACAACACTACAGGAATATCAGAAAGACTTTTTAATGTGGAAATGGTTTCTTCCATTTCATTTCCTACCATCAAACTACCACCCACAAAAAACAAATCTACCTTAGCTTCATTGGCTAAAGCGGCAATTTTAGCCAAATGCTCCTTCTTCCCTTTGTCGGGGTCAATGAGCACCGCTAATTGCTTTTGTTTGTTTTGAGATTTATGTTCTATATCCGTAAGAATCATGTTGCAAGTATAACGATTTTAGAATCGTGTTTTTTACATTTTTGGATTTAACTTTTTCAAGACTTTTCCATAGTATACACCACCATAGTGTCTTCAATGACTTGATACTGCAATGGTAAGCTTGTGACCATGTCGGGCATGTTGATTTTACCTAGAATTGCTCCCTGTTTATCTAACTCAAATGGGGATACAAATAGGTTTTTGTTAAACTCCACATTGCCTTTGGAGTAATACTTATACAAAGCTTCTTTGGCGCACCAATACGTTAGAAGCTGCCATTCTTCATTATTGCTGGAAATAAGTTCATCGGGTGACATGAATCTATTTTTAATTTTGAAAATCTTATCGGTTTCATGTTGTAAATCAATGCCAACTTCCAATTTTGGATGAATAATCACACCTAAAAGCCCTTTTGAATGTGAAATGGAAATTTTATGACCCGAAATAGCTAAATTGGGTTTGCCGTTTTTTGAATAGGAAATGAATTCGTCTTCATCATATATAGTTTGGATAGCTTTTCGAATACTTAAAAACTCACATTTTCTTTTGTCATTGGATATAGATCGGTACTTATCAAGTTCTTCCGGAGAAAGTTGAATATCAGATACATGGTCAATGATTTTTAAATCTAATCGCGCTATTAGTAAACGCGAACCATTTGATAGAATTTTATTTTTAATAAACTTCATTGAAAAGCTATCTTTGCACCCGTTTTATAAAACAAAAGTAGAATGGTTCAAACAGATAATTACAAAGTAAAGGATATTTCTCTTGCCAATTGGGGGAGAAAGGAAATAATGTTAGCAGAGGCTGAAATGCCCGGTTTAATGTCTCTTCGTGAAGAGTTTAAAGATGAGCAACCGTTGAAAGGCTCTCGAATTGCCGGTTGTTTGCACATGACTATTCAAACAGCTGTTTTGATAGAAACACTTACAGCTCTTGGTGCTGAGGTTACATGGTCATCGTGTAATATTTTTTCAACGCAAGATCAAGCTGCGGCTGCAATTGCAGTTACTGGAGTTCCAGTATTTGCGTGGAAGGGAATGAATGAAGAAGAGTTTGACTGGTGTATTGAGCAAACATTACATGCATTCGAAGGTGGGAAACCTTTGAATATGATTTTAGATGATGGAGGTGATTTAACCAATATGGTTTTTGATAAGTTTCCAGAGTTGGCTAAAGGAATAAATGGTTTATCGGAAGAAACAACTACCGGTGTTCACCGTTTACTGGAAAGAGAAAAAAATGGCACGCTAGTAATGCCGGCTATTAATGTAAACGACTCGGTAAC
Source organism: Salibacteraceae bacterium (assembly GCA_041563475.1). GTDB lineage: Bacteria > Bacteroidota > Bacteroidia > Flavobacteriales_G > Salibacteraceae > CAJXZP01. Next base: position 21,349 of record JBFFMY010000004.1, read on the forward strand.
TAAATCTAAATTCGACAACAAATATGGATGTAGAGAATCTGCAGTGGATGCGATCCGTAGAGCTACGGATATTATGTTGGCAGGTAAAGTTGTGGTAGTAGCAGGTTACGGTGATGTAGGTAAAGGAACTGCTGCTTCTTTTAGCGGAGCTGGAGCCAGAGTAATTGTAACGGAAATTGACCCGATTTGTGCTTTGCAAGCTGCAATGGAAGGATTTGAAGTTAAAAAAATGGATAACGCCATTTTAGAAGCGGATATCGTAATTACTACGACTGGAAATAAGGATATTATTGTAGGTCGTCATTTTGAGTCAATGAAAGACAAATGCATCGTAGCGAATATCGGACATTTTGATAATGAAATTGATATGGCATGGTTAAATAAAAATCATGGACATACAAAAGACACAATCAAGCCTCAAGTGGATTTGTATACGATTAACGGTAAGCATATTATTTTATTGGCAGAGGGTAGACTAGTAAACTTAGGATTGGCTACAGGTCATCCTTCTTTTGTGATGTCTAATTCATTTACCAATCAAACTTTAGCTCAAATTGAATTATGGAGCACTCCAGAGAAATATGAGAACAAAGTATACACGTTACCTAAGCACTTAGATGAAAAAGTAGCGAGTTTACATTTAGCAAAAATTGGTGTTGAACTGGATATTTTAAGTAAAGACCAAGCCGATTATATTGGGGTTACTGTGGAAGGCCCATACAAAAGTAACGAGTATAGATATTAATCAGATTAACATTGATAAAATATTTAGAGCCATTGGTCAACTGACTGATGGTTCTTTTTTTATGAGGTAAAATGCATCTCTTTAGTTGCGAATATAAATGTATGTTCCGTCAAAATTAGTGGAATACCTTTTTAATGAAATGGTTGCAGGTGCTTTTACAACGGACCCATCGAATATTGAGAACTCCGACCCACTACATGGATCAAGCAATTTAAATCCAGTAGAATCAACTTCTACCTTACAAAATTGATTTACGTTATAGGTAGAATGTCTGTCGTAACAATTGAACTCATCAAAATTTGCACGATATACAAGTAGCCCGTTTGAACCTCCGGAAACATAAATCCAACCTCCAATAGGTTGCAAATCAAATGAACTTGGTTCGTTTATATTTATGGTCACATCCACATAAACATTGGGAATAACATCATTCGGATTGTTTTTAGAACAGTCTGAAAACAAAGGAAGAAGCAACAATGCGAGTCCAATTTTTAATACACTTGTTTTCATAAACTAAAATGAATGATATTTGTACGTAGCAATTACTTTGCAAAAGTAAGTTATCTAACAACTTACAAAAATGATTAACTACTTATACAACAGGATTTAATGATAAAAAGTATTAAATATTTTGTCTCATTTGTTATTTTCCTAACCGCTTTGTTATGGGCTCCAATGGTAGTTGGGCAAACCAAACCACCCAAGCCACCATCAGAAAAAGAGCAGTATAAAGCTATTGAGAAGAGAGAAAGGGCCGGTAAAAAGGCAGATGATAAAGCCAAAAAACAGTACCAAAAGCGGCAATCAAAAGAGTCAAAAAAGAACATGAAGCGGACCAAAAAAAAATCAGATAGAAATAGAAAATCTAAGAAACCCCCATTTTGGGAAGGATGGTTCATTAAAAAATAATTAGAAGTATGAAGTGGATTTATATTGTTGGCGGAATTGCATATTTTTTATATAACTGGTATAAAAAGAATCAAGAAAGGGAGCAGGAAAAGATTTTGAATAATAATTCTGAAAAGGAAGAGAATTCTTGGGGGATTAACGATCCTATTTCGCAATTTGAAGAAAAATATGGAGTAGAAACAGCGGATGTTTCATTGGAGAATGCCGCAGTTGAGAAGGTTGTTTCAAATAATGATTACAGCGATTACGAAAAAGAAATTTCAGAAGAAAAGGTGCGTCAAAATGATTCTTTTTCAGAAGAAAATGTCGATCATCATGCCTTTGATAGAAATCAGGAAAAGAAGAAAGCTTCTAACCAAAAAAATTATACAATTGAAATCCTACAGCCTGAAAATGAATTTGACCTTGAAAGCATGGTAATTGGGTCTGTGGTTTTAAATCGTCCAGAATATTGAAAAATAAATTAATCGTCTGAATAATTGAAAAACAGATGATTACTTTCAATTTCACCCATTTATCGATTTTGTTAATTTTTTGTAAACCCAACCATTTCCGTAAAAATCCGTGAAACCATTCGAGCACGTAAAAGAACACTTAAAATGATTTGGATTAAACAAGATTGATTTGTTTTGGCTGTTTTGACTTGTTAAAATTTATTAATGAAAAATTAATAGTAGTATAACCTGCTTAAACGTTCAATTTTAAATAAGTAGTGAAAATCATACAAAATTAGGAAGTAAAAAAACCGTAAATCACTGTTGTAGAGGTAGATTAAAGCAACCAAAATATATTTGTTCAAGTATGCGATTTATATATCTTTACGGCCTTTAAAATTCGGGAAAATAATATTCGACATATTAAATATTAAACTATGTTAAAACAGGTACTATCGTCATTCATTCTCACCGTTATAATTTCAGCAGGAGCATTCGCTCAAGCGGGTCAATCTGGAATTCAAGGAAAAATTAAAGATTCAAGTACAGGTGAGCCTTTACCATTTGTAAATATCATTCTTGAATTGAATGGTGTTCAGAAGGCCGGTGGTCAAACTGATTTTGATGGAAATTATGTAATTAAGCCTATTTCTCCTGGAACCTACACCTTAAAAGCTACGTTTGTTGGCTATAAACCAGTGCAGTTAAATGGTATTACTATTACCTCGGAGCAAACAAAGTTTGTGGATGTGAAAATGGAAAGTACCGCCATTGAAATGACCACGTTTGTTGTTAGTGAATATAAGAATAAACTAATTGATAAAGGTAATACTGCTGTAAAAGCAACGGTGTCTGCCGAAGATTTTGAAAACATGGCCGTTCGTTCTGCTACGGATGCGGCTAAAACTACTGCCGGTGTATATGCTGCAGATGATGGTTCTGGTAATTTAAATATTCGTGGGGCGCGTTCTGATGCAAACTACTACTATATTGATGGTATGAAAGTTACCGGATCTTCAAACTTACCTAAAAGTTCTATTGGCGAAATCTCTGTAATTACAGGTGGATTACCTGCGCAATACGGTGATGTTACAGGTGGTATTATTAGTATAACAACTAAAGGGCCTTCTAAAGAGTATCACGGTGCCGTAGAGTATTTAACTTCTGGATTTAAATTTGGAAATGATGTGTATGGTTTGGATGCGTATGGATATAATGTGGTCGAAGGCTCTCTTTCAGGACCATTAGTAATGAAAAGGGATTCAAATAAAAACAAAACTGCTGAGCCAATCGTTGGGTTCTTCCTTTCAGGTAACTTTACACATGCTGTTGACCCAACACCTTCCGCTATTGGTATTTGGAAAGTAAAAGATGACGTACTATCTGATCTTCAACAAAACCCTGTAACAATTTTACCTGGGTTTGGACAAACCATTCAAAATGCAGAATTATTAAGAGGTGATTCATTTGAAAAAGTAAAAACAAAACAAAACGTTGCAAGTGGCACCTATGTTTTAAATGGTAAATTGGATTTTAACACAGGTAAAAACACGAACTTAACTTTTGGGGGTTCTTACAATGGAAATTCAAGAAAGGGGTATAGTTATACTGGTTCGTTGTACAATGCAGCACACAACGCTCAAATCAATTCAAATAACTGGCGTGTATTTGGTCGATTTGTACAAAGATTTGGTAATAATACCGATACCGAAGCGAGTAAATCCAGTGTGAAAAATGCCTTTTACAGTATTCAGTTTGATTACAATGAGGATAATAGAAAAAGTGCAGATGCTACGCATGGAGAAAATTATTTTGATTATGGATATATTGGACAGTTTCAAAGATTTCAACAAAGACAATATGCAAATGTTACATTAGATGGTGATTCTTTATATTTAGGTGCAGATCAGGGCTGGGTAACACAAGGAACCTATCGGGTGCAACAAACATTTGAGGATACGTTAATTGGTTTTAAACCTAGCGATTTGAATCCTGAAATGACTGCATACACATCTAACTATTATAATATTTTTGGTTGGGAAGGATACGATGAAGATGGAAATCCTGTGTATGACAGAAATAAAGCGTCTTTAGATGAAGACGGTAATGGGTTTATTAGTCCAAATGAAGCGAACTATTATTTGAGAAATATTGAAAATATTCAAAATAGTGGTGGGTATATTAATGGTAGTGCGCCAAATACTGTTTATGGAGTGTGGTCTAGTCATGCGGGAATCTCGAATGGGTCTACCAAATCAAAAAATCAACAATATCGTATTAGTTTAATGGGTTCTGCTGATATTAAGAAACATGCCGTTTCTGTTGGATTTGAATATGAGCAACGTGTGATGAGAGGATATTCAATTGCGCCTCGTGGTTTATGGACTATTGGGAACTTGAGAACAAATTCACATTTGCAGAATCTAGATGTTTTAAACCCAACTGTTACAAGTGAGCAAACCGCTCCAACGGTTTCGTACGATCGATTAAATGCTGCTCCAGGTGAGTATACCGGTGAGATAAATGAGGATGCTCAATCTTTTTTCGATTACAATTTACGTAATAGTTTAAGTTTAAATCCTGATGGAAATGATTTTATTGATTTTAATAATCTAACTCCAGATCAACTTGAACTTGAATTTTTTAGTACGCAGGAGTTATTAAATAGTGGTAACAGTTTGGTGAATTATTATGGTTTTGACGCCTATGGTAATCAAACCACAGGAAGTACTTCTTTAAACGACTTTTTTAATGCTACTGATGAATATGGAAATTATACCAGACCTGTAGATGCATTCCGTCCGAATTACGTTTCTGGCTGGATTCAAGATAAATATGCTTTTGATGATTTGGTATTTAACGTGGGAGTGCGTATTGATAGATTGGATTTGAATCAATCCGTTTTGAAAGATGAATATGTGCTTTTACCTACCATTAAAGCTGGAGAAAATGCGGCAAGAGATTTAGCAAATAATACAGAAGGATATGCTATTCCAAATAATGTTGGCGATGATTATGTTGTGTATGTAGATAATGTTCAAAACCCAACTGAAATTACCGGTTACCGTGATGGTGGAACTTGGTATAATAAAGAAGGTAATGAAATTGCTAGTGGTGATGCATTGCAAGGCCCTTCGGGCATTGCACCTTTATTAGTGGATAAAGAAAACACACGTTCAAGTGATATTAATGTAAATTCTTTTCAAGATTACACACCACAGGTTAACGTAATGCCACGTATCGCATTTTCATTCCCGATTAATGATGAGGCTTTGTTCTTTGCGCATTATGACGTTTTAACAAGACGCCCAACCGCAAATGGTAGTTCTACCGCTGCACGTTTAAATGTGGTGGATTATTACTTTTTAGATGCATCTTCAAATGGGGTACTAAGTAATCCAAATCTTAAACCATCTCAAACAATTGATTATGCTGTTGGTTTTAAACAAGTAGTTACAAAAAGTTCATCTATATCGTTAGAAGCTTTTTATAGAGAGTTAAGAAACATGGTTCAAGTTGTTGGACTGCAAAACGCATATCCTAGAACGTATATTACCTACGGAAATATTGATTTTGGTACGGTTAAGGGATTAGTATTATCATATGATTTAAGAAGAACTAAAAACATTCGTTTAACAGCATCCTATACATTGCAATTTGCTGCAGGTACAGGATCAGATGCCTTTAGTGCACAAAACCTGGTTAGATCAGGAAAACAAAGTTTAAGAAATACATCTCCATTAAATTACGATCAAAGACATAATATCGTAGCTAATTTTGATTACAGATTCGGAAATGGCAAAGCATATAATGGTCCTCAAAGTGCAAAATGGTTGCAAGGAGTAGGAGCAAACGTTGTATTTAATGTGGGTTCTGGAACTCCTTATTCTCAACAAAACTTTGTTACGGGAGAAGGGTTTATTAACCCTGTGGGAGCAGCAACTTTAAGTGGTTCTGTAAACGGTTCGCGTTTACCTTGGCAGTTTAGAATGGATTTCAAAATTGATAAGAATTTAATACTTGCAAAGGATAGTAAACACCCAATGCGCATGAATGTTTACTTACAAATGTTTAACGTGTTAAACAGCTTGAATGTAAGATCTGTGTACAAATTTACTGGAACACCTAGTGATGATGGTTATTTGACGGATTCGAGATACCAAAATGATATTCAATCTCAATTGGATGAACAATCATTTAGAGAACAATATTCAATGAAAATTAATAACCCAGGAAATTATAATCTGCCACGTAGAACTAGAATAGGTGTTCTAGTAACATTCTAGTGGACTTACATCATTTATGAAAATTAAAAAAAAGTAAGACATTGGGTAAAGAAATAAAAAACATGAACATGAAAGCTTCCATATTAGCCGTATTGGCTGTACTAATCTCTACATTCTCATTTTCTAGAGAATATCAAGGGCAGTTTAAAAAATCAGAGAATTCAGGAAACGGAACAGCCGCAAACTGCGCGCCTCCTGTTAGTTCAAATGAACTTTCTATCAATAACATTCGTGCCGTAATCCAAACAGGTGGTGATATGTGGTGGGATTTAGTAGGTGTGCCTCAATATGAGGTGCCTAGAGAATCTGGTAAAACGTCCTTATTTGCTGGCTCGCTATGGCTGGGTGGTAGAGATGCTTCTGGGCAATTGAAAGTGGCTGCTTTAAGATTTAGACAAGTAGGTATGGACTTTTGGACGGGACCTTTAAGTACCGTTACAGCTGAAATTGATCCAAGTACTTGTGAGCAATGGGATAGACATTTTAAAAGTACCCGTCAAGAGGTAGATAATTTTGTTCAATCATATGCAGATGGTTCCACAGAAATACCAGAATTTATTAAAACATGGCCAGCTATGGGAGACCCGTCTAAAGAGGAAGCTACATATTTAGCTCCTTTTATTGATGTGGATGGTGATGGGTTTTACAATCCTGATGCAGGTGATTACCCAGGATATGATTTAACTGGAAATGTAGATTGTCAAGGACAATTATTAAATGTGTATGGTGATGAGAATTTATGGTGGATTTTTAATGATAAAGGAAATATCCATACAGAAACAGGAGGACAATCCATTGGAATGGAAATTCGTGCTCAAGCATTCTCATTTGCAACGAACGATGAAGTGAATAACATGACCTTTTACAACTACGAGTTGGTAAATCGTTCCTCATTTGATTTAGAAGATACATACTTCGGTTTTTGGGTAGATCCTGATTTAGGAAACGCACAAGATGATTACGTGGGTAGTGACGTAGAAAGAGGCTTAGGTTACTGTTACAATGGGGATGAGTTTGATGATGATAACGCTGGTCGTCCAGGTTATGGTGCAAACCCACCGGCTATTGGAGTAGATTTCTTTCAAGGTCCTTTCCAAGATGCCGATGGGAAAGATAACTGTTTGTGTAATTCTTACGCAGACGCAATTGCGGATGATGGTGTAGTTTACAGTGGGTCCGGAGTTGGTTATGGGGATGGATTAATTGATAATGAACGTTTGGGTATGAGAGCATTCTTGTACTTTAATAACGATAATTCAGTTCGTGGAGATCCTAGAGTAGCGACTGATTATTACAATTACTTAAGAAGTTTTTGGAGAGATAATACGAAAATGGTATACGGTGGAACGGGATACCAAAGTAGTCCAGGCGTTGTTCAACCATTATTAGAAGCTGACTTTATGTTTCCTGGTGATTCTGATCCGAAAGGTTGGGGAACAGATGGAGATCCTCAAGCCAATTGGACGGAGGTAACCGCAGGTAACGTACCTGCTGATAGAAGGTTTGTGCAATCAGCTGGTCCATTTGGATTAGCTCCAGGTGCCATTAATAATATCACAGTTGGTGTTGTTTGGGCTAAAGCGAATGCAGGTGGTGCAGGTGCATCTGTTAAAGCGATGAAACAAGCGGATACCAAAACACAAGCATTATTTGATAACTGTTTCCAGTTATTAGATGGTCCTGATGCTCCAGTTGTTTCTATTACAGAATTGGATCAACAATTGGTTTTTCAATTGGATAACGTTTCAGGGAATAACGCTAACGATGATTACTTTGAAATTGATCCTTTTATTGTTGCTCCGGATACGATTGCAATGAATGGAGATACTGCAGATAAAGTTTCTGATCCAGTATTATACGATTCTCTATCTCGTGAGTATAGAAGTTATAGATTTCAAGGTTATCAAGTATTTCAATTACGTGACGCTTCAGTTTCAGCAGCTGATTTATATGATGAAGATAAAGCACGTTTGGTTTTTCAATGTGATGTTGAAGATGACGTAACTCGTTTAATCAATTATAGATTTGATCTTGATCTTGAAGCAATTGTTCCTGAATTACGTGTGGATATTGCTTCAAATGAGGGAGTATTTAAAACCTTCACAAGAACAGAAGATGCTTTTGCGGAAGGAGAACGTACCCTGGTAAATTATAGAACTTATTATTATATGGCTATAGCTTATGCGTATAACAATTACAAAACGTATAACCAACAAGATCCAGATGGGTTAGATGGACAAAAAACTCCGTATTTACCGAGTAGAAAGGCTCCAACTGGACCAATCATTCGTTATTCTGCCATTCCACATAAAACGGAAATGCAAAATGAGGGTCAGGTATTAGGTTCGTCTTTTGGTGATTTTGTACCTGTTACGCGCTTGGAAGGTATTGGAAATAATGGACATTTTCTAGAGTTAGATCCTACTACCAAACAGGAAATTATGAGTGGTGCACCATACAAATCAGGAACGCCTACATATATTCCTGGAGACATTGCTGGAACAACAAACACACCTATTGAGGTTAAAATTATAGATCCTTTGCAAGTTAAAAGTGGAAATTATCAAGTTAATTTCTATGATACTACTGGAAAAGGGCTTGGAGAATCTTCATGGTATTTAATTCAAACTGATGACACTGGCGATGTTATGGACACTGTTTATTCTAAATCACGTATTTCTTCTCAGAAAGAGGAGTTAGTTCCGGAATTAGGGATTTCAATAACAGTGAAGGATGTTGAAAATGCAGGTTATGATCCATTTACAAATGGAGTTATTGGCTCTCAAATAATTTATGATGACTATAATAAACAATGGTTATCTGGTGTTGGAAATCAGGATGGTAATATCTATCAAAACTGGATTCGTTCTGGTAAGAACGCAGAGGATAACTTAGATCCTTATTTTGATTACGATCTTGGTTTTACTCCTCCTGGAGGTCAAACTGGAATCTCTATTGATGAGGATGAACATTTTGAAAGTATTATCGAAGGTCAGTGGACAGCATTCAGAATGGGAACATGGAATACCCATGGTCCGGCAACAAACCGCCCTGGTAAAAACTTTAGTGCCTTGTATCAAGGGTTGCCTATTATTACAGAAAACAGAGGATATCAATTGAAATATTTGGATGGAGTGGATATTGTATTTACTGCGGATAAATCATTATGGTCTCGTTGCGTTGTTGTGGAAACACAAGATGATCCAGCACTTTCTCAAGGCAATGCTGTTAAATTGGACCCAAGGGCGCATCCGTCTGTAGACAAAAGTGGACTTTCTGCTGGTGATGCTGGTTATAACGCTGCAGAAGGAGATTTAATATCAACTACTGGAATGGGCTGGTTCCCAGGTTATGCTATGGATGTGGAAACAGGGGAAAGATTGAATGTTGCTTTTGGTGAAGATTCATATTTAAAATCTGAGAATGGTGATGATATGATTTGGAATCCATCTAATACTACTTATGAGGGTATTGCAAGTAATATTATTCGTTTTGGAGGTAAGCATTATGTGTATGTTTTCCGAAACAACGAAGTAGAAGAATCAGCTTATTTGGTTCCAGTCACATATAACGATCCAAGAAATAGGATGCCAGCATATGACGATGGTGAGTTTATGTATGCCAAATTATCAACAGGCGTGGCTTTGGACTATGAAAATGTATATAGAGCAGCCATGTGGGTTGGGTTGCCTTTACTGGAGTTTAATCAAGAACTGCTTTCAAATACAGCAACGGTTCAAATTCGAGTGAAAAAACAATTTGCACATTATTCTCCAGGTCCAAAAGTGAGCATTGGTAGTACCTTGGAAGAGGGCGTAGAGTATTTGGTTGAGAGAGGGCCTGTTTCATATAATGGCACCACGTATATGCGAAACCAAACATTTGTTGCAACCGATAATATAACAACGTTGAATGGAACACCACAAACAGGTCTGGATACTAAAGATAATGTGGCTAAAACTATTAACGGTGGTCGCCCAACCTATGGATTCTCTTTAGTTGGAATGGAAAGTCGAGTAGGTCAAAATGAAGTGGCTAAGGAAGCGCTCGATTTAATTAGAGTAGTACCGAATCCGTATTATGCCTATGCTGATTACGAACAAGACAAAAATGACTTTAGGGTTAAAGTTACCAACCTTCCGGGTAAATGTAAAGTAAGAATTTATACTTTAAATGGTGTTTTGGTACGTGAGTTTTCGAAGGATGATGATTCTGTTACTTCTATAGATTGGGATTTAAAAAACCAAGCTGCTATTCCAGTGGGAAGTGGAATGTATTTAATACATGTTGAAGTTCCCGGAGTTGGTGAAGTAATATTAAAATGGTTCGGTTCTCTTCGTCCTGTTGATTTAGATTCATTTTAAAAGTTAGTAGTAGATATTTAGAATTACAATTTTGTTATTATGAGAATAAAAAATAATATAAGTAAAATTTTAGGGGTATCACTAGTACTTTTAATGTCTATACCTGCGGTTTATGCAGGTAATAAAGACCGAATTGGATCTAATGGTGCAGAGCAACTAAAAATTAATCCATGGGCACGTAGTGGTGGTTTTGGAAATGCAAATTCAGCAAGTGTTATTGGTGTTGAAGCTACATTTTTGAATGTATCAGGATTGGCGATGACCAGAAAAATGGACATTAGCATTAACTACTCTTCGTGGTTAGGCGGTTCAGGAATTGGAATTAGCTCCATAGGTTATGGTCAACGTTTAGGTGATTATAGTGTTGTTGCTGCAGGTTTTCAATCTATGGATTTTGGAGATATCAAAAGAACAACTACTGATTTACCTGATGGGTCGGGAACTTTTAACGCGCAATATGGCACATTCTTTTTGTCGTATGCTCGAGAATTTTCCAACAGTATTTACGCTGGTTTTACCACAAAAGTTGTTACGGAAGGTATCTCAAATGCCAAAGCTTCTGCTATGGCGTTTGATTTTGGTATTCGTTATGTAACTGGGGATAATGATAACATCAAATTTGGAATTGCCCTTAAAAATATTGGAGGCCAACTTCAATTTACCGGTGATGGGTTTTCAACCAAAACTTCTATTGATTCAAAAGAATTCACTGTTTCACAAAGAACACAAGGAGTTGAGTTACCATCTATTTTAAATATGGGTTTAACGTATGACGTGTTGATTGGTGAATTAGAAAATTCAGAAGAAACAGGTATAAGAGCTACACATAGAATTTCACCTGCATTTAACTTCATGTCAAACTCTTTTGGTAAAGATCAAATGAGTTTGGGTGTAGAATATGCATTTAAAGAATTTATAATGTTTAGAGCAGCTTATTTGTACGAAGATAAAATCACGGATTCTGCCTTATCTACGTTGGCGTATTCTGGACCTTCAGCTGGTATCTCAGTTGCTATTCCAGTAAATAAGACGGGAAGTTCTTTAGATATTGATTATTCTTACAGAGCTACACGTAACTTTTCTGGAGTTAATACAGTGGGTCTTAGATTAAACTTGTAAGGAGAGATTTAAAAAAATATTACTTTTGTTGCACAGTCCTGCTTGATTCAAGCGGGACTGTCGCATTATAAAAATGCACAGAAAATGACGGATATTTCTTATTATACCGAAGAAGGGTTGGCAGCTGCAAGAGCTGAATTAGAACAAATGGAAAAGGTGGAAAGACCTTTTATTACGCAACAAATAGCCGAAGCAAGAGATAAAGGTGATTTATCTGAGAATGCAGAATACCATGCCGCTAAAGAGTCTCAAGGATTATTGGAAGCAAAAATTTCGCATTTAAAAAATGAGTTGAGTAATGCACGTGTATTAGATGAATCGAATTTAGATTTATCAAAGGTGTTGGTTTTATCGAAAGTTAAAATTAAGAATGTAGTTAATGGTGCGGTGATGACCTACACTCTTGTAGCTCCAACAGAGTCGGACTTATCGAAAGGAAAGATTTCGGTTAAATCTCCGATTGGAAAAGGACTACTTGGAACTTCGGTAGGAGATATTGCCGAAGTGGATGTGCCTACTGGAAAAATGAAATTTGAAATCATTGAAATTTCTAGATAGAAAGAAATGACTTCCATATTTACGAAAATAATTAATGGAGAAATTCCATCCTATAAAGTAGCTGAAAGCGATATGTTTTATGCTTTTTTGGATATCTCGCCTTTAACGAAAGGGCACACGCTTGTTGTTCCAAAATTGGAAGTGGATTATATTTTTGATTTGGAAGATGAATTGGTTGGCGAAATGATGGTGTTTAGTAAAAAGGTAGCGAAGTCCATCGAGAAGGTCATTCCATGCGATAGAGTGGGTATTGCTGTCATTGGATTAGAAGTGCCTCATGCGCATATGCATTTGATTCCAATTAATGGGATGGGAGATATGAATTTCGCAAATCCTAAATTAAAATTGGAGCCGAATGAGTTTGTGGAAATTTCAAATAAAATAAATCAAGCTTTTAAAAGCTTTACTTAACTTTTTTGGGATTATTTTTCACAAATGATTCCCACCCGGAATAGGTTTTACCCTGTTTTACACTTGAACTTTGAAAGAAATGACAAACAGCTGCGGCTAATCCATCCGTGGCATCAAGTTGTTTTGGTAGGTCATCCAACTTCAACTTTAAAATACTCACCAACATAGCAGAAACTTGTTCTTTTGAAGCTGTTCCCTTCCCTGTAATCGACTGTTTTATTTTTCTAGGGGCATATTCAAAAATGGGTAAATCACGATATACAGCGGCTGCCATCGCAACACCTTGGGCTCGGCCTAATTTTAGCATAGATTGAACATTCTTCCCAAAGAAAGGGGCCTCCAAAGCCACTTCATCTGGATGGAATTCATCAATAAGTCCTAAAGTACGCTCAAAAATCCGTCTTAACTTGGCTCCATGACTGGGCAGCTTGGCTAAGTGAATTACACCCAAGGTTAGCATTTCGGCTTTATTTCCTGAAATCTTTATGATTCCATATCCCATGATAGTAGTTCCAGGATCAATGCCTAAAATAATTTTTTCTGTTGCCAAATTGAATAAATTTGCGTGAATTGAGCGTATGCAGTCCACAAAGAAAAAGAAACTCTTTCGATATTTAGGTATTTTCCTCAAGGGACTCATGTTAGTTTTAACCTTTTGGTTCATTTATAACCGAATTTTAGCGACTAAAAATATTGATGAAATAATTCAATATTTTAATTCTCATTTATCTGATTCAAATTCTTTTTGGTTAGTAATTATTGCATGTTCTCTGGTACTGTTGAATTGGTCTATCGAAACAATAAAGTGGCGTTTTTTGATTTTTAAAATCGAGAAAATTTCGTTTTTTAGAGCATTTAAAGCTGTAATATCAGGGGTAACAGTAAGTGTATTTACCCCAAATAGAATTGGCGAATACGCAGGTAGAGTAATCTATATTCAGAAAGCGGACCGTATTGAAGCTACCCTTATTACTGTGGTTAGTAGCGTAAGTCAATTGGTAATAACTCTTTTAGTAGGTGCATTGGCGTCTCTGTTTTACCTTAAAGGTTATTATTCTGATACCATCCATCCATGGATGTTTTATGTGGGTTTACAACTCTACGTTGTGTTTTTTGCTTTAATTGTTTTAGCCTTCATCAACACATCCTTTCTGACGATTATTCTATCTCGAATAAAATTTTTATGGAGTAGATTTAAAAAGTATATCCAAGTCTTTTCCTATTTCAATCAGCGTGATTTATTGTGGGTATTGACGTTGAGTTTTTTAAGATTTATAATTTTTACCACTCAATATTATTTATTGTTTTTATTCTTTGATGTGGACTTGAGTTTTGGTCAGGCCGTAGTTCTAATTCCGGTGTATTTAATTACGTTGACGGCAATACCCACCATTACATTAGCAGAATTAGGTATACGCGAAGTAGTTGCATTAACTATATTTACAATGGTTTCTACCAATGAACTAGGTATGATAGCTACAACATTTGCAATTTGGGTAATTAACCTAGCAGTACCTGCCGCAATAGGAACCATTTTTGTATTGCAAACAAGAATTTTCAAGAATTCATAGTGATTGTTTTAATAACTTTTTCGGTTGGTTTTAGTGTAGGATATTTCCTCCTAATGGTTTGGTTGTATCAAGGTATTAATACTGAATTAGTATCTACGTCAGATCCAAAGCCTTTGCCTTCGGTTACTATCGTTGTTTCGTTAAAGAATGAGTCTAAAAACGTTGTGAGTTTAATTCATGGTCTTAAAGAAATTGATTACCCTCTCGAAAAGTTAGAACTCATTCTTATAGATGATAATTCAACAGATGATACTTATAGTATTCTCCAACGGTATTCAAATGAAAAAGTTCATGTAGTTAAAAATAAAGGTGTTGGGAAAAAGCAGGCTATTGAAACGGGAATTTCTTTATCAAAATCAAAATGGATTGCTGTAACAGATGCGGATTGTAATGTTCCTAAAACGTGGATTTCATCTATGGTTGAAAGCATTACTGATCACGTTCAAATGATTTTAGGCCCTGTTTTTATTCAAGAAAACGATGGCTTTATGAATAGCCTTCAGGTGATTGAATTTTTGGGTTTACAAGGTACAACGGCTGGTTCTGCAGGAAAGGGAAAACCGGTATCTGCAAATGCTGCAAATATGTTGTTTCGAAAAGAAGCTTTCCTGCAAGTGAACCCCTACGTAAATAACTATGCGTTAAAAACTGGCGATGACCAGTTTTTGCTTATGGCTATTTTGGAAGAATTCCCCACCGGAATAGTTTATTCTTTGAAAACTCAATCTATCGTTAGAACCAATCCAGTAAAGACATGGAAGAAGTATTTTAAGCAAAGAATTCGCTGGGCATCGAAAGGAAAAAGTTATTCCAATTGGTTTATTAAAGCGATTGGATTACTCGTTTTCGGTACTTCTTTTCTTATAGTAACAAGTGTGTTTTCGGGTGTGATTTTGCGAAATTGGACGCCCTTTTACATTTTATTGACCGGCAAGTTACTAGCCGATTTATTGGTGATTATTCCAATGAAAAGTTTTTCGAATTCTAAATTTAATCTTTTTGAGTACATTGGGTCAGGACTTCTCTATCCTTTCGTTGTGGTATATTCCCTAATTAGAGGGTTATTCACATAGATTGCGAATCTAAAAAAGCCAAAGCCCAAGAAGAAAAATGGGTAGTGAAATTAATAAGATGAAAAGTGTAAATGGCAATATTTGCTTTGCTTTAAGCCCCGTTATTCCTAGTAATGGTAATGCCCAAAATGGCTGTAACATATTTGTAATTTGGTCTCCATACGCAAATGCCATTATGTTCTTCGCCAAAGGAGCCCCTATTTCATTGGCTGTTTCAATCAATAACGGTCCTTGAATTGCCCATTGCCCGCCACCACTTGGAATGAGAATATTAACAATTCCAGCACTAAAAAAAGTGAAAAATGTAAACGATTCAGGTGTAGATACACTGGCTATAAAGCTAGAGAATTGCGTTATTAATTCAGAATCACGCATAATTCCTAAAATCCCAAAATACAATGGAAACTGAATTAAAATCCCAGCTGCTCCCGAAATGGCCTCATCAACTGCCTTCACGAAATAATACAGGTTTTGGTGGAATGTGATTCCTAATCCTAAAAGCAATAAATTAATGTTGTTAGGAGTGAAAAAATGAACAAACCCTAGAGTCCAAAACATTTGGTAAAAAACATAGGTGAGGATTATTCCACCAACAAAATATCCAAGAATTCGTGAATGGTCTAACCTCTCTGCACCAGTTACTAACTCGGTATTAGAAGAAATAAACTTCGACTCCAGAACATAACCAGTCGGTTTTACCCGTTTGCCCATCCAATACATAGCCAGCGGAACAAAGATCAAAAGCGCCATTGAAATGGTTATGTTCATCGATGAGAAAACGGTTTGACTAAAGTCAATCGAATCAGGTAGGTTTGTTAGTTCAAGTGAGGAGTCGGCTAGTGAAGTTAAGTGGCCCGGCTCTGCAACTTTACTCAAAGAGGAGCCAGAAAAACCTCCGTGCCAAACCATTAATCCGGAGTATCCTGCAGCACCAATAAGCGGGTAGTTTATTTTCCAGTTTTGTTTTAGAGCTTCTTCGCCTACTTTACGTGCTAAAACGGCTCCGAATATCAAGCCTAATCCCCAGTTAAAAAAGGCAACTAAAATGGTTAATAGTGTAACTATTGCAGCTGCTTTTGGTGTGGAATTAAGGTGTTTGGTTACCCGATGTATAAAATTATTTACAGGATTACTTAATGCAAGAACATGTCCCAGTACTAACATTAACATCATTTGAATAGTGAAAACTAATAGGCCGTTATTCCATAGGCCGTTTTCCCAATAGGTAAGAATAGTATAGGGTTTAAATTCATTTTCCACTCCCTCACCAAAGAGGAGAGCAACACCAAATGCAAAAAAAGAAAGCACTATTGCAATCGTAAATGGCGAAGGCAATAGTGCTTTATAAATTTTAACGAACTTATTAATAAAGCTCATATTTGATTGTTTTCGTCCAACCTAGAATGGCAGGTCGTCATCATCGTTTCCAGCAGCAATTGGTGGAGGAGTTGGAAGTGGTGCGTTTCCAGCTGGTGCCGCAGCGCCTGCTTTTTCCATTTTCCACGCTTGTAAATTCACAAAATATCTGCCGTTATATTCGTTTCCACGAACGTTAAAGTGAACATTTACGTCATCTCCAACATTGTAACTATCTAGTGTGGTAGTTTTATCTTTTAAGAACTCCAACTTCACATCTTGTGGATATTGTTCTTGTGTGGTAACAACAAATTCTCTTTTTGAAAACCCACTATCAAATGTTTGGGTATCCATTACTACTTTAATTCTTCCTTGTAATTGTAAATCCATTTTATTTATTGGTCGTTAAATGCGAGGAGTGTCATCCACGCAAGGTCTATATTATTATTTTTTATTTGATTTTTTGCAATTGTGTGTAACGCTTCTTCCAAAGCAATGGCGTTATCTTCATGTTCCAGAAACACTTCGCTTAACTCAAAAAGTTTATGATCGTTCACTTCTAACTCATTGGGCAATTTTTCCACATTTCCTAACCGGCCCAAATCGTTACCGGTTAATATTTTGGAATTTCGAATATCGGCAGGTATTTGATCTACTCCAATGCCCAAGGTTCTTAAAGGTTTTTCAATTTCAAAAATGGCATCCCCATGAGCTCTGCAATACCAATCGCCACCCATTCTTCCAACCAAATCAATTTTAGTTTGGTCAATAGCTCCATTTTCATCTAATATATTTTCATTTACATGAAACAATAACACTTCACATAAAATTAAATTCCCAGCTCCGCCTTCTGTACCTAACTCTATAATGTCAATCACTTTGCATTCCATTGCAACCGGTGATTCTTGTACGCGAAAGGGCTTTACCAATTCACTCTTTACTTGGGTGAGCCCAGATTTAATAAATTCATTAATCCCTTCTGCATATTCCGTACTGGAAAGCGACATTTGTTCAACAATAGCATGATTGACTACGTTGATAACCACTTCACCCGTTTCTTTAATGTTTTCCAACGTATGCTTAGTGGTATTCCCGCGTACACGCCTTGAGGGGGAAAATGCAACAATTGGTGGG
Source organism: Salibacteraceae bacterium (assembly GCA_041563475.1). GTDB lineage: Bacteria > Bacteroidota > Bacteroidia > Flavobacteriales_G > Salibacteraceae > CAJXZP01. Next base: position 39,309 of record JBFFMY010000004.1, read on the forward strand.
TTGGCACTAAAAACATTGAATTGAGAAAACGGACTCAAATTAGGATTCCCGTTTGCATCCATGGTGCTAGCAAACGCGATGGGTCTAGGACCTATTGTGCCAAGCATTGTACCGAAAACCTTTGGTGTGGTTTCTTTTTTTGGATCTATTTGAACGAATTTTTCCATGAATCGCCAAAGGTAAAATGAGAGGTCATAGTTTCAAATTATCAGCCATGAAAATCACCTTAAATTGACAGTATTTATCAACAAAAAAAGCAATCAAAAAAATACATTTTCGTTTGCATAATGTAAAAGATAACTATCTTTGCCGCCCGAATGCAGATGTGGAGAATCCCGATAGCTATCGAGAGGAAGACACGCTAGACTTAGAATCTAGCAAACAAGAATGCGGATGTGGTGAAATTGGTAGACACGCTAGACTTAGGATCTAGTGCCGCGAGGTGTGAAGGTTCGAGTCCTTTCATCCGCACATTTAAAAAAGAGTTGTATCACTGATACAACTCTTTTTTTGTTTACAGATGCCCTAGTTATCCTACTTTTGCACCAATGTTGCGAAGATTAAGAATATATGGGTTTGGTGTAGGTTTAGGCTTGTTATTGGCCTGGGCTCTTTTTTTGAGAGGTAGAAATACCAAAAATTACACACTGTGGACACCCAACAACCGAATTCTAGAAGAAATACGATTGGATCAAAACCTCGAAACATCAGATAAATTCTGGTGCGAAATACGTTGTATAGGATTCTCGAGTATTGAATACAAGGAACTTTTGAATGATGGAGAGGTTGATTTTGGAGAAAGTCAGACGAAAATTTGGCCAAGAATGTATCGGGTTGAATTTGAAACTGAAAATAAAGGAGCTTTGGTTATTGATTTTTCGAAAACAGAACTCAAAGAATTTTCGATTTTAAGTGTGTCAAAAAAAGGAGAAGAAATTTCTTGTGATTGCTAATGAATATTGACGCAGGAACATATCAAGTTTTTTTCGACCATTCTATGGAGGAGCTGGTCAAGTTTGTTGACCAGAATTATCCCAATTCTAAACGGTACGTTTTCGCTGATCAAAATACCTTATCCCAATGCCTTCCAGTAATTGATATATATTTAGGTCAGCTTAAGGTAGAGCAACAAGTTTTTACCATAGAACCAGGAGAAGGAAGTAAATCGTTAGATTTTGCGTATCAATTATGGGAAAACTTCACTGATTTGGAAATAAATCGTGGAGATATTATTCTAATTGTAGGTGGCGGTGTGGTATCTGATTTAGGTGGTTTTGTTGCTGCAACATATAAAAGGGGGATAGATGTAATCAATATTCCAACCACTCTTTTGGCTATGGCAGATGCTTCTGTTGGAGGCAAAGTTGGGGTGAATTTTAATCAATTGAAAAACCATTTGGGGTATTTTTCTAATCCTAAAGGTGTTTTTATTCACCCAAAATTTTTGCAAACCTTACCCGACAGAGAGTTTATTTCCGGATATGCTGAAATGATTAAACACGCGTTGATAGCAGATGCAAATTCTTGGGAGAAAATTAGAAATCAAGGCGACCCAACTATAGATTTTGTGACTGAAATACTACCTAGATCGGTGGCTATTAAAAACAGTTTTGTAACTCAAGACCCCTTGGATAAAGGCACACGAAAAGTCTTGAATTTTGGGCACACGATTGGGCATGCCATTGAAACTCTGTTTATGGACTCTGACACAGAGGTTCTTCATGGTGAGGCTGTGGCGGCAGGAATGATTTGTGCCGCGTATATTTCCCATAAAAAAATGGGCTTATCAAAAGAGCATTTAGAGAGCATAACGAAATTAATTTTAGATATTTTTGATTTGGAATTTGTTGGGTGGCTTTTAGCGGAGAATTTAGCTTTGCCGCTAAAACACGACAAGAAGAACGCGCATTCTAATTTGAATTTTGTTTTGATTTCAGAGCCAGGTAAAGCAGTTTGTGATCAAGATATTTCAATGGAATTGGCCCTTGAATCATTCGAATACGTACAATCTCTGGTTGACGATCATCAATAATTTATGAGATGAAATTAGCAGCTCCAAAAATTCTTCAAGATGTTGCCATTGAATTACCCGCATCAAAAAGTATTTCCAATAGACTGCTGATTATTCAGGCGTTATCAAAAAAGGGTCAAATATTAAATTTGTCTGAAGCCGAGGATACCAAAGTATTGAAGACAGCTCTCGAAGAATTGCCTGAAACCATTCACGTAGGACATGCAGGAACGGCATTTCGTTTTTTAACGGCTTACCTATCGGTTACTCCTGGGATACGAATATTAACGGGCTCAGAGCGAATGAAATCGCGTCCTATTGCTCCACTTGTAGATGCGTTAAGGGATTTAGGAGCGACAGTTCAATACGTGGAAAAGGAAGGGTTTCCGCCATTAAAAATTACTGGAAATTCTATTTTAGGCGGAGAGGTACATATTGAAGCCAGCGTGAGCAGCCAGTTTATAACTGCATTAATGCTAATTGGACCAACGTTGCGAAATGGGTTAAAAATTCACTTGACTGGAAATGTGGTTTCTCTAGATTATATTAAAATGACAGCATCTTTAATGAGGACTTGCGGAGCCCAAGTTAATTTAAATAAAAATGCGATTTCCGTTGCGCCCAAACCATATTCTGATTTTCGTATTGAAGTGGAAAAAGATTGGTCGGCTGCCGCATTTTGGTATGAGTTGGTTTTAATTGGAGAAATTGAACATTTGTTATTGAAAGATGTGAAATCCGAAAGTATTCAAGGAGACTCATATGTCTCTGAATTATTTGGTCATTTTGGGGTGGAAAGTTTATTCGATGAAGTGGGACTTCATTTAAAGTTTAATAAGCCGCAAACGAATTCATTGCCTAGAATTGTAGATTTTAGTACAACCCCAGATTTGGTTCAACCTTTTGTGGTTGCCTTATCAGCTGTAAACGAAAGTTATGTTTTAGCCGGAACCAGTACGTTACAACACAAGGAGACAAACAGAGGAATTGCACTTAAACAAGAGCTAGCTAAATTTGGAGGATTCATTGATGTTGCCCCGGATAGTATTTTGACCGTGCAAGGGATTAACAGAAGTAGTGCTCCAAGTTTCCCAATTGAAACATATCAAGATCATAGAATGGCCATGTGTTTTGCGCCATTGTCTATGATTTATGGAACTATAGAAATTGAAAACCCAGAGGTAGTTGGTAAATCATATCCGAATTATTGGGTTCAGTTGCAGAAGCTTGGCTTCACGGTGTCAGATTAAAACTTATACCTTACTTGGATTCTAAGTTCGGTTTTTTGCGGACCTTGAATCATTTCTGGGCCCGACCCTATTGTGGTTTCATGACTCAAAAAAGTGCGCGATAATTTTGCCCAAACCTCGAATTTTTTAAAAGGTTTATAATGATAAACAAGATAAATTCGAGATCCTCTATTATAAAATGCGGGTACGCTGAAATAGTATAAAACGTCATTTTCATAGGCATAAATACGGGCATTATAATCGTTTACATCAAATAAGGCAACTCTTCCGGTAAGGGTAGATTTTTGGTTGTTAAAATGAATCTGTAAATCCTGGTATATCGCAAAACCATTTCCGTTTGATGCTCCTGGGGAATTGGAATTACTAAATTCAACACGACTATTTAGTTTCAAGGTTTTGGATGCAGAGAAGGTTAAATTAAACCGCAAATAATTCCTTTTGGAAAGACCTAAACTTTTGATGTTTTGGTTTGTGTTTTGATTTATTGTTTGAGATTCTTGCCTGAAACGGGCATAAATATCGAGATATCTCGTGACATGAAATTGCAAACGCGCCATATAATCTAAACCCTTTAATGGTCCATCAGCGTAGTAGGAGAGCCAATCAAATTGGTAGTTATCTACGTAACCAGTAAAGATTAATTTATTAGAAATATCCGTCTTTAACCCAACATAAGTTCCTTTTTCGTTAGTATTATCAGAGCGTTCTCCAAATGAATTCGAGTAAATACTCAGATAATTAGGCTGAAAATTTCTATTTACAATGGTGAAACTCATTCGGTCATCTAATTTGAATAAGGCTCCAGCTAAATAGGCCCACCCGCCATTGCTACTCATGGAGAAATCGCCAAAAAAGTTGATATTCTTAACTAAAAGGTTGGCATCCAATCCACCGTTATACCATTGATTAGTATCGAGCGAAAATTTTTGATACAACTGCGTACTCCTATCAATGCTAAATCCATATTTGGAGTGAATTAAACGGGTTCCGAGTTTTAAAATAGTATTGCTCCAAGTCATATTGGCTCCCATAATTTGTTCGGAGACTGCTTTTTTATTTGCTATTTCATTTGGTGTTCTATGCAGTCCGGATTCTTGCAAAGTAGTGAAGGATTGGTCTTGGGCAGAAAGGGTATCCCGGTCTATAAGATTGGCGTCAACTGCTTTCTTCGAATAAAAAGCGGTGAGTTCAAAATTGTTTAATGTGATAGTCGTCCCAATACCTCGTAAAAAGTTGTTTTCGTTTCTTGAAGCGTAAGGAGATAGCTTTCTTGCATAACGCGCAATATTTAAAGCATCCGCTGTTTTTCGGTAACTAAAACCTGACCAAAATGTGAGTCCTTGACCGAATTGAGCATGAAAATCACCTATAGTAACCTGCCTAATAATTCCAATATTAGAAGCGAATAAATGCGCGGAATAAAAATCAAAACCATTCGGGTTACTCCCTTTAAAAAACTCTTCACCAGGATCTTTTTCAGCGGTTATTCCAAATGATAAATTGGTTCCATAAACAAAACGGTAGCGTAAATACAATCTGTTTGGGTCACCCATATACCTGCTATTTTCGCTAGTGTTGCTGTCTTTTTGAGCGCAGCCGAATTGTTGTTCAAGTGTTCTTCCCCAAAGACTTATTATTTCTTGGTGTCCATACTTTAAGGATTTTTTAAGATTGAAACTATTTGCTGTATTAGAGGAAGAAATCTCTACAAATGGAACAATGTTTTGTAGGGTAACAAAATCAAAACCTTCCAAATTTCGGAGTTCGTAAATGGAAATTAAATCGCCAAATTGAACGCGGTGATTTAATAAAGTTCTAATTTGAAATGGAGATAGCAGGCTAATGGATTCCAACTCACTTTTTGTGGCTATATTTAAACTTAAGGGATGGTCAAAATAATAGTAAAGAACTTCAATTAGGGTCGAAAAATCAATCGAAGAGGACTCATATTGTTGAGCAATAAACTCTAAGCGCTGTTGGATAACATCGTTTCTCAACTCCTTTTTTTGGGCCATTAAATTGACCGAACAGAAAAGTAGGGCTGCAATAAAAATATGTTTTTGAAATGGGTTCAATTGGCTTTTTTGACAAGGGAATAACTTAAGGATATTTGAGAAATATATCCAATATACGACTGGTGATTAAAAGCTAAATCAAGAGTAAATTGCTGGAGTTTTATCCCGATTCCTGCGGAGAATTGCACATCAGTACTTGAACTTGTTGGCGCATTAATTCCGCCTCTAAAAAACAATTGCTCAATTGGATGATACTCAACGCCAATTTTGATTTCGGGGTTTAAGTCTATGTTTTTTTGAATCTCAAAAATCGTGAGTAATTTTTTAGAAAAGTTGTAGTTTAAACCCAGTTTTAGTATCATCGGAATATGCTCTCCATAGTCTCCACTTAATTTAGTGTTGGGTAAATTATACATGTGGAATCCCATTTTTAGGTTTTTTGTAAGATCTGCCAACAGTCCTATTTCTGCGGTTACACCGGATTTATTTTGGGTTTGTGATTCGGATATGGAAACAAGTAAATAGTCAATTTGGGCACCAATTGAAATGTGTTTTGAAACCTTTAATCCGTAACCGATTCCGAACTTATATTCGCTATAATCTGAATATCCAAATTGTTGGATTGTAACTCCGAACGTTCCTAATTTAAAGGGAATAGCCGCATTTAAATTCTTAATGGATAGTTCGGACAAACCAAATCTATTTTCATATGAAAACCCGAAACCAAATTGCTCAACAAAGGCTAGTCCAGCTTGATTGTTGTTTGCGGACCAAATGTCTTGAAGAGTAACGTTGGCGTTGGATAATCCCAATGATCTTGCTCCTGAAGACAGGTTTTCGATGGCAATAATTGTTGGGCCTATCAAATAGAAAAGCAGGGTAAGGGTTGCAGTTGGGCGTTTTAGGATCATGAAACTAAGATAATTTATTCTGGCTAAATAACTAGAGAAGATTTATAAGCGCGTCATTTTTTTTTATTAAATAAAGATAAAAATGTCTTTTAATTTATGGTTTATATCTAGTAGATGATTAAAATCATAGAATCACACGCGAAAATAGCAAAAGTTATTTTAATTAAAACTATTGTTAATCAAGGAGTTATGTTCAATGTTTATTTAATTCTATGGGGAGTTGATTTTTGTTTCAAATTCTGTTTGATATAGAATTGTAGTCGTACATTTGTGAGCTAATATTAAAACAAAAATTTTTAAAGATGAATTATAAAGCATTATTATTTGTTGCCCTTACAGGAGTATTTACTGCGTGTGGTGGTGAAGCAGAAGAAGAAACAGCAACAGCTGCTACTACAGAAGTGGTTATTGAAGACGTAGTTGAAGAAGTTGATCCAATGGAAAACGTTGGTATCGGGCCGATTGATGAATTGGTATTTGATGATGAAATAAACATGGAATTGGCAGAGGCTGGTAAAGTGGTATATGAAGCAAAATGTACTGCTTGTCATAAAGCAAACAAAAGATACATTGGGCCATCACCAATGGGCATATACGAAAGAAGAAATCCAGCTTGGGTAATGAACATGATCTTGAATCCAGATGAAATGGTTGCAAAGGACCCAATTGCTAGAGCCTTGTTAGCAGAGTATGCTTCTCCAATGGCAAACCAAAATTTAACAGAAGATGAAGCGCGTTCGGTTGCGGAATATTTTAGAACGATTCAACCTGCCGCTGCAGAATAAATTGTGAAAACTTTTTGAAAAGCCCCTTGCTTTTGCAGGGGGCTTTTTTGTTTTCAAATTTAATTATATGACAAAAATCAGCTCAATTAAAAATCAATATCATGCAGGTAGAGATATAAATTAAAGATATTTGTGACTTCAATTAAAGATATTTATGTCTTTAATTGAAAATAATAATCATTTAAACTGTCAAATTAGTATTATAAAAAAAATCAAACTATGTTTAAAAAAGCACTTTATTTATTAGCTGTATCTAGTTTCGCCTTCGCAAGTTGTGGTGGGCCTACAGGTAATAACGGAAACAAATCTGCTGGAGCTCTTGGAGGTTCTGCTGCAGAAAAGGCCTATGTGGCACCAGGAGAATATGATGAATTTTACGCGTTTATCTCAGGTGGGTTTAGTGGTCAATTATCAGTATATGGATTACCATCTGGGCGCTTGTTTAGAGTAATCCCTGTTTTTTCACAAGACCCAGAAAAGGGGTATGGATACAATGAAGAAACACGCCCGTTGTTAGAAACATCCTTTGGATTTGTGCCTTGGGGAGATTCTCATCATCCAGATATTTCTCAAACAGCAGGTGAAGTGGATGGTCGTTGGGTTTTTATTAATGAAAACAACACTCCACGTATTGCACGTATTAGTTTGAAAACTTTTGAAACAGAAGAAATTATTGAGCTACCTAACTCTGCCGGTAATCACAGTTCATCTTTTGTTACCGAAAATTCCGAGTACGTAGTTGCCGGAACACGTTTTTCAGTACCAGTACCGCAAAGAGATATGCCAATTTCGGAGTACAAAGGAAATTTTAAAGGATCTCTTTCTTTTATTAGTGTGGATCAAGAAGATGGTGATATGGATTTGGCTTTCCAAATTAGAATGCCAGGTTTTGATTATGACTTAGCGCACCCAGGTAGAGGTAAATCTCATGGATGGTTCTTCTTTACTACTTATAATACTGAAGAAGCAAATTCTCTTTTAGAAGTAAACGCATCTCAAAATGATAAAGATTACATCGCAGCAGTGAACTGGAAATATGCAGAGCAACTGATGGCGGAAGGTAAATTTACAGAAGAAGATACACGTTATGCTGAGAATGAATGGGACGATAATACCCATATGGCAACTTCTACCATGAAAACTAAAGTGAAAGTATTGGATGCGTCTAAACTCCCTGGTTTAGTTTATTTCTTGCCAACACCAAAATCACCTCACGGTTGTGACGTTTCTCCGGATGGGGAATACATTATTGGTTCAGGAAAATTAGCGGCTGAACTTACGGCACATTCATTTACTAAAATGTTAAAAGCCATTGAAGACAAAGCTTTTGATGGAGAAGCATATGGTATTCCAATTATTCAGTACGAAGCAGTTAATGCAGGTGCAGTGAAAAACCCAGGCTTAGGCCCACTTCATACAGAATTTGATGGTAAGGGAAATGCATATACTACTTTCTTTATCTCATCTGAAGTTGTAAAATGGAAACTTGGCACTTGGGAAGTGGTTGATCGTCATCCAGTTTATTATTCTGTGGGTCACTTAATGATTCCAGGAGGGAATTCTCAAAAACCTTTCGGTAAATATTTAGTAGCGATGAATAAAATCACTAAAGATCGTTACATACCAACAGGTCCTGAAGTATGTCAATCTGCACAATTATTTAATATAGAGGGAGAAAAAATGGAATTACTTCTTGATTTCCCAACTATTGGTGAACCGCATTACGCTGCCGGATGTCCTGCAGAATTGTTAATGCCGAATTCTACAAAATTCTTTCAATTAGCGGATAATAAACATCCATATGTGACAAAATCCGAGAAAGATGCTAAAGTGGTACGTGAAGGAAATAACGTTCATATTTATATGACAATGATTCGTTCTCACTTTGCACCAGATAATATTGAAGGCGTTTTTGTAGGAGATAAGGTATTCTTCCATATTACTAACTTAGAGCAAGATTATGATGTCCCTCACGGATTCTCAATGATTGGAGCAAATACTTCAGAGTTGTTAATTATGCCAGGTAGAACTGAAACATCAATTTGGGAACCTAAACAAGTAGGGGTTTGGCCATTTTATTGTACAGATTTCTGTTCAGCATTACATCAAGAAATGCAAGGTTATATAAGAGTTTCAGCTAAGGGAGCAAATACTCCTTTAAGTTACACTCTTGATGGTGACCCAATGCAATAGATTATAAATGATATAGATAAGGCGAGAAGAAATTCTCGCCTTTTTTAGCTTGAATATTTTGCGTAAAAAACAAACATTAATCATCTAAAACCAATTAAAAGAAACTGATTTAATTCAGGTTTTACAGGCCACGAATGCGTGCTTAATCTCAAAAAAAAGAACAGAATGAAAAAGTCTAAAATTTTAATGATAGTTGGACCATTATTTTTACTAGGTCTATTCGTTTACCCGTTATGGAATATCCGATTGGAAGCTCCTCAATACCCAATTCCATTAGGTATGTATATTCATATCAATAAAATTACCGATGAGGCTCCTTTCGATGTGAAAAATATAAACCTGATGAACCATTATGTAGGAATGAAATCCATTCCAGAGCATTTACCGGAATTCGACATTTTTCCACCGGTAGTAATTGCTATGGTTGTAATTGGAGTGTTGATTGGTTTTTTCGGAAATCATAAATGGTACCTAGGTTGGTTTTTATTAATGACGGCTTTGGGTATTGCAGGAATGTATGATTTCTACTTATGGGAATATGATTATGGACATAATCTAGATCCCCATGCTATTATGAAATTCACGAATCCAGATGGTTCCATTATGGGTTTTCAACCTCCATTGTGGGGGTCTAAAGTGCTGTTAAACTTTGTAGCCCATTCTTACCCAACTACAGGAGCATATTTAATGTTTGTTGGAATGATGATGACGTTGGCTGCATTCTTTGTTGGGAGAAAAGAAACGAATAAAAATTAATTTTCAACTAAAGCATAGATTACTTTTTTAGCTTTGTAATCTGGTAGATTCTATCAATCAATAAAATTTTAGAAATGAAGAAATACTTCTTTGTACTTGGAATGTTTACGGCTATTTTTTTAACCTCGTGTAGTGTGGATCCAGAGCCCATAATTTATGGAAATGATCAATGTGATTACTGTAAAATGGGTATTGTTGATCAACAACATTCTGCACAATATGTAACAAAGAAAGGTAAACAGTTTAAGTTTGATGCCGTTGAATGTCTGATTCATAAATTAGAAAATCCTGAAATTGTGGAAACGGAATTGGCTCACTTACTTGTGGCTGATTATAATAGCCCAGGGGTAATGATAAAAGCGAATGATAGTTATTATATTATTAGCAAAGCTATTAAGAGCCCTATGGGAGCATATCTTTCTGCGTTTTCATCTAAAGAAATGGCTCAAAATACCATTAACGATAATGGAGGGGAGTTATTTACCTGGAAGCAGATTAAAACCAAATTAGCCAAAAAGAAATAAATGAAAAAAATTGGGCTCTGGATCATCTTATTAGTTTCGGTTTCTAGGCTTTCGGCTTCACAAATTGAGGTTTGTTCTACGTGTCCTGTTTCTTCAATCGCTAAAGCCTTTGAAGTAGCTCAAAATGGTGATGAGGTTATTTTGAAAGCAGGGGTGTATAAAGAACATGATTTAGATTTAAAAAAATCTATAAAACTGAAAGGGGTAGATAACCCGGTGATTGATGGGGAATTATTGGGAGCAATCCTTTCCGTATCTGCCGATAGTTTCTCTATCGAGGGAATTACCTTTAGAAATGTGGGTCAGAGTTATACCAAAGATTTTGCGGCCATCTTGGTTTCGCGTTCTAACCATTTTACAATACAAAATAACACACTGGAGAATGTGTTTTTTGGAATTTTAATTGAGAAATCACATTTTGCTACCATCTCCAATAATTTGGTATTTGGAACCCGTTTAAATGAGTCTAATTCAGGTAATGGAATTCATATTTGGCACTCCTCAAATATTCAAGTTTTTAAAAATACGGTACACCATATGCGTGATGGAATTTATTTTGAATTTGTAGACGGGGGAGAAATTTATGAGAATGTGAGTTATGAGAATATCCGATACGGATTGCATTTTATGTTTTCCAATGATGATGTGTACCACCATAATGTATTCAAGAATAATGGAGCTGGAGTTGCCGTAATGTTCTCCAAAAAGATTGAAATGCACCATAACCGTTTCGAGTTTAATTGGGGAACGGCTTCTTATGGGCTTTTACTCAAAGAGATTTACGATGCAGAAATTTATGATAATGTTTTTGAGCAAAACACTATTGGAATTAACGTGGAAGGGTCCACCCGAATAAATTACACCAACAATGAATTGATTAGAAATGGCTGGGCAGTCAAAATTACCGGTGGATGTTATGACAATATTTTTAACAGGAACAATTTTTCACATAACGCTTTTGATTTAGCGTTTAACGGTCATTTAAATGGAAGTAAGTTTGATGGGAATTATTGGAGTGATTATACGGGATATGACTTAGATAAAAATGGGATTGGTGACGTACCTTACCGCCCAGTGAAGTTGTTTTCGTATGTAGTGAATCAGACTCCTGAAACCATTGTTTTATTACGCAGTTTATTTGTGGATATTATCAATTTCTCTGAAAAAGTCTCTCCTGTTTTTACTCCCGACAACCTAATTGATAATGAGCCATTGATGATCCGCCCAATAGTTTTTGATTTATAGCATTAAACCGATGATTGAAGTAAAAAAATTACATAAAACATTTGGCAAGTTAACTGTCCTTGATGATTTAGATTTAGCAATTAAATCAGGAGGTATTTTTGCGGTCCTAGGCCCAAATGGCTCAGGGAAAACCACCTTGATAAAATGTATTTTAGGAATGGTAAACCCCCAAAAGGGAGAAATATTCCTAAACAAAGAAAGTGTCCTGGGTCAATCGGAATATCGAAATGGGATTAATTATATGCCCCAAATTGCCAATTTCCCAGCAAATCTTACCGTGGTTGAGTTAATTGAAATGGTTAAGAATTTAAGGCCTAAACCAGCGAACGAAACTGCTTTGATAAAACTGTTTGGTATTCAACCGTTCATGAATAAGAAGTTGGGCAACCTTTCGGGGGGAACGAAACAGAAAGTGAATATTATTTTGGCATTCATGTTTGATAGCGAACTTATTATTCTTGATGAACCAACTTCTGGACTTGATCCGGTAGCCCTCATACATTTAAAGGGTTTAATTCAAAAGGCAAAAGATCAAGGAAAAACCATTTTAATTACCACGCACATCATGAGTTTGGTGGATGAAATTGCAGATGAAATTGTGTTTTTGTTAGACGGGAAGATATATTTCAAGGGAAGTGTTCCTGATTTAAAAAGACAAACGAATGAGCCTAATTTAGAACATGCCATTGCAAACCTTTTAACGCAGACTAATGTTTAAGATATTAAAATATAGTTTTTATGATTTAATGCGTTCTCGTTGGAGCTACGTATACTTTTTGTTTTATTTAGTTTTAGGTTTTGTCCTACTATTCCTCAATAATGATTTATCCAAAGCGGTTATAACCTTAATGAATATCATTATCGTTTTAACGCCATTAATCGGAACCATTTTTGGCGTGATGTATTTTTATAATTCAAAAGAGTTTACTGAGCTATTATTGGCGCAACCCATTAAAAGAAGCACCATATTTTTAGGTCAATATGCTGGAGTGGCCATCTCTTTAACCCTTAGTTTGGTTTTGGGTTTAGGTATCCCATTTCTCTCTTACGGCTTGTTCCAATCATCTGCAATATTTGATTTTGGGTTATTGCTCGTTGTAGGGTCATTTTTGAATTTCATTTTTGTTGCCTTGGCATTTAATATTTCCCTATCAAATGAAAACAAAATTAAAGGCTTTGGCTATGCCATATTAATGTGGCTGTTTTTGGCGGTTATTTATGATGGACTTTTCTTGATTTCACTAGTGGTGTTTAACGACTATCCTTTGGATAAAGTAGCGCTAATTCTGACCATGTTTAATCCCATTGATTTATCACGAATTTTAATACTATTAAAATTAGATATCTCGGCATTACTGGGCTATACGGGTGCGGTATTTAAACAATTTTTCGGGACTAATTTAGGCCTATTAACTTCTTTAACCGTTCTATCTGGGTGGGTTCTTTTCCCAGTATGGCGAATTATCTCAAAATCTAAACGAAAAGATTTTTAACCATGAAATCATATAACATATACATTGTTCTTTTTCTGTTGATTACCCAATCCTGTGGTTCTGATACCGAAACGCAAAATGCAAAATCAACCGAAATAGAATTGTCACAAGAGAACTTGGATTTACAGTCTAAGACTGTTATTTCAAAAATCATGCAACCTTCTGATTTTAATTTAAAATTAAATGGCAATGAAAAATGGCAAATTGATTCCGTTTCATTCTCTAAATTGATGAAAGTTAAGCAACAGATTTATGTAATTTCTGGGAATATTGAGAATTATAAGGAAGATAGTTTTATTGCGATTGGTAGTGAGATGTCAATATTTTTGGATGAAATAGATACTGAAAATAAAATAGAAACGGATCCGATATTAAATCATGTAATTCAGCAAGCCCAGTCTCAATGCGACATTATGATGGTTGGTAAACTTCAAGATTCGCAAATAGCCATGGTCAACTTAAGTATTTTGTTTGATGAAATACCGAAGTATTTTCAACCCATAAAATAACCCTTAATACTAAGTTCAGTAAATTGATTGTTTTATTTTTACCGCCTTGTGTTAATGTAATTGCAGAGTAGATGTACAAAACAATAAACGGTATTCAACATATTGGGGTCGGTGTTCCAAATCATGCGGAGTCGTGGAAATGGTATCGAAAGAACTTCGGTATGGATATTTGTTTTTTTAATGGGGCTGCAGAAGCGGCTTTGATGCAGATTTACACAAAAAACGAAATTATCAATAAACAGGCAGCCATGATTGCAAACTTGCATGGTGGTTGTGCTATGGAAGTGGTGAGTCCGATCTCTTTTACGGCAACACATGCGAAAACAAAATTTGAGTTAGGTGATTTGGGTATTTTTTTCGCTTCCGTAAAGTCTTCAAATTTACAGAGTGCTTTTCAGTTTTTTACGAAAAACGACACGGAAGTTTTGGGAGATATGGAGAGTTCCCCTATTGGTTCAGAATCTTTTTTCATTGCGGATCCAAACGGATTATTATTTCAAATTACCGAAGCAAAGGAGTGGTTTGTCAATCCTAAAAAGAAGGTAATGGGCGGTCCAACGGGTGTTGGAATTGGAGTTTCTGATATCGAGAACTCGTTAAAATTATATTCCGACATCTTGGGTTATGATAAAGTTTTATTCGATGAAATTGGTATTTTCGAGGATTTGAAACATATTCCTGGAGGGTCCAAAAAATTCAGACGGGTATTGCTCACTCAATCCAATAAACCCGGAGGTGGTTTTGCCAAAATGACCGGTACAACCTACATTGAATTGTTTCAAGCATTTGATTTTTCCCCTAGAAAAATCTATGAAAATCGTCTATGGGGAGATATTGGATTTGTTCACCTTGGGTTTGATGTTCGAGGAATGAATGAGCTGGGAGTGGAGTTAGCAAGCAAAGGTTTTGGATTCACATGTGATACGGATAATGCCCTTACAATGGGTAAATCAACTCAAGTACATTGCACCTATATTGAAGATCCAGATGGGACTTTAATTGAACTCATTGAAGTGTTCAAAATTCCAATAATTGAAAAACTCGGAGTATTTTTAAATGTAGAAAAGCGCGATCCTAAAACTCCCTTGCCTGACTTTATGCTAAAAGCAATGCGCTTCGCGCGCATCAAGGACTAGCCCCCTAATTTTCATAACGCCCTAAAAAAGTGTGACAAAAGTCACTTTTAGCACTATTAATAATCATGGTATAAAAGACGTTGATATCTTTAATTTGAATGATTATAAAAAAACTGTCATTATGAAAAAAAGTATCTTATTTATTTCTGTCTTAACTGCATCAATAGCGCTTCATGGATGTAGTGAAGGAAACGCGGAAGCTCCCGCAGAAAATGCTACTGCTGTGGCTGAAACAACCAATGAAACGCATGGTCAATCTGGTGTGAAAGATGATGTTAGTCAAGCAAACATTTTAAACATTGCAATCGGTTCACCCGATCATACTACCCTAGTAGCTGCAGTTCAGGCGGCACAAATTGAAGACGTGTTAGTAAATGCGGGCCCATTAACAGTATTTGCACCCACTAACGAAGCTTTTGGTAAATTACCCGCCGGAACCGTTGAAGAATTAGTTAAACCTGAGAATAAAGCAAAATTGGCTGGTATTTTAACAATGCATGCTTCACCGGGTAATTTTAATGATGCAGGTTTGCGTAAAGAAGCTAGAAAGGGGCGTAAAATGTATATGGCATCTGGCGACTATCTAACCGTAGTTGTGGATGATAATGATGATATTTATGTAGGAGGAGCGAAAGTTTTAGGATTTGCACCTGCGAGTAACGGTATGGTGGTAGTTGTTGATGCTCTTGTGGATCCCACTAAATAATCATTAGCAAAATTTAAACCTGATCACTAATTAGTTGGACGTATAAAAAACGCTTTCAGGTTTTAAAAGCCATAAAAAAACTCTAGTTTTCACTAGAGTTTTTTTATGGCTTTTAAATTTTATTAATTTATTGGATTTGTTACAATCATGTTCGTGCATTTATTGATATTTTGATTTTTTAAAATCACGGTAATAACTGTGTTTGCATCCGAAGCATCACCAATTTTTTGTTCTCCAAGTTTGTCGGTAGAAACAATTCCTTGGATAGTGTTCCAATAAAAGTTAGTTCCACCTTCATCTAATTTCACTACCCGTAGTTTATCGGTTCCAATAAAATAGAAATCGTTGGTAACCCCTTCATAATCTGTCCCGTTTGGAAATAGCGTTTCGGTTGTTATTTTTGATGGGTTTTCTTTGTTCATGCTCACAAAACAACGACCCTTATATAGTTTATCTGCTATTTGCATAATAGATATATAATCAATCACATAGCCATCTTCCGTTTTTTTACCTAAAGTTCTAATGTAGTTTTTTCCACTTTGAATCATTTCGTTATCAGCATATAATTCAACCGCAACTTCGAAACTTGCCATCCGGGTATTTTCTCTTACTTGAACGTCACTAAAAGAGATTATTTTCCATTTTACAGTCAAGAATCGTTGAAGGTCTAATCTATTCACTATTTTTCGCAATCCATCTTTTGATTGTCTTTGCGCAGAAACTCTTCCATCAATGGAAACGTCCACATCCATCCAGATTAAATTTTCGCCAAAGGCGCGCAAAAATGGAGTTGAATTATTGCCGCTAGATAAATTGTTAAGATTTATTTCAAAAGTCTCATGAATGAAATTCTTAAATCCTTCACCGCTTTGAGCCGACCCCCAAAATGAAACAGTTAGTAGGGAGAATAGAACGATAAAAGCTCTAATATTTTTGGTATTGAAATTCATAGTGTTGTTTTTTATTTATTAATGTTTATTCATCAAAGCTAACCACAAGTTTTTCACTTGTTGGATGGGCCTGACATGTTAAGATATATCCTTCTTTAATTTCTTCATCAAGTAAAGAATAATTGAGTTTCATTTCCGCTTCGCCTTCTAAAATTTTTGCTTTACACGTACTACAAACTCCTCCTTTACAAGAAAATGGTAAGTCAACACCCGCATCTACACCAGCTTGCAAGATGTCTTTTCCGTCAGAGCCTAATTCAAATTGATATTCTTCATCATCAATGATAACTTTCACATTTGCATTGACTTTAGTGGTATTTGTGGCTTTTTTGGGTTGGTGATCTATAGAAGCGCCTGAGGCAGTAAAAAGTTCAAAATGTATTTTTTCATCCGCTACATTATGCTCGGATAAAAAACTTTTAACCTCGTTTATCATTGCTTCTGGACCGCACATAAAATACTCATCGGTTTGAGCTACTTCAAATAAGCCCTTTTCCCAAATGGCTAATTTTTCAGAATTTATTCTTCCGTAAAATATGTCCGTACCATAATTTTCTTGACTAAAAAGATATTGAACGCTAAATCTGGAAGGATAAATATTTTTTAAATCATCTAATTGCTTTCCAAATATTACGCTGTCAACTTCTCTATTTCCATAGAATAAAGTGAATACGCTTTCTTTTTCCGTATACAGCACGTGCTTAATAATACTTAGCAACGGTGTTATGCCACTTCCAGCAGCAAAACCCACATAGTTTTTATGGTTTTCGGGTTTGTATTGGCTGTGAAAATGTCCGTTTGGAGTCATAACCTCCAGAACATCACCTGCTTTCAGAAGGGTATTTGCATAGGTTGAAAACACGCCATTTGGCACTTTTTTTATAGCTACTCTAAGTTCGTTTTCATAGGGCGCGGAGCAAATAGAATAAGCTCTTCTTACATCTTCGCCATTAATTATGGTTTTAAGAGTGATATATTGACCAGGGATAAAGTGGTAATCTTTTGAAAGTTCCTCAGGAATTGAAAATGACACAGAAACCGTATCAGAAGTTTCTTTTCTTACATCATTTACTTGAAGAGAATGAAATAGCATATTTAATGTGATTTTGGACAAAAATATCATTTCTTGCTATAAGGTTATTTCGAATCTTAATTTCTTTTTCCCTTTGGATAGGATAAATTTGCAATTGGTGTTATTTTTACCTTTTTGCTAAGTTTTCATGTACATTCTGCAACGCCTTAATGTCATGTATATTTGCCAAAAGAATTAGTACAATTGTTTTATATTATAAGATACAACCAATGTCGGAACAAGAATTAGAAAATCAATTTCAAGAACGTATTGATGCCGAAGTGAAAATTGAACCTCGTGAATGGATGCCTGACGCGTACAGAAAGCATTTAATTCGTCAAATTTCTCAACATGCGCATAGTGAAGTTGTTGGAATGCAGCCTGAGGGAAACTGGATTTCAAGAGCACCATCTATACGTGCAAAAATGGTTTTATTAGCTAAAATTCAAGATGAGGCTGGACATGGCTTGTATTTGTACAGCGCGTGTGAAACCCTTGGAATCACTAGAGAGGAATTAATTGAACAATTACATACTGGTAAAGCAAAATACTCCAGTATTTTTAATTACCCAACCTTGAATTGGGCGGATATGGGAGCTGTAGGCTGGTTAGTGGATGGAGCTGCGATTGTAAATCAAGTTTCCTTACAACGTACTTCTTATGGACCTTATTCTCGTGGAATGGTTCGAATATGTAAAGAGGAAAGTTTTCACCAACGCCAAGGGTATGAAATTATGGCAACCATGGCTGCTGGAACCCCAGATCAAAAGGCTATGGCGCAAGATGCGTTAAATAGATTATGGTGGCCTTCGCTAATGATGTTTGGTCCAACCGATAAAGATTCTCCAAATACAGGCAATGCCTTGAAATGGAAAATTAAGAGAGAGAGTAATGATGTTTTACGTCAACGTTTTGTTGATAAAACAGTTCAACAGGCAGAACTAATTGGACTTACTATTCCCGATTCAGATTTAAAATGGAACGAAGAAACGGGTCATTATGATTTTGGTGAAATTAATTGGGAAGAGTTCTACAATGTGATTAAAGGAAATGGCCCTGCGAATAAACAGAGAATTAAACATCATAAACGTGCGCATGATGAAGGCGCATGGGTAAGAAAGGCCGCAACGGCTTATGCCAACAAACAAAAAGAAGTTTTAGTTTAAAAAATTAGATAATGTCAGTAGAAAATACACAAGGTCAACTTTGGGAAGTTTTTATCCAATCTAAAAATAATTTACCATATAAGCATGTAGGTAGTGTCCATGCCTCCGATAAAGAGATGGCCATTCAAAATGCCCGTGATTTGTACACGCGTAGAAGTGAAGGTCGTGGAATTTGGGTTGTTCCATCAAATTGCATCGTTGCTTCAGATCCTCAGGATGAAGAAGCAATGTTTGATCCTTCTGATGATAAAATATACCGTCACGCTACTTTTTATAAAATGCCTGAGGGTTCTCAAAACATCTAAATTATGGCCAATAAAGATTTATTATTTCAGTATTGCCTCCGTTTGGGGGATACCCATAATGTGCTTTCGCATAGAATGGCAGAATGGTGTTCAAACGCGCATATTTTGGAGGAGGATATCGCTATGACTAATATTTCATTAGATCATATTGGGGCTGCAAGTGCTTGGTTAACCTACGCTGGACAGGTTGAGGGTAAAGGTAGAACCGAGGACGATTTAACTTTTAGAAGGGATGAACGTGATTATTATAACATGTTAATTGCCGAATTACCGAATGGTAATTTTGCAGATACTATTGCGCGTAATTTCATGTTTGATGTATTTGCAAAATTGTACTATACCCAATTAATGGAAAGTGCCGATGAAACCTTAGCTGGAATTGCTGGAAAGGTTATCAAAGAGGCTAATTACCATTTGAAGCATTCATCGCAATGGGTTGTGCGTTTAGGTGATGGTACGGATGAAAGCCATGAGAAAATGCAAAGTGCTATAAATGAGGTTTGGCAATTTACCGGAAATATGTTTGAGATGGATTCTGTAGATCAAACATTAGCAGATGCTGGAGTTGGTGTTGATGTGACAGAGTTACAAGATTCTTGGATGGCTATAGTTGAGGATGTTTTGGAAGAAGCTAAATTGACGCATCCAGTAGATGAATTTATGATGACAGGAAGTAAACAAGGAATGCATACCGAAAAATTGGGGCATATGTTGGCAGAAATGCAATTTTTACCTCGTGCTTATCCAGATGCTAAATGGTAAATTAAGTTGTTCTTTCTGGATTATTCTTACTTTCATTTAGGCAAATGATTATGAAATCAATACCATCAAAAGATGAAGTTTGGAATATCTTAAATGAAATTCCAGATCCTGAAATTCCTGTTATTTCTATTGTGGAATTGGGAGTAGTACGTGATTTTGCTATTCAGGATAAAAATATAGATATCGTTATAACCCCAACGTATACGGGATGTCCAGCAACAAACTTTTTTGAAAAAGACATTACCACTGAATTAATAAAGGCCGGTTTCACAACTGTAAATATTACACATCAATACAATCCCGCGTGGACTACCGATTTGATATCTGAAGAATCACGTGAAAAATTAAGGAAATACGGAATTGCTCCACCAGATGGCCATACAAGTGATAAGAATTTTTTGCTAGGAAAAGACCCAAAGGTTAAATGCCCGCAATGTAAATCTTCCAATACCAAAATGATTAGTCAGTTTGGTTCAACGGCCTGCAAGTCATTATATCAATGCAATGACTGTTTGGAAACATTTGATTATTTCAAGTGTATTTAAGAAACTAAATTTCAAGACAATCGTTTACCATTCCATAATGGCGCTTGCCCATGTGAACCCACTACCAAAAGCAGCTAACACAACTTTATCCCCTTTATTAACTTTACCTTCTTGAACGGCTTCACTTAAAGCAATTGGAATTGAGGCAGCGGTTGTATTGCCGTAGCGCATGATATTATTGTAAACTTGGTCGGAGCTCAATCTCATTTTCTTTTGAATGAATTGTGCGATTCTCAAATTGGCTTGGTGTGGAATTAACATGTCAATATCTTCTGATTTTAATCCGTTGGCTTCTAATGCTTCGTTTATTACTTCCGCAAAACGGGTTACTGCATGTTTAAAAACAAAATTTCCATTCATATGAGGAAAATAGCTTACATCATTTGGATCGTTAGCCTCAATAATTTTATCTACCCAACGAATAGTGGCCGGCCCCTCCAAGCAAAGCTCCATAGCATGTTCCCCTTGAGAATGCAAATGAGTGGACATAATTCCCGAGTTATCATTAGATCTTGAAACAATAGCTGCACCAGCTCCATCTCCAAATATTACGGTAACCCCACGGCCCCTAGTTGATTTTTCTAATCCAGGGCTATGTAATTCCGAACCAATAACTAAAATGTTTTTGTACATCCCCGTTTTAATAAATTGATCCGCCACCGAAAGAGCGTATACAAATCCCGAACATTGGTTTCTTACATCAAGTGCTCCAATTTCTTTTATACCTAATTGTTGTTGAACCTGAACTCCTGGGCCAGGGAAATACAAATCCGGACTTAGAGTTGCGAATACAATAAAATCAATTTCATCCTTTGCTATCCCCGCATTTTTTATTGCATTTAATGCCGCTTTTGTACCCATTGTAGATGTTGTATTTCCATCATCCTCTTTGATCCATCTTCTTTCCTGAATTCCTGTTCTTTCTTGGATCCATTCATCGTTGGTTTCCATAAATGCGGATAAGTCATTATTGGTAACAATGTTTTCTGGAAGGTAATGTCCTAACCCAATTATTTTTGATTTGTACACAGTTTTAATTTTTTACTTGAGGAGTAAAAATAATATAAAATAATAGGGCAGAAGAATGCCTTTAAAACACTTTTGTTTTTGGGTATAAGAAAATGAAGAATTGTTTAAACCCTGGGGCGAAATTGGCGCTTAAATAAGGTTACAATTTTTTTCCTAATAACTAGCGCCAGTGCCTTTTCATTTTTTATCTAAATTTTAAATGCTTCACACTTGCTCCAGAATCCCGTAACTCTTCCAATGCTCTGATTCCAATGTTTAGGTGTAAATCAACAAAATTTGAAGTGACCGTTTTATCGCTTTCATCTGTTTTTACACCACTAGGAATCATTGGGTTATCCGTTACTAATAAAATTGCACCACGCGGAATTCTATTGGCAAATCCTGCCGTAAATAAAGTTGCGGTTTCCATATCAATGGCAATTGCCCTAGCGGTTGTAAGACGTTTTTTGAATTCATCATCATGTTCCCAAACCCTTCTGTTTGTTGTGAATACAACACCGGTCCAGTAATCAGTCTCATAGGCTTGCATAGCTTCAGATACTGTTCTTTGTAATCTAAATGACGGTAATGCGGGAACTTCTGCAGGTAAGTATTCATTACTTGTTCCTTCACCCCTTATGGCGGCTATTGGAAGAATAAAATCTCCAGCGGCAGTTTTCTTTTTTAAACCTCCGCATTTCCCTAAAAATAAAACAGCTTTTGGAGAAATGGCGGATAGTAAGTCCATTACCGTTGCGGCCATTGCACTGCCCATTCCAAAGTTTATTATCGTGATGTTGTTATAGGTAGCAGTTTGCATAGGCTTGTCAGCGCCTAGAATTTCTACCCCGTATTTCTGTGCAAAAATAGTAACGTAATTAGCGAAATTTGTCAATAGAATGTACTGGCCAAAACCCTTAATTGGAGTCCCAGTATATCGCGGTAACCAGTTGGTTACAATTTCTTGTTTGGTTTTCATAAGGGGCTTTTAGGGGTGAAAGATAGCTATAAATCTTTGGCAGAATCTCATACTTTTTTTTAAAAGTTATCTATATTTTGTTCAAATTTGTTTGGTGTAATAAACAGTATGCGTAAGTACATGATTAATTTGTTTTATGCTTAAATCAATACAATCAATATAATTTATAACCATAACAGGTTTTGAATAGGATAATATTGCAATGAAGTAATTAATAATTAAATATTACAAGATGAAAAGGATACTATTTTTTAGTTGGCTGTTTGCTGTAGTTGCTTTAATGCCAGCTTGTAGCGAAAAAAGTGAAATTGCGGAAACAGAAGCAGATGGATACTCAGGAGCAACTGCGAAAAGCAAGTCAAATATGAAGGCAACCAGTAATAGTGATTGGTGGCCAAATCAATTAAACCTAAATCTTCTTCGTCAAAATTCGGATTTATCTAATCCTATGGGACAAGACTTCAATTATGCGAAAGAATTTAATAGTTTGGAATACGATTCTTTAAAAAGTGATATTAGAAAAGTGTTAACCAACTCTCAAGATTGGTGGCCGGCAGATTTTGGGCATTATGGAGGGTTGTTTATTAGAATGGCATGGCATAGCGCAGGTACGTATAGAAGTGGAGATGGACGTGGAGGTTCAAGAGCAGGTCAGCAAAGATTTGCGCCACTAAATAGTTGGCCGGATAACGTAAATCTGGATAAGGCCAGAAGGTTGATTTGGCCTGTAAAACAAAAATATGGCAACAAAATTTCTTGGGCGGATTTAATGGTGCTTACCGGAAATGTGGCTTTAGAAGATATGGGTTTTGAAACATTTGGTTTCGCGGGAGGTAGAGAAGACGTATGGGAGCCTGAAATTGATGTGTATTGGGGAGCTGAAAAGAGATGGCTCACGGATGATGCACGTTATACTGGCGATCGGGATTTGGAAAATCCGTTAGCAGCAGTGCAAATGGGATTGATTTATGTAAATCCAGAAGGACCAAATGGAAATCCTGATCCGCTTTTGGCAGCTGCGGATATTCGGGAAACATTTGGTAGAATGGGAATGAATGATGAAGAAACTGTAGCATTAATTGCTGGTGGACATACTCTTGGTAAAACTCATGGTGCTGGACCCGCATCTCATGTAGGGCCAGAGCCAGAAGCTGCGGGTATTGAAGAACAAGGCTTTGGATGGAAAAGTTCGTATAAATCAGGTAAAGGTGCTGATGCTATAAGTTCTGGACTGGAAGTGACTTGGACTTCTACACCCGCAAAATGGAGCCATTTGTTCTTTTACAATTTGTTTGAAAATGAATGGACTTTAACGAAGAGCCCTGCCGGTGCGAACCAATGGGAAGCTAAGGAGGCAAAGGTAAAGGTTCCAGATGCGTATGATTCTGAAAAAATGCACAATCCAACGATGTTAACTACAGATTTATCCCTAAGATTTGATCCGGAATATGAAAAAATAGCGCGTAAATTTTACGAAAATCCTGAGTTGTTTGATAAAGCTTTCGCTCTTGCATGGTTTAAATTAACGCATAGAGATATGGGACCAAATACTACTTATTTGGGTCCAGAAGCACCAACAGAAGATTTAATATGGCAAGATCCAATTCCTGCGGTTAATCATGAGTTGATTAATGAAAAAGACATTTCGAGCTTAAAATCAACGATTTTGAATTCCGGTTTGTCTATTAGTGAAATGGTTTCCACAGCTTGGGCTTCTGCTTCTACTTACAGAGAATCTGACAGAAGAGGTGGGGCTAACGGAGCGAGAATACGCTTGGCACCTCAAAAAGATTGGGAAGTGAACAATCCGAAACAATTGGCAAAAGTACTAGGGGTTTTAGAACAAATTCAAAATGACTTCAATGCAAAATCAGCTTCTAAGAAAGTTTCAATGGCAGATTTAATTGTTTTGGCAGGTGCTACTGGTGTAGAAAACGCAGCTAAGAATGCGGGTTATGTCGTAAAGGTTCCTTTTGCGCCTGGTCGTATGGATGCCGCCCAAGAACAAACGGATGTGGCGTCATTCAACCTTCTTGAGCCGATGGCGGATGGTTTCCGTAATTATTTGAAAACACGGTATACAATTTCTACGGAAGAGTTGTTAATTGATAAAGCGCAATTACTAACGCTAACAGCTCCTGAAATGACAGTTTTAGTGGGTGGAATGCGTGCTTTAAATGCGAATTATAATGGCTCGAATTCTGGTATTTTTTCAACAGATAAAGATAAACTAACCAATGTGTTTTTTGTAAACTTGTTGGATATGAGCACAGAATGGGTGGCTACATCTGATACAAAAGAAGAGTTTGAAGGTAGAGATAGAGCTACTGGAGATACGAAATATTCGGCTACAAGAGCAGATTTGATTTTTGGATCTAATTCAGAATTAAGAGCTTTATCAGAAGTTTATGCAACGGATTCAGCACAAGAAAAATTTGTAAACGATTTCGTAGCAGCTTGGTCAAAAGTAATGATGCTAGATAGATTTGATGTAGCAAAATAGTAGGCGTAGAAAAAAAATCGTAAACAAAATAGCCAGTCCTTTTTGACTGGCTATTTTGTTTTTAACGATTATGGTATTATTATAAACCCTTTGCCGATTCTAAAACTTTGGTTTTTAAATCATCCATGAATTTTTGCATTTTATCCAAAAGAATAGGGTCGCTACTACCAATGATTTTAGCAGCAAGTATTCCCGCATTTTTTGCGCCATCTAATGCTACAGTGGCAACAGGAATACCTCCTGGCATTTGTAAAATGGATAAAACAGAATCCCATCCATCAATAGAGTTTCTAGATTTAATTGGAACTCCAATTACCGGAAGAGGAGTCAAAGAAGCCGTCATTCCAGGTAAGTGTGCTGCACCGCCTGCACCAGCAATGATTACCTTTAAGCCTTTTGCAACGGCAGATTTGGCATAATCAAACATTAGCTCTGGCGTTCGATGGGCAGAAACAATATTGATTTCAAAAGGAACTCCTAGTTCAGTTAATATGTCTGCAGCTTCTTGCATAATTGGTAAATCCGATTTGCTTCCCATTATTATTCCTACCTGTGGTTTCATTTTTTTATTTTTTTGGAAATCAAAACACCGTTTCCGATGTTCGTTTTTTAAAATTTTACTATACTAAATTACGCTTTCACTTTTAAAGTTTCTTTCACCTTAACGGCCAATTTATGAGCCTCTTCTAATGTAGGTGCACCAACTGTAACATGGCCCATTTTTCGGAAAGAACGTGTGAATTTTTTCCCGTATAGATGCACATGAACTCCTGGCATTTTCATGGTTTCTTCCAAACCTTCATAGATTGCTTCACCATCAAATCCTTTTTCCCCTAATAAATTTACCATTACCGAAGGCTCAATCATTCGAGTATCTCCGAGGGGTAAATTTAAAACACTTCGTAAATGTTGTTCAAATTGTGAGGTTACATTTCCTTCAATACTTTGATGACCACTATTATGTGTTCTTGGGGCAATTTCATTTACCAAAACTTCGCCTGTTTTAGTAACAAACATTTCCACGGCTAATAAACCAACTATTCCTGTTTTAGAAACTAAATCTTCCGCTATTTCACGCGCTTGTTTTTCAATTTCAAGATCAACATTTGCAGGTGAAAAAAGAAAGTCGACCAAATTTGCTTCAGGGTTAAACTCTAACTCTACAACCGGATACGATTTTACCTCACCGCTTTCGTTACGGGCAACAATAACACTTATTTCCTTTTCAAAATCTACAAAATTTTCGAGAATCGAAGGTGCGTCAAATGCTTTTTCAAGATCTTCTTCATTTCTAAGAGGAGTAACCCCCTTACCGTCATATCCGCCTTTTCGCAATTTTTGCATAAAAGGGAATTCACTTTTAAACCTTGAAATGTCGTTTTTTCCTTCAATTAAATGATAATCGGATGTAGGAATTACATGGGAAGCATAAAACTCTTTTTGTAATCCCTTATCTTGAATCATTTTCAAAATCTTTGGTTGCGGAAAAACTTTAACGCCTTCATCTTCTAATTTTTGAAGAGCCTGTACGTTGACGTGTTCAATTTCTATGGTAAGGACATCCTTGTCTTTACCAAAGGCATATACAGAATCAAAGTCGTGTAAACTGCCCACAGTAAACGTAGTGGAGATATCTTTACAGGGAGCGTTTTTATCGGGGTCGATAACATGAACGTCAAGATTATAATTGATTGCTTCTTGTATAAACATGCGACCCAATTGACCGCCTCCTAAAATTCCTAATTTGAATTGTGTGGATGTAAAAGATTTTCCCATAGAATATATTAGATTACAAAGATATGTAATCGTGAATTTTTGACGCTACGATAACCTAATGTTATACATTTGTAAATCCAATTTTGACTATGGAAATTATTAAGGTTCACGGCAAAAAATTTGTCAAGTCTATCTCAGAAGAAGACATCTTAAAAAGGGTAAAAGAAATTGCCCAAGAAATCAACGAAAATTGCAAGTTTAAAAACCCATTATTTTTGGCTGTTCTAAACGGCAGCTTCATGTTTACCTCTGATTTAATGAAAGAGATTAACATTGAATGTGAGTTGCAATTTGTAAAAATGAATTCATACACAGGTATGCATTCTACCGCAATAATTAAGACGCTAATCGGTCCTACCATGGCGGTGAGTGGAAGAACTGTAGTGGTTATTGAAGACATTGTAGATACGGGTGGAACAATCAAAGAATTAGTAAATCAAATGCATCATCTTAACCCCAATGAGGTGAAGATTTGCACTTTGCTTTTAAAACCGTCAGAATATAAGGAAGATGTCCGAATTGATTATGTGGGCTTTGAAATTCCTAATGATTTTGTCATTGGTTATGGTTTAGATTATGATGGTTTGGGAAGAAATCTCAAACAAATATATACGGTTACTGAATAAAATTTTGTTATGATTAATTTAGTATTGTTTGGTCCTCCGGGAGCAGGTAAAGGAACTCAGGCATTGAGTTTGGTGGAAAAGTATAATTTATATCATCTTTCTACCGGAGATGTATTTAGGTATAATATTGGTCAAAAAACTGAGCTTGGAATGTTAGCCAAAAGCTACATGGATAAAGGCGAGTTGGTACCAGATGAGGTGACAATTAATATGTTAAAATCCGAAGTGGAAAAACAACCACAAGCGGCTGGTTTTATATTTGATGGGTTTCCTCGTACCGTTGCTCAGGCAGAGGCGTTAGATGCTTTTTTATCGGAAAAGAAAATGTCAATCCATCATGTTTTGGCCCTTGAAGTACCAGACGAAGAATTGGTAAAGAGACTTTTAAATAGAGGCAAAACAAGCGGGAGGAGTGATGATGCCAATGAAGAAATAGTTTGGAATAGAATCAAAGAATACAACGATAAAACTTCCCCTTTAAAAAACTTTTACGAGTCGAAAAAAAAATTACGTCACATTGATGGTGTTGGCGGGTTAGATGTAATATTTGATAGATTAGTGAAAGCTATCGGGTAGTTACCACACAATTAATTATCAATATAAACCAAGTCATACTATTTCTCGTGATTAATAATCTTGAGCAATATGTTGTATTTAAATAGTATTCAAACGTTCATTAGTGAACGTTTGATCTCAAAATGAGTTATTCAAGAAATAGAAAAAAGCAATCTACAAACTTTGTAGATTATGTTAAGATTTACGGTTCTTCTGGCAAAGGAGGCGGTGGGTCTGCTCATTTACGGAGAGATAAACTAACGGCTAAAGGTGGGCCTGATGGTGGAGATGGTGGTCGTGGAGGTCATATTATTCTTGTTGGAGATAAACAAATTTGGACCTTAATACACTTACGTTTTAGAATTCATAACCGTGCCGAAGAAGGTGGGCATGGTGGTCAGCAAACCAGTACAGGGAAAGACGGTGAAGATATCTATCTGAAGGTTCCTTTAGGTACGGTTGTTCGCGACACGGAAACTATGGATATTCTTGCGGAAATCACCGAGAATGGAGAGGAATTTATCCTTTTTAAAGGTGGTCGTGGTGGACAAGGAAATAGTCACTTTAAATCTTCCACTTTTCAAACTCCTCGATTTGCCCAACCTGGGGAAGAAGGGGAAGATGGTTGGCGAGTTTTAGAGCTTAAACTGTTAGCGGACGTGGGTCTAGTTGGGTTCCCAAACGCAGGAAAATCAACACTTCTTTCGGTTATTTCTGCTGCAAAACCAGAAATTGCCAATTACGCATTTACAACGCTTGAACCTAATTTAGGAGTAGTTGAATACCGTGGTGATAAATCATTTGTAATGGCAGATATTCCTGGAATTATTGAAGGAGCTGCCGAAGGAAAAGGTTTAGGAATTCGTTTTTTACGTCATATTGAACGGAACTCTGCATTGCTTTTTATGGTACCTGCAGACGCTAAGGATATTAATAAAGAATATGAAATTTTGGTCAATGAATTACGTAAATACAATCCCGAATTATTGGATAAAAAACGTGTTTTAGCCATTACCAAATCCGATATGTTGGACGCGGAATTGGAGACGGATTTGGAAAATGAACTTAATATAGATATTCCTTATGTTTTCATTTCTTCTGTAGCCCATAAAGGTTTGGATAAATTGAAGGATTTGGTGTGGAGCGCAATTGAGTAAACCGCTTCATTCTGTTTTACTTGACCTGAGTGGGAGATTTCTTTCTCTTCCCCTTTACATACAATACAAAAAAACTACTTTTGAAACGATTTCAAAGTAATGGAAAGATTCGAAGTAAATAAGGACGTATTGGATTCTCTAAGCGAAGTTTTAAGAGATGGAAACCGCGAGAAATTAGCGCAATTCCTCGAAGAACTCCACGTGGCAGATATTGCCGAACTTTTGGAAGATTTGTCCATAGCTGATGCCATAGATGTCCTCGATCAAATGGATAATGAGGATAGCGCTGCGGTATTGATGGAGCTTGATGATGACTTGCGAGAGAAACTCGTTGAGCATTTAACCCCATTAGAAATTGCCGAAAAAATTGTTATTAACCTGGAATCGGATGATGCAGCTGATTTTATTGGTGAGCTAGATGAGGCAAGGCAACGTGAAGTTTTCTCGGTACTGGACGATGTAGAACATGCAAGTGACATTATAAACCTTCTAACCTTTGAAGAAGGAACCGCAGGTTCCCTTATGGGTAAAGAAATGGTGGTGGTCCAAGAGTCATGGGATATTACGAGAAGTGTACGTGAAATGCGTAAGCAAGCCGAAGAAATTGAACAAATTTATACCATTTATGTAGTAGATGATAAAGATGTTTTAAAAGGTAGGTTACCGTTGAAAAAACTATTGACGGCTAATGTGCATTCAAAAATGTCGGAAATTTTAATTGATGATATTGAAGGTGTTCATACGGATACCTCACAAGAAGAGGTAGCTCAAATCATGGACAAATACGATTTGGTTGCTTTGCCTGTAGTGGATGCGTTGAATAGATTGGTAGGTAGAATTACCATTGATGACGTTGTTGATGTAATTCGTGAAGAGGCAGATAAGGATTATCAAATGGCCTCGGGTATCTCGGAAGATATTGAACATTCGGATACGATTTGGCAATTAATGCGCGCCCGTTTACCTTGGTTAATTATTGGTGTTGGTGGAAGTATGATGAGTGCCGTTGTAATTGGCGGGTATGAACTTGCAATTGCAACAATTCCTGCACTGGCATTTTTTATTCCTTTAATAACTGCAACGGGAGGAAATGTTGGAGTGCAGTCGTCAGCGATTATTGTGCAAGGGTTAGCAAACAACACTTTAAAAACAGATGATTTAGTTGGTAAATTATGGAAAGAATTAAAACAAGGGCTGTTTAGTGGAGTCATTATTTCGGTTCTTGCATTGGGTTTGAGTATGTTAATTTTTCAAAACATAAGCCTTGGTCTTACCATTAGTGTATCTCTTCTTCTAGTCATATTATTTGCTTCTATTACAGGGACTTTAATTCCGTTAACATTAGAGAAGTTGGATATTGACCCTGCACTTGCTACAGGTCCTTTTATTACTACCATGAATGATATTACGGGACTATTTATATACTTTATGGTCGGTCAATATATATATTCTTTGATGCTATAATAAGGTGATTTCAAATCCCAATATGCGCGTTTTATTTATAGATACAGTTCATCCCATTCTGGAGGAAAAATTAGTTCAATCGGGCTACTTGTGTGAGGATGGAACAAAATGGAATCAATCTCAAATCTTAGAAAAAATAGCCTATTATCAAGGTGTGGTTATTCGGAGTAAATTCACCATTGATGAAGAGTTTTTGGTGCATGCTACTCAACTTAAATTTATCGCCCGTTCGGGTAGTGGATTGGAAAACATTGATTTGGATGCGGCTAAAAAACATGGGGTAAAAGTTTTTAATTCCCCAGAAGGTAACAGAAATGCGGTTGGTGAACATGCTTTGGGTATGCTATTAATGTTGTTTAACAAACTTAAGCAGGGAGATGATGAGGTTCGTCAAGGACAGTGGAATCGCGAAAAAAATAGAGGGGTTGAATTAGATGGTTTAACCATTGGTTTAATTGGGTATGGAAATACTGGACAGATGTTTGCCAAGAAGCTGCGTGGGTTTGATGTGAATGTGATGGCCTATGATAAATACTTTCCTGATTTCCCTAATGATTGGGCGAAAAGTGCTTCTCTATTGGATATTCAAAAGCAAGCAGATATCATTAGTTTTCATGTACCGGAAACAGATGAAACGCGTTTTATGTTTAATGACTCCTTCATTGAAAATTGCATAAACCCCATATATCTAATCAATACTTCGCGAGGTAAAGTTGTGTCTACAACTTCTCTGGTTTCTGGGATGAAATCTGGAAAAGTTCTGGGTGCCTGCTTAGATGTATTAGAATATGAAACGAAAGCATTTTCCAATTTCACGGAGAAAAAACTTCCAGAAGATTTTTTATATCTAGCTAATTCAAAAGATGTGGTTTTGAGCCCTCATGTAGCAGGTTGGACCAAAGAATCGTACATTAAATTGAGTGCTTTTCTTTACGACAAGATTATTGCCGAATTTGGGGAATTTTGACAATGTTTTAGGGTAAAAACAGCACGCCTATTGTTATATTTAGTAAGTAAGAATACCTAAAATTCAGTTTTGAATTTTCTTTAGCCCATGTATCTGCCGTAATAAGTTCAGGTGTTTTTGAGGTCATTACGAGCGGTAACCCGAATTCAATTCCAAAATTAACCAGCAAATCATCCGTAACAGGAGTTTGCGATCCAATGGAAAAAGTTGGAACGATTGTATTAGTTCTGGAAATCTTTGGATATAAAGGCTTTGTGAATCCATATGCATAGAATGGAGTTTCTTCTATGTTAAATTTTGAAGATGCATATTCTAATCCATACCCTAAATATTTGCCCACAGGATTCAATCCTCCAGAAAGGAATTTTTTATATTTTATTCCTGCCGCGATGGTTCTAGTTTTTGCTCTATCTGAAGGGTGATAGTAATTATAAACTGTTGCAGAATCGGAATAAAAACCTTCCACATTGGTATTTGAGCCAAAAAAACGTCCAAAAATCTGTAAAGAAGATCTTCTATCCAATACATATTCAACAAGTAGAGTTGGTTTTACTTTATATGCTAAATTGGAATAATCGCGGTTTATAGGAACTAAATCGCCAGATTCGTCTGTGGTGTAATAATTATAATCCTCGGTTTCACCACTAATTGAAATTCCTGTAACTATCATTGGAGCCTCAAAGCCAATGAGAAATTTTTTACCCAAAAAACCAGGTGCTTGGGCTAAAATATTTAATGAAAGATTAAATGCAATTACTATACATAGTATTATTTTCAAGTTTATTTGGCAAATAACTCCCATTTTTTGTCTATTGACTACGTGATTCATAATTTATTTTTTAATCTGGTTAAAAATATCGTAGTAATTACTCATCAAAAGCCCATCATAATCTTTCATGTGCATTTCTCGATCCTCATACATAACGAGTTCACCCGTTTCAATATTGAACAAAGCAAAGTAAATTATGGTTGATTTTTTTGGAGTGGCCAAGTAATAAATCCCATAAGGAATTCCGATAATGGTATACAAACTGCCCAACATCACGCCAATTTTTCCTCTACGCGGTGAGGTTAAATAAACTACACCCGTCCATGCAAAATATTTTGTTCCGTATCGATCTACCAACCCTGACACCTCTTCGGTTGAGGACACCATATTTGTATTGCCTGCCATTAAGTAGCGCTCTCTAATCCATTCATTTAATAGGGAAAAATCATTGAATTTGCTTACATCTTCTGATTGGAATTTGTAATTGGTTAATATTTCCAGATCTAAATTTACCATTTTCGAAACAGCGTCCAAATCTTCTAAATGATCTACTTCCTCAAGTTCTGATTTTGACATTTTGTAAGGGTTATTTTTAGAAGATTGTTTATAAATTACATAGTATGGATCTACCATAACAATTTTATCTATTCCCAATGAACGTCCGTCTTTATTTTTCATTTTTGCATAGGCTTTTTGCTCCTCTTTTGATTTTGCATCTAACTCATTATCTCCAGTGTTCGCTAATCGGTATTTTTTGTCATCAGCCTCCTTTTTTCCGGCCTCAAAAAACGCATTTATTTTATCCTCACAATTACAATCAACAAATAGTTCTTCTTCTGCCCAATCTTTATTGAAATCGTCATCTGTTTCACCCTTTTTAGTGGAAGATTTAATTCTGTCGTATTTACTGGTAACTTTAGTAATGGTGTTTTTACTATATTCTTTGTCAGTTTGAACAGCATCAGGAGCTTCAATTTTTTGATAAATTATATCACCTTCTTTAAAGTCATCGTAATAAATTAAATCTCTACATAAATCAACAATTCTCTTTTCTATAAAAGTGTCTTCAGGATATAATTCATGTAAGTAGTAATTATAGCGCAAGGCTAAGAGTGTGATTTCCTTGGTTTTTAGTTTACTTAAAACAAAATAAACCTGTTGAACGTTTCCTTGCATCTTTTTGTAATAACCAACAACTTCTTTTCTGTCGTTGGAATTGGCAAAAATTGCAGTACCAAAAAGTATTTCTCCAATGGCAATTTTAGGCAATTCATTTTCTGGGAATTCTTTTTGTAAAATAAAGGCGCTATATAATGCTTCGCTATAGTTTCCACTTATTAATTGGAGTCTTAATACCTCATATCTAGCAGCTGAACGCACAGAATAAAAGTCTTCTTTTGGTAAAATAAAATTTTTACCTTCTTTATTGTTCTCCGAAAGAACTCCATCAATTTTTTCGCGCCTTTTTTTTATGTTAGGATGGGTATGTCTCGAATCATCTTCATTTTCATCTACTTCAATTTCATTGAGTTCGGTTAAAAAATATTTGTCGGGAATTTGGTAATCACCGACCTCCAAAATGCTACTATCAAACGGGATTTCATCAAAGGGTAAATAGGAATATAAAAGAACATCAAAAACACCATCAATTTCCGCAGGGTTATAATCGGTTTTTAAAAATAACTCTAACCCTTTTACATCCGCTTCCGATTCTAATTTCCTTGAAAACTTAGCAGAGGCTAGATTCTTATCTACATTTCTAATTTGTCGATAATCACTTGAACCGCGTTCAATTTGAACGTCCTCTACAAAACCTTCCCTTACATGATTCTCCATGTAGTGAATAAGTTCATGGCAAATCACAAAGGCCAATTGGGCTTCGTTTTCTAATTGAGCGAGTAAGCCCGTATTGATAAAAATTATTCCTTGATCGGTTGTGAAGGCATTAACTACTGGAGATTTTATGGTGTAAATTCTAATATTTAGCGGAATGTTATGATTCTTTTCACGAACCTCTTCCAAAACATTTTCTACGTATGAACTAATGGTATCATTAAAGCAAACTTGGCCACTTTGAAGCATTTCGTCAATTCCGAAATTCGCCATTTCATAAAATGACGTTTTGGTTTTTTTGTTTAGTTTTTCTAACCCATGTTCATCTTGCGCTTTTGCTTCTGCAATTTTTTCTGTAGTGAGTTTTGTGAATTCTTCGGGGATTTCGCCTTTTGATTTTAATCCGGTATACTTAGTTAGGTCTTGGGAAAATAAAATTACTGAATTTAGTAATATGGTTAAAGCAATTAGCAATTTTTTCATTTGTGGAGAATTGTAAGCCAATAGTAATTTTTTTAATCCGGATAAACAACCTTGGTAATTGGTCTTTAGGATATTCAAAAGTTGGTCTAAATAGCCACTTAGGTTACATTTGCCTCACATTTTTGGTGCATGATTAAAAATAAAAAGATTGTAGTGGTTATGCCGGCATACAATGCCGAATTAACACTTGAAAAAACATACAGAGAAATACCTCGTGACATTGTGGATGAGGTGATTTTGGTGGATGATAAAAGTAGTGATAACACCTCTTTACTTGCGAAGAAATTGGGGATTGAACACGTAATCCGGCATGAAGTAAATAAGGGTTATGGTGGAAATCAAAAAAGTTGTTACAATAAAGCAAAAGAAATAAATGCGGATATTGTAATAATGTTACACCCTGATTACCAGTACACTCCAACCTTGATAGAACCCATGAGTTACATTATAGCAAATGACGTTTACCAAGTAGTTTTAGGGTCTAGAATTCTGGGTAAAGGTGCGCTGAAGGGTGGAATGCCGATATATAAATACATTGCAAATAGAATGTTGACTTTGTTTCAAAATATTATGATGGGACAAAAACTTTCAGAATATCATACCGGTTATAGAGCTTTTTCAAGAGAAGTGTTAGATGCGGTAGATTACAATATAAACTCTGATGATTTCGTTTTCGATAACCAAATGCTTGCGCAAATCGCCTATGCCGGTTATGAAATGGCAGAGGTAACTTGCCCAACAAAGTATTTTGAAGAAGCCTCTTCTATAAATTTTAGACGTAGCTCCATTTATGGTTTCGGAGTTTTAGGAACATCCATTAGTTTCTTTCTTCAAAAAATGCGTTTAGGAAACTTTAAAATATTTAAAGGTATAAAATCAAAATAAATTCGGGTTGCCGCACATCTAAAACAGGGTTAATTTAGACTATTACTATGAATATTATTGTACCAATGGCCGGAATGGGGAAGCGAATGCGTCCTCACACTTTAACTACTCCAAAACCATTATTGCCAATAGCAGGTAAATCAATTGTGCAGCGTTTGGTTGAGAATTTGGCAGAAATCAGTGATGAGCCTATTGAAAAAATTGGATTTGTAACAGGTAGATTTGGTCAAGAAACGGAAGATGCATTGATGGAAATTGCTAAAAATGCAGGTGCCGTTGGATCAATTCATTACCAAGATGAAGCTCTAGGAACCGCACATGCAATTATGTGCGCAAAAGAAATCTTGGCGGGTAAAACAACAGTGGCTTTTGCGGATACTTTATTCAAGGCGGACTTCAAAATTGATCATACTGCCGACGGGGTACTGTGGGTGCAACAAATTAATGACCCATCTTCCTTTGGGGTAGTTAAACTAAATGGTGATGGCGTAATTACAGATTACGTGGAGAAACCCAAGGAGTTTGTTTCAGACTTGGCTATGATAGGTATATACTATTTTAAAGATGGAGGGGAACTAAGAAAGGAATTGCAATACCTATTGGATAACGGAATAATAAACGGTGGTGAATATCAGTTACCGGACGCTTTGCGAAATATGACCCAAAAAGGCGTGAAATTTGTTCCGGGTAAAGTGGAAGAGTGGTTGGATTGTGGGAATAAAAACGCTACCGTTTTCACTAATTCTAGAATTTTAGCGTTTGAGTATGAAAAGGGTTTAGATTTGGTTGATAAATCTGCTATTATTACAAATTCTGTAATAATTCAACCGTGTTTTATTGCCGAAGGGGTGGAGATTTTGAATAGTGTTGTTGGTCCAGGGGTTTCGGTTAGCCAAAATTCAAAAATTCTTGGTTCGGTAATTGATAACTCTATTATTTATAGCCATACCACCATTAAGAATAAAAATTTCAGTAATTCAATGATTGGTCATTTTGTTTCGTTAGAACAAAAGCCAGAGGATTTAAATATAGGCGATTATAGTGTTGAGAAATAAAAAGAGATTTAGGATTTTCATCCTCATTGCAGGCATCGGATTAACTTCTTGCTCTGCAAATAAACAAGCAACAAATCCTACTGATCGGAAGGAAAGGGCCTCTTTGGAAGGATCCATGAAGGTGGCGTTTGATGAAACCTTCTTTACGGGGATTTCTGCCAAATATGCTGGGGATGATAAATCTGCCATGGTTAATTTTCAGCAATGCCTAAGTCTCGATCCCAATAGCGATGCTGTAAAATACGAGTTGGCTCAAATTTATATGAGACAAGGAAATCATGTGAAATCCGTGAATTTATCTGAGCAGATAGTTAAATCTGCCCCAGATAATCAATGGTACATGGAAAACTTAGCTATTGCCTACCAATCTGCAAAAATGTATGCGAGAAGTGCAGAAACCTACGAGAAATTAATTGCCAAAAAACCAAATGAATTTAACTACTATTATGAACTTGGTGCGGCATATTTATACGCCAATAATCCTTCGGTAGCCATTTCAACATATGAAAATTTAGAGGCGCTTACGGGGTTTGAAAATTCTTTGGCTGAACAATTATATAAATTGTACGACCATCAAAAAATGTATGCCAAGGCGGAAGCTAAATTGAAAGAGTTAATAGTTCATAACCCAACGGATGTTCGATATATTAGTATGTTGGCTTCCTTCTATAAAAAACAAGGAGAGACGGAGAAGGCCATTTCCCTATATGAAAACCTTAAGCGTGATTTTCCAAATGATCCGTATGTAAAGTTGGCATTGTACGAGTATTATAACGACATTGGGGAAAGCGAAAGGGCATTTGAAAACCTAGAAGAGGCTTTTGGTTCATCGGATGTTAATATTGATGCCAAAGTCGGTATTTTATTGGCTTTGATTGATTATTCGGATAAGGATGAGGAAATTAAAAATGAGGTGTACGAATTGTTGGAAATCATGTCCAAGACCCATCCGGAGGATGCGAAGACTTGGGCGATTTATGGCGATTTTTTAAATATCAATAATCAAAAGGAAAAAGCGCGCACCATGTTTTTGAAATCCATAGAAATTGATTCTAGTAGATACCAGGTATGGAATCAAGTTCTTTTTATTGATTCTGAATTAAATGATCAGCCTGCCATTGAAAAACATGCGGCACAGTGCAAGGAATTGTTTCCAAATCAAGTTTTGCCTCATTATTTTTTGGGTGTAGCTGCCTTGCAAAAGGAAGATTTTCTTACCGCAATAGCTGAATTGGAACAGGCAAAAAACTTGGCTTATGGCATGAAGGAATTAGAAGTTCAAATTACTGGAAACCTAGGTGACGCATATTATCAATCGGGCAATTATCAAAAAGCTTGGTTGTCTTATGACCAAGCACTTCGAATGGATCCTTCGAACGACTACGTGTTAAATAACTACGCGTATTTCTTGAGCGTAGAAGGAGAAAATTTGGAGCAGGCAGAAAAAATGTCAAAACAAACTGTTGATAGAAACCCAAGAAGCGCTACCTATTTAGATACCTATGGCTGGATACTTTTTAAAATGGAAAAATATTCTGAGGCTATTAAGTATCTCGAAATGGCTAAAAAAAATAGCATTCAACCTTCGGGTGAAATTTTAGAGCATTTAGGAGACGCATATTTTAAATTCGGAAATATTGAGCAAGCGGTGCTGAACTGGAAAGCTGCCAAATCTTTTGGGGGCGGAACGGATAAATTGGATGGGAAAATACTAAACAAAAAAATGTAACCTAGTATGCTAAGAACGTTTGTGTACATGATGATTGTTGCATTAATTGGTTTTGCAGGTTGTAAATCTGTAGAAAAATCTTCTGATGTTGTGGAAGTTGGAAATAAGAAAACCAATTACATTGTTGAGCAAGTTCAGCTCAATGACTCAAAACATCCAAAAACCCTTAGTTTTAAAGCTAATTCAGAGTTGAAAACGGAGGATAAATCTACATCTTTTAAGGCAACAGTTCGTGTAACAGTAGATAGTGCCATTTGGATTTCTATTACAGCTTATAGCTATGAAGTGGCTAGAATTTTGGCCACACCCGACACCTTAAAATTTGTGAGTCGTACCGAAAAGAACTATTACATTGGTGGGTATGCGTATTTAACCAGTAAATTGGGTGTTGATTTTAGTTTTTACGATCTGCAATCTTTGCTATTAGCCAATAGTTTTGGGTTAGATGAAATAGAAGATATTCGAAGGTCAAATTCTAAAAGAAGTTACGTTTTAAGTAGTGTAAAGCAGGGTGAACTCAAGCGTATTGAACAAGGAAAAGTAGATTTAGGTAAAGAAATTGAAATGGTATTCACAAATTGGATAAACCCAAAAACATATCAGGTAGAAATGATAGAAATCCTTGATCTCTCTACGCAGAAAAAGGCAAGTATTCAATATTCTTCTTTTGAAAACATTGACGACTATATGATTTTATCGGCATTTAAAATGAATATTTTTACCGGGAAGAATAGTTCAATTACATCTGAGTTTTCTAAAATTGAAATTAATCAAGCATTAAATTTTCCGTTCAAGATATCATCTAAATATGAGCAAATTCACTAAGTTTTTTTTGTTGGTTGTTCTATTGTTTTCAATAACCAATATTTCCACTGTTCAGGCGCAAAATAAGCGTACGGTATTGGAGCGTAAAAAAAGCAGACTTAAAAGTGATATTGATTATAAAAACACCCTACTTAAAAAAACCGAAAAGGAAAAATCCACAACTCTAAACCAACTCGTATTGCTACGTGATAAAATTGCGAAACGAGAGGAATTAATCGGCACTATTAATAGTGAAGTGAAGTATTTAGATAGTGAAATAGATAAGAATGAAGAACTTATTGCATCTATGGAACGTGATATCGCAACCTTAAAAGAAGAGTATGCGAAGATGATTCAGTTCGCTTATCGAAACCGCAGCAATTATGACAAAATCATGTACGTCTTTGCTTCTGAAGACTTTAATCAAGCCTATAAGCGATTAAGATATTTGCAACAATATTCTGAGTTTCGAAAAAAGCAAACGGAGGACATACGGCATTTAGAAGGAATGTTGGTGAAGAAAAATGCCGA
This sequence comes from Salibacteraceae bacterium, assembly GCA_041563475.1. Taxonomy (GTDB): domain Bacteria; phylum Bacteroidota; class Bacteroidia; order Flavobacteriales_G; family Salibacteraceae; genus CAJXZP01. The sequence goes on from JBFFMY010000004.1 coordinate 78,767, forward strand.
GTTGCTAGCTGAAATAGCCGAAAAACAATCCCTACTGCAAAATGAAACGAAGGAAAAGACCACTTTAGCAAAAGAAAAGACGCAGCAGCAAAAGGTTCTTACCAATTTGCAAACCCAAGAAAAAGAGTTGCGAAAAGAAATTTTAGCCAAACAAAAGGAGCAAGAGCAATTACAAAAGGCTATTCAAACATTGATCGCGGAAGAAATAAGGTTGGCTCAGCAACAAAATTCTAGCAATACTGGTGAATGGAAGCTTACACCAGAAGCGGCCGCTTTGGCCAATAGTTTTACCGCAAATAAGGGGAAATTGCCCTGGCCAGTGGAAGCAGGAACCATAACTGATAAGTTTGGCGTACACTCACATCCGGTATTAAAAAACATTAAAATTCGAAATGACGGTGTTGGCATTAGTACTAAAGAAGGAACTACAGCTCGTGCGGTTTTTGAAGGTCAAGTAACGAAAATTCTAATTATTCCAGGTGCTGGGAAAGTGGTAATTATCCGTCATGGTGATTATTTAACCGTTTATGGTAACCTCAAGGATGTATATGTTACCTCTGGTGATAACGTAAAAATCAAGCAAATACTAGGTGAGATTCTTACAAATAGAGATAAAACCGAATTGCAATTCGAAATCCGTAAGGGAAAAGAAGCCATTACACTAGATCCAACCTATTGGCTTTTTCAAGCTAGGTAGAACAGTAAAAATAATTCCCTTACTAAATGCGTGAAGAGATATGCTTAACCAAGCAAGAAACACTAAATTTGCAGCAAATTATTTTACATGACAAATTCAATTTTTCTTTTCGGAATGCCAGGTGGCTACGAGTGGATAATTATCGGGGTAATTGTTTTATTGCTTTTTGGAGGTCGTAAATTACCCGAGCTTATGAAAGGAATGGGTAAAGGAATCAAAGAATTCAAGGACGCATCAAAATCGGATGACGAAACCAAAGAATTAGAAGACGAAAAAAAGTAATTCCCATTATATTATATGGCAATCAATTATTCCAATTATTTGGCTTATCGTTCTGCGCTTATTAGTGGTGAAACAACCGCAGTAAATGAAGTAGAATCCTTTCTTAAGGAAATCAATAGTCAAAAACATCTGAATGCTTTTTTAGAAACTTTTGATGAAACTGCTTTAGCAGCAGCACATCTAGTGGATGAAAAAATAAAAAGCGGTACCGCAGGAAAACTTGCGGGGATGGTAATTGGTTTAAAGGATAACCTATGCTATAAAGGTCACAATGTTTCGGTTTCTTCGAAAATTCTAAGCAATTTCACTTCCTTGTTTTCAGGAACGGCCGTTGAAAGGTTACTCGCGGAAGATGCTATAATAATTGGCCGATTAAATTGTGATGAATTCGCCATGGGTTCATCTAATGAAAAGTCAGCCTACGGACCCGTATTAAATCCATACGATAATTCACGAGTATCAGGTGGTTCATCTGGTGGATCAGCTGTTGCAGTTGCCGCCAATTTGTGTCATGCCTCTTTAGGTAGCGATACTGGAGGTTCTGTTCGTCAACCTGCTTCGTTTACTGGAACTGTAGGTTTAAAGCCTACTTATGGACGTATTTCACGTTGGGGGTTGGTTGCGTATGGTTCTTCTTTAGACCAAATTGGTCCTTTCACGAAGTCGGTAGAAGACTCTGCACTGCTTCTTGAAGTAATGGCTGGTGCAGATGAATATGATACCACGGCATCCACGGTTGTTGTAGATACGTATTCTGAAGCTAAATCTGAAGGGAAGAAAAAAATCGCTGTTCTTCGTGACGCGTTGGAAAGTGAAGGTTTAAGTCCCGCAGTAAAAAGTAGATTTAAAGAAATAATTGAAAAATTAAAATGCCAAGGACATAGTGTTGAGGTTGTTGATTTTAAATTATTGAAACAAATGGTGCCAACCTATTATGTTGTAAGTAATGCGGAGGCCTCCTCAAATCTTTCTCGTTTTGATGGGATTCATTATGGCTATAGAAGTTCTGAATCTACGGATATTGAATCAACATATGTGAAATCACGTACGGAAGGATTTGGAAACGAAGTAAAGCGTAGAATAATGATGGGTACTTTTGTTTTAAGTACGGGATATTATGATGCGTATTTTGCCAAGGCTCAAAAGGTAAGAAGGTTAATTCAAGATAAAACAAAAGAGATTTTTAAAGATTTCGATTTTATTTTAACGCCAACTACACCGCATGCAGCCTTTAAATTTGGCCAAAACTCGGATAATCCGGTTGCAATGTATTTAGAAGATATTTTCACTGTACACGCCAATCTTTCTGGGAATCCCGCAATTTCTCTGCCATTAGGAAAAAACAAGGAAGGTTTACCATTTGGAATTCAATTAACAGCACCGTTCTTTGGTGAAAAAGAGATGTTTGGTTTCGCGAGTCGAATGATGCATTTCTAAATATACAATTCATCCTTTTTATTTCTTCGATAATCTTATTTTTGGTATGCTTTGTTGGCAATTGTGCGAATGAAGTTAATACACATTTGTAAATGTCTGATACTGAAAATGAATCTGAAGAAATCACAGAAGTTCCCCCTTCAAATGAAGAAGTGATTAAAGAGTCTAAAAAGGGTAAATTTAGTCCTATCAAACTTATAACGTGGACCGTTTTATTCATTTGTCTTCTAATTTTTGTCTGGTATGTAAAAGCAGATAGACATACTCCCTATACTGATCAAGCACGTGTCCAACAACTAATCTTGCCTATAACGCCAAGAGTATCAGGATATATTACTAAGGTAAATGTGCGTTTGCATAGCAAAGTAAGTGCGGGCGATACATTGTTTGAAATAGATAAAAGACCATTAATTGTGGCGCTTAATAAAGCTGAAGCGGATGTAGATAATACTGCGCAGCAAATGGGTGCTGGAAGTGCGGAGGTGAAATCTGCGGCAAGTAATGTTGGAGTAGCTGAAGCTGCATTAGACCGGGCACAGAGGAATTACAATAGGATGGAAAAAGTGTATGCGACAAATCCAGGCGCTGTTTCACAAGTAGATCGAGATAGAGTGGAAACCTCATTAGATCAGGCAGTAGAGAAACTATCCTCCGCAAATGCCACGTTGGAGAAATCAAAAAGGACTTTAGGGATTGTTGGGCCGGAAAACCCGCAGCTTCGTGCTGCAATATCAGCACTTCAAAAGGCAGAATTGGATATTCAGTTTTCGACAATTATTGCAGAATCTGATGGGTTTATAGAGAGTTTTAATGTTGAATTAGGATACTATTGCTCCATTGGTCAACCATTGGCCACTTTTATTTCCTATCAAGATGTTTGGGTTCAAGCCGATATGCGTGAAAATAATTTGTCATACATTAAACCAGGTGATAAAGTGGAGTTTGTGTTAGATGTTGTTCCTGGGAAAATTTTTCAAAGCTCCATTAGTAGTGTGGGATATGGAGTGAGCACGAGTAATGATGTGAATCGTGGGGGACTTCCAATTGTTGGAAGTTCATCAAGTTGGTTACGTGAACCCCAACGATTTCCCGTGATTTTTTATATTAAGGACCCAGAACTATTGAATTATGTACGTTCAGGTGGTCAGGTTGACGTACTGGTATATACAGGTGATTCTTCTTTTTTAAATTGGGTGGGACATATTCAAATTTGGTTAGTTAGCATGCTTTCCTATGTTCGTTAGGACTTGGAGAAATAGAATTGTAAAATGGGGAATTCGAGAAACAAGAATTCTTCGTTATGCTTTGGGCAGTACATTGGCTATGGCTATTGCTTTAGGTTTTGCGTGGCCCCTTTCTTATTTAGTTCCCGTATTGATTTTAGGATTTCTGGATCCAAAATCCAAGCCACCAACAATAAAATCATCCATAACATTCATCCTAATTTTGGATATTGCGTGCATTTTAGGAGTGGTAATTAGTCAGTATCTTTTAGATTACCCTTTAATTCATTTGACCTTAATGGGGTTGTTGTTTTTACAACTGTTTTATGCTAAAAAATCCTCTATTAATCAAGATCTAAAGACGTGGATTATGGTTGCTGGTTTGATAATACCAATTATGGGTTTAGCCTCTCAAGGATTGGATATTATGGTGGCCATCAATATTGCTATTGGAGCGGTAATAATGGTAATTATAAATTTGTTTATTTACATGATATTACCAGAATCAGAGGTTGAAAAAAAAGAGGCTGATGCGGTTCTTCTTTCAAATGAAGTATCTCAATCAATAAGGTTTTCGGAAGCGGTAACGAGCTTAATTGTGATAATGCCAGTGGTGATATTATTTTATTTGTTTAATTGGTATAATTATGTTTTGGTTTTAATATTTATTGCAATGCTAGGAAGTATGCCTGCTTTATCTAAGTCATTTGCTACTGGAAAGGTAATGATTATTGGAAATTTAATGGGAGGTGCCCTTGCTATAATTGTGTATGAGGTTTTGGTAATGGTTCCACATTTTTACTTTTTGATATGGATAATGTTTTTGGCAGCATTGTATTTTGGAACTGAATTATTTTCGGATAAAAAAGCGGCCCCCTTGTATGGCATGGCCTTCTCAACTTTAATTATTGTTATTGGTTCAACTACAACTGGAACAAGTAATGCTGGAGAAAAGGTGTGGATAAGAGTGATACAAATTGCAGTGGCAGTAATATATGTGGTTTTGGCATATCGATTTTTAGATAAATGGAAGGAAGCGAGTGGAGATAAGGAACGAGGAAAAGTTGAGGTAGCCTAAATGATAATGAAAGGAAATATAGGATTTTGGTCTTTGATAGGGATGATTATTATTATAATGAATAGTTGTCTTTTAGGTCCTGATTTTGCCCAGCCTGAATATAAAGTGGCTAATAATTACCGATTTGATACTAATTATGCTACGGATAGTATTGTTAATCTTCGATGGTGGGAGATTTTTCAAGATTCCGTTTTGGATACATTGATTGTTCAAGCGTTGGAAAATAACGTAAATTTAATGGCCACTGCTAAACGAATAGAAGCTGCTAAAACAAATATTGGGTTTGTAAAAGCCGATCAATGGCCTGCTTTTTCATATGGGGTTGGAGTTTCAGGTTCTAGTCTCAATGAAAACATTGAGAGCGGATTTTTTGGAAATCCACAATTAGGTTGGGAAATTGGTTTTTGGGGAAAGTATAGAAGATTAACTGAATCTGCCCAAGCTGAATACTTGGCCTCTGAGTATGGGAGAAGAACGCTTCAAATTTCTCTAATTTCATCCGTATCTTCAGCCTATTTTAATTTGATTGCGGGTTATGAACAACTAGAAGTTTCAGAAAACACATTCAAAGCGAGAGATAGTGGTCTGGTAATAATGGATGCGCGTTATAAAGGCGGGATGATTTCCTTGATGGATTATAATCAAGCCAAAATTCAGCGAGATGCGGCTGAGGCTTCCATACCAGGATTTAAAAGGGCAATTGCATTAAATGAAAATTCACTTAGTATTTTACTTGGAAAAACTCCGGATAGTGTTGTGGTAGGAGTACCATTTCATGTACAGAATATTGATATGGAAATTCCAGTAGGTTTACCTTCTACATTGTTAACTAGAAGGCCTGATATATTGCAAGCCTCCGAAAAGTATAGGTCTTTAAATGCTCAAATTGGCGCGGCTGAAGCTGCAAGGTGGCCGTCCTTTAATATCACGGGATTATTAGGTGTTGCAAGTCCTAGTCTTTCCAATTTTAGTGGGGCAGGATTGGCATGGTCTACTAGCGCAACAATTGCAGGTCCAATTTATCAATTTGGAAAGAATAAAAAGCGTGTTGAAATTGCTACATACAACGCTCAAGCCTCATTATTAGATTATGAAGGGGTGGTTTTATTGGCCTTTAAGGAAGTAGAAGATGCCTTAGTAAAAATTCAAACGTACAATGAACAAAGTGTTTCTTTAGAATCTAAAATGTATACTGCAGTGGAGTCAGAGACCCTGTCAAAAGTGAGATATGATCAAGGTTCTACAACATATTTGGAAGTTTTGGAACAACAACGTCAATCTTTTTCATCCCAATTAGACTTTATTAATGTGCGATTAAATTTAGCAAATTCATATATACTTCTATATAAAGCTTTGGGTGGCGGATGGTTGTCTCCTGAAGAAGAAGAACAATCAAAAAACGCACAATAGTAGTTAATCAAATGAAGGTTTTTTAATGTGATAAGCTAAAAAATATCATGTTTCAACAATCCATGGTTTTCTACATTTGTCGAAAATCTAAACTATGCTGCATTCTTCGTTAATAAATCCCAAAAGTATTGCTGTTATTGGCGGTTCTAATAATTCTTCTAAACCAGGAGGGAAAGTTTTAACTAACCTACTCGCTGGTAGTTTCTCTGGAGACTTGTACGTTGTTAACCCAAAGGAAAAGGAAGTTCAAGGGATAACTTGCTTTGGTTCAGTAAATGAACTACCTAAAGTTGATTTGGCTATTTTGGCTATTCCTGCGCGTTTTTGTTTGGATGCGGTTATTAAATTATCAGAGCAAAAAAACACACGTGGTTTTATTATTATTTCAGCAGGTTTTGGTGAGTCTGATGAGCACGGTAAGCAATTGGAGACTCAAATTGCAAATCAAATCAATAAAGTTGGTGGGAGTTTAATCGGGCCAAACTGTATTGGAGTGATAAACACGAATTATCAAGGTGTTTTTACTTTACCTGTGCCACATCTTTCTAAAGAAGGGGTGGACTTAATAAGTGGTTCTGGAGCAACTGTAGTATTTATCATGGAAGCTGGAATGCAAGCTGGATTGCGATTTAATCAGGTTTTTTCCGTTGGAAATAGTGCGCAAACAGCCGTTGAAGACGTGCTTGAACATTTAGACGAAACGTATGTGGAGGGGGAGAGTTCTCCAATAAAGTTGTTATACATTGAAAGTTTTAATAACCCCAAAAAATTCCTTAAGCATGCGTCCTCACTTATCCAAAAGGGATGTAAAATAGCGGCTATTAAGTCTGGTTATTCAGATGCCGGAAGTAGAGCTGCGTCTTCGCATACGGGAGCGGTTGCAACAAGTGACTTTATTACTCGTGCTTTATTTAGGAAAGCAGGAATTGTGTATTGTAGTAGTAGAAGTGAGCTAATTACAGTAGCGGGAATATTTAACTATAGAAAGCTAACCGGTAAAAATATTGCAGTTATTACTCATGCGGGTGGTTCGGCTGTAATGCTTACCGATGCATTAGAAAAAGGAGGGTTAAATGTTCCACGAATTGAAGGTCCAGACGCCAATGAATTGCTAACCTATCTACATCCTGGTTCATCCGTTTCTAATCCGATTGACTTTTTAGCTACTGGAACCGCAGATCAACTCGGAATCATCATAGATTATTGTGAGCATAATTTTGATCAAATTGACGGAATGGCCGTTGTTTTTGGAAGCGCGGGTTTATTTGACGTAGAAAATGTTTACAAGGTATTGCACGTAAAAATGAAGTTTTGTAAAAAACCAATTTATCCTGTTTTACCATCTTTAGTTAATGCTGAAAAGGAGATAGAATACTTTATTTCAAAAGGACGAGTTAACTTCCCAGATGAGGTAGATTTGGGTGCTGCTTTAGCCGAGGTGTACGCTACCCCTGAACCCACCCAGCTTGATGCTGAATTACCAAAATTGGATAATGACGGTATTCGAAATATTGTAAAAAAGTCAAAATCTGGACTGTTACCACCTAAGGAAACCAATGATTTATTGAAGGCTGCAGGCATTCCCAATACCCAAGAAGTTGTTGTTGCTTCTGAAATGGAAATGGAGAAGGCTGTGGAAAAATTAGGGTTTCCCTTAGTAATGAAGGTTGTTGGTCCTATTCATAAAACGGATGTGGGGGGAGTAGTTTTGAATGTGCTTTCTATAAGTCAAGCAAAAAAAGAATTTGCTCGATTAATGAAAATTAATAACGTTACGGGTGTTTTAATGCAACCACAATTAAATGGAATCGAAATTTTTGCGGGAGCCAGGCGTGAAGGCAATTTTGGTCACGTTATTTTATGTGGATTAGGTGGGATTTATATCGAAGTGTTTAAAGATGTTCGCGCTGGGGTTTCACCCGTTGGAAAACAAGAAGCTTTAACCATGATTAGCAGATTAAAAATCAATCCAATTCTCACCGGTTACCGCGGAAAACCAGGAATAAATATTGGTTTATTTGCAGAGATAATTACCAGAGTTTCTGCTTTGGTTGAAATAGCTCCGGAAATTGAAGAAATGGATTTAAACCCATTAATGGGATCTGGAGATCAAATTTTTGCAGTGGATGCTCGGGTCTTAATCTCGTAAAAAATCATCAACCATTTCATAAAAAAATTCAGGATTTTCTGCGTGCAACCAATGACCTGCGTTTGGAACGGTTTCTACTTTGGAATCGGTGAAAATTGCTTTAATAGTAGGAACATCTTCATCTAGGATGTAGTTTGAATTAGCTCCTCGAATAAATAGAGTGGGCTTTTCAAAAGCATGATCCAGAAATTCTTCTCCAACATTTTCAATATTTTCGGTTATAGCCTTCAGATTAAATCGCCAATCTAATTCGCCTTTTTGTTTCCAATACAAATTCTTTAGAAAAAATTGAATAGTGTGTTCCTCACGAATATGTTTTTTGAGATAAAACTGAACTTCTTTTCGAGATTTCACTTTTTGAATAGGTACGCTATTTAACCCGTCTAAAATTTGTTGGTGATGTACGGGATATTTTTTTGGCCCGATATCAGCAACAACAAGTTTGTGCATTAACTGCGGGTAGGTTTGAGCAAATTTCATGGCTATTTTCCCTCCCATGGAGTGTCCAATAATGTTTATGTCCTCCAGAAATAAATCATCAGTTAATTCCTCCAAATCATTCATCATGACTTGATAATTGAACTCAGAACTTCGAGGAGAATGACCATGGTTTCGCATATCAACTAAAACAACCATGTGTTTTTCCGCCCACTTTTTCCCCAAGGTTTGCCAATTATCTAGCATTCCAAAAAGTCCATGAACAATAATTAGAGGTTGACCCTCACCCAGAATTTTATAATTTAATTTCATATTTCCAGGTTATTCTGGAGTTCTTAATTCTCTTAAATATAAAGCTATGGTATTTTCTAAACCAAAATACAATGCATCCGAAATTAAAGCGTGACCAATCGAAACTTCAAGTAAATTAGGTATGCTTTGAGCAAAAAAATTAAGGTTTTCTAAATTCAAATCATGTCCAGCATTTAAGCCTAATTCTAAATCTTGAGCAATTTTAGCTGCCATTATAAACGGAGAAATGGCCTTATCGGGGTCTTTTGCATAAAAATCTGCATATGACTCGGTATACAATTCAATCCGATCGGTCCCTATTATTTTGGCATGTTCAATCATCACGGGATTAGCATCAATGAAAATGGATGTCCGTATTCCATTAGCTTGAAACTTTTGTATAATGGGAATAAGAAAATCTTTATTTCTTATAGTGTCCCAACCCGCATTAGAGGTGATAACATTAGGTCCATCGGGCACTAGGGTAACTTGTGCGGGCTTGTGTTTTAAAACCATATCTATGAAACTGTTGCTTGGATAACCCTCAATATTGAACTCGGTTTGTACCTTTTTAGACAGTTCCTCCACGTCAGAAAAACGAATATGACGTTCGTCCGGTCTGGGGTGAACGGTGATTCCTTGCGCTCCAAATCTCTCGCAATCTAAAGCTACTTTCAAAACATTTGGAGTGTTTCCTCCACGGGCATTTCTAATCGTAGCAACTTTATTTATGTTGACACTTAATTGAGTCATAATTTTCTATTTTTGAACCGAATTGCAAAGATAGTTTGTTGATGTTGGTTGTGCTCATGGTAAGCGTGAAATTGTGATACTTTCGTGGCAAACGAGACTAATTAGGTTCGTACATTTACGTAAATTCTAAGAACAAAGTAGTAATGAAATTAGGTGATTTAGCAGATAATCAACTTCCTGAACTTGAAATATTAGACTCATGCGATAAAGCAATGGGGTTTATGGATGAGTTTAAATTATCTCACTACCCGGTGATTAATGGATCCTTGTTTGTTGGTTTAATTTATGAGGAAGATGTGTATGAGTTTGAAGATTGGAGCCAAACCATTTCTCAATGTAAAATCCGATTGCCTAATGTCTCGGTGAATGAAAACGAACATTTTTTAACTGCGGTTCAAAAAATGACAGCTTCGGGTCTATCTGTGATTCCAGTAGTAGATGAAAAAAATTTTTATCGGGGAATGATCACGAATGATATGATCGTTCAAGTTTTCGGGAATTCTTCGATAGTCCAGGATATTGGAGGAGTTATTGAAATTGAAATTGCTCCTCAAGATTATTACCTAACTGAAATCACCAGAATTATTGAAAGTACAGGAACAAAAATATTGGGATCTTATATCCGAAATATTCCAGATGACCATAAAATTGTTGTTACGCTGAAATTGAACACTCAAGAAGTGGAGGAGGTTTTAAGCGCTTTAGATAGATTTGGTTACGTTGTATTTGCAAGCTACAATTTGAAATCGGAAGATAGTTTGCGAAAAGATCGATATGACAATTTAATGCAGTATCTAAATATTTAGACCTAACTGATTATGAAGGTCGTAATTGCGCTTTTTTTTGTTCTGTTCCCTTTATTTTTTTTGGCACAAATCGATAGCTCAAATACGGTAATTGTAGGTCAGACTTTTTTTACTGGAAATGAAAAAACCAAACCCTTTGTGCTCAGCAGAGAATTAACATATAATTCTGGTGATACCTTATCCAAATCAGATTTCAATCAAAAAGTACTTCGAAGTAAAGAGAACATTTTCAATACGAGTCTTTTTAATAAAGTAACCTACAAAACAGTAACCTCTGATTCGGGACTAACCACCGTTATTTTTGATGTGCAGGAAAGATGGTATGTGTGGCCTTATCCAATATTAGAAAATGGAGATAGAAATTTAAATACTTGGTGGCAAACAAAAGACTTTAGTCGCTTGACTTATGGGGTTTACTTAAATTGGTACAATTTCAGGGGTAGAAATGAAACTTTTCAGGTTTTGGCTAAGGTTGGATTTGAAAATCAATTCTCCATTGGGTATAAAATACCAAACCTTAATAAAGCCAAAACTTTGGGATTAGCAGTGGCAGCTGGTTACACACAATATCGTGAGGTAAACTATTCCTCAGAGGCAAATAAGCGGGTGTTTTATAAGTCCCCAAACGGTCCTGGCAGGGAGATAATTTTTGGCAGGATGGATTTATCTTATCGCAAGAGTTTGAATGCGAGACATTCCTTAGGAGTTGGTTATTATAACATGGTAGTTGATTCGGTAGTCTTGGATCTTGCAGCCGATTATTTTAAGAATAATAAAGCTGCTACTCAGTTTCTTAGTTTGTCTTATTATGGGAAATACGATACCCGTGATTATATCGAGTATCCGTTAAAGGGATATAAGGTGGAATTAAGTGTTTCAGAATATGGATTGGGTATTCTTCAAAATGAGAATTTAAATGTTCTTACCGCAATTGGAGGTGTTTTCGCTCATGTGCCAATTCATGGCCGATGGTATGCGGCAAGTAGTGCAGTTGCTAAACTGACTTTCTTTGATGACCCACCATACTCCATCCAACAAGGATTAGGATATAAAAATTCTATTCGAGGTTATGAATTATATGTGATGGATGCACAGAATTATGGTATTGTGAAAACGAATTTAAAGTTTGCCCTCGTGAAAAAGAAGGAGGTATACCTAAAATGGTTGAAAGTTGAAAAATTTAATAAGCCCTATTTTTCTATGTTTTTGAATGGATATTTTGATTTTGGATATGCAGATGATCAACTGTATGCATCTGTCAACCATTTATCAAATCGTTGGGCATATGGGTATGGATTAGGTCTTGATATTACAGGTTTTTATGATTTTGTAATGCGGTTGGAATATTCATTCAATCGCGAAAACGAAAGTGGATTCTTTTTACATTTCAAAAAAGCAATATAGTCTCTTTGTTTTTTGTTTCTTTGGATAATAATTAAGGGCATGAAATCAATCGCGATTTTTGGAAAGGAATTAAATCATAAATTTAGGGATGATATAATATTTCTTTTGGATTATTTGAAAGAACTAGGTATTGAAATTCAAATTTATAGGCCCTTTTTCAAGAAATTAGAAGAGGAGTTTAACATCAACCTCTCCCACACCATTAAATTCACTAAAGCCAAAAACAAGAATAAAATTCCTGATTTATTTATTAGTATTGGGGGGGACGGTACTTTTTTAGATTCTACCCGTTTATTACGAGATACTTCAATCCCCATACTTGGAATAAATACCGGAAGATTAGGGTTTTTAGCTCGAGTTAGTTCAACGGATATTAAGGAGGCTATAGATAATTTCTATTCTGGGAATTATGAAATAGAGGAAAGAAGATTATTGGCGGTAGAAACTAAAAGTGATATTCTAGGGGAAGATAACCTAGCTCTTAACGAGATTACGCTGCATAAAAGTGATAATGCTTCCATGATTGTTGTTCATGCGTACGTCAATAATGAGTTCCTAAATTCCTATTGGGCAGATGGTTTAATTGTCTCTACTCCAACTGGTTCAACGGCATATTCATTAAGTGTTGGAGGTCCAATTGTCGCTCCTGGTTCAAAGAATTTCATTATTTCGCCAATTGCACCCCATAACCTGAGTGTTAGACCTATGGTAATTTCAGATGATTCGGAAATCACATTGTGTATTGAAGGTCGAACCCGTGTGTATATGTTAAGTGTTGATTCTAAGACATATAAAATAAATTATTCTGAAAATATTACGATAAAAAAGGCGCCTTATAGAATTAATTTAATAAAATTTAAGGACCAAACTTTCTTTAAAACGCTTCGATACAA
>JBFFMY010000005.1:0-82632 GCA_041563475.1 Salibacteraceae bacterium
CAATTTGCATTAAAAAACGGAATTATATCTTGGCTTATTTAGTACCCTTTTCTTAATTATAAACCCATAGGGTACTATACCTATTTTGGGGGGTAACGCTTTATCTCGAATTACAGGGTTTATTGTTTTTGCCATCGGAATAGAGTTTATTATTTCTGCAACCTTAAATTTTATTTCCTTTATTTAATTTGTAATAATCCATTTCAATATTGTGTATCTAGGGTTGAGAATAACCGTAGCTTCGCACCGGTCTATTGAAGTATTAAAAGAAATTAATTCTATGCATAAATTCATTGTTAACCAAACGCAAAATATTGTAGATGTAATTCATGATAATTTTGGTGTAGAAACCTCTATAGCGGTATTGCTTGGAGAAATATTCATGCTGTTAGTATTGGTCTTGTTTTCTTACATATCCTATAAAATAACGGTCAAAATTTTGATTAGTGTTGTTATCCCAATATTACGAAGGACTAAAAACCAATTTGATGATTTATTGGTGAGACATTCCTTTTTTGGAAATATCGCATACCTAGTTCCTGCCTTGTTGTTATTTGAATTTACTAAAGATACTGTTGTAAGTATTCCTTTTGTTATTAACCTCATTGAATCGAGTGTAGAATTGATTTTTGTAATCATATTTCTCTTTGTCTCCAACAGTATATTAGATACCATAAATGATTATTATGAACGATACGATTTTGCAAAAGACCACCCGATAAAAGCACCCATACAAATTGTAAAAATCATTTCCTATGTTGTGGGATTGATCATTATTGTGGCCATTCTATCAGATAAAAATTTGAGCTCATTGGTAATGAGTTTGGGTGCAGTATCCGCAGTTTTAATGTTGATTTTTAAGGATCCCATTTTAGGATTTGTAGGTGGATTACAGTTGATTTTTAATAAAATGCTATCCATTGATGATTGGATTAGCATGCCCAAGTTTGGTGCAGATGGAACTGTTTTAGAAATTAATTTAACTACCGTAAAAGTTCAAAACTGGGATAAAACCATCGTGACTATACCCACTTATAGTTTGATTAGTGAATCTTTCCAAAACTGGAAAGGAATGGAAGAGTCGGGTGGTAGACGTATTAAAAGGGCTATTTTCATTAACATGAATAGTATTGGTTTTTGTACGCAAGAAATGCTTGAAAAATTCAAAAAAATTCAAATACTAAGTGATTATATTTCAACGACAGAGAAACGCATAAAGGATTACAATTCCATAAAGACTATTGACCCAACGGTGTTGATTAACGGTAGAAGGCAAACTAATATTGGGATATTTAGGGCGTATTTGAGAGCTTATTTATCTAACCGAGCTGATATTAACAAACAGATGACCTTTATGGTACGACAACTACCACCCAATGAAAAGGGATTGCCTATTGAAATTTATGTTTTTACTACTACAACCGAATGGGTGGAATACGAAGGAATCCAATCCGATATTTTTGATCATGTTTTGGCTGTCATTCCAGAGTTTGGATTGAAGGTGTATCAATATCCTACGGATAAGTTTATGGTCGGTGAATAAGGAATTGTTAGCTTCCATTGGCATTGGTTGCTGCTAGTAGTAAAAATTATAGTATGGAAAAAGGAGGCTAATTTGAAGCCTCCTTTTAATTTCAGATTCGAAGTTCATTTTATAAACTGGTTAGTAACGTCCAATAGCAATAGCTCGTTTTTGTTAAAAAATTATCCCGAAGCATCTCTTACAATCCAACTCTCTATAGTAATTTGAGCACTCTTAAATGAATGGCTAAACTTCATTTAATTCCTTGAATAGCAGATGTTTTTAATATACGATACAGAAACAACCGGGCTTCCTCGCGATTGGAATGCCCCGTTAACCGATTTTGATAATTGGCCTAGAATGGTTCAATTGGCCTGGCAAATTCACGATGAAAATGGTGAGTTGGTTGAAGTCAAAAATTTTATCGTAAAACCAGAAGGTTTCAACATTCCATTTACTTCTCAGAAAGTTCACGGAATATCTACTGAACGTGCTTTGGCAGAAGGAGTATCCTTGGAATTTGTTTTACATGAATTTAATATTGCATTAGAAAAAGCAGAATATGTTGTAGGTCATAACATTGAGTTTGATATAAACATTGCGGGTTGTGAATATTTGCGGAAGGAAATGGAGTCGCCCTTAACCGCAATGAAAGCAATTGATACTAAGGACGAAGCTACAGAGTTTTGTGCTATTCCAGGTGGTAGAGGGGGTAAGTTTAAATGGCCAACGCTTACGGAGTTATATACCAAATTGTTTCATACCGGATTTGATGAAGCGCATAATGCGAGTGCCGATGTTGAAGCCACTACCAGAGCGTTTTTAGAACTTATTCGAATAGGGGTAATCACGGCTTCAACCCTCGGTAAAGAGGAAACGTTTATTACAAATTTCAAATCGCATAATCCAGATCCTTTTGAATTAATAGGGCTTAATATAGCACCTTATAAACCTTTAGAAGCGGATGAAGAAACAGAACTGGTAGTCGATTCTGAACACGAAGAAGATGAAATTATTTCAGAGATTGAGGAAGTTTCAGAGGAAACTTTAAATGATTTCGTCCATTTTCACGTACATACTCAGTTTTCAATTTTGGAGGCCGTTGGGCAACCTGCTGATTATGTTGCTCGCGCCAAAAAGATGGGTATGACAGCCTTGGGGATTACCGATATTGGTAATATGATGGGCGCTTTTGCTTTTGTAAATGCGTGTAATAACGCAGGTATAAAACCCATTGTTGGGTCTGAGGTATATGTATGTAAGGATCATAAAAATACCACTGTTAAAGATAATGGATACCAACAGGTTTTAATAGCCAAAAACAAAGATGGGTATCATAATTTGGCTAAAATTTCATCCATTTCATTTACAGAAGGAAAATATTATGTTCCACGGGTAAGTAAATCCGTTATTGAACAATTTCATGGAAATTTAATGGCAACCACTGGTGGAATGTGGTCGGAGATTCCTAGTCTTATTTTGAATGTAGGAGAGAAGGAAGCAGAAGAGGCTTTTGTTTGGTGGCATACACTTTTTGGGGAGGATTTTTACATTGAATTAAACCGCCATGGTTTAGAAGAAGAAAAGGTGGTTAATGAAACCTTACTGCGGTTCGGAAAAAAATATAAGGTTCCGTATTTTGCTTCCAATAACGTTTATTACCCAACCAAATCAGGTGCAGATGCCTTGGATGTTTTGTTGTGTGTAAAGGACAATCGATTAATTTCTCAACCGAAAGTATTTCTTGGAAAACGTGGAAGAGAATACAGATTTGGTTTCCCCAATGAGGAATGGTACCTAAAAACGCCTCAAGAAATGGGGGAATTATTTTTAGACCTTCCTGAAGCGTTGGAAACAACGGCTGAAATGGGCAAGAAATGTGAAGGGTACGTTTTGGCCAGAGATGTACTATTGCCAGCTTTTGATATTCCAGAAGAGTTTAAAAATGAAGAGGATAAGGTAGACGGAGGAAAGCGGGGTGAAAATGCCTTTTTGCGTCATTTGTCGTACGAGGGTGCCAAAAAAAGATACAAGGAGATTACGCCTGAAATCAAGGAACGTATTGATTTTGAATTGTCTGTAATTGAAAACACGGGTTATCCTGGGTATTTTTTGATTGTTCAAGATTTTACTACCGAAGCCAGAAAAATGGGGGTAGCTGTAGGTCCTGGACGGGGTTCAGCGGCAGGGTCCGTGGTGGCGTATTGTACAGCAATTACGAATGTTGATCCCATAAAATACGATTTACTGTTTGAGCGATTTTTGAATCCTGAAAGGGTTTCTATGCCGGATATTGATATTGACTTTGATGATGAAGGTAGAGGTAAGGTAATTGACTATGTAGTTCAGAAATATGGCGCCAATCAAGTTGCCCAAATTATCACCTATGGTTCTATGGCGGCAAAATCATCTATACGTGATACGGCTAGAGTCTTAGATTTACCCCTTCAAGATTCGGATCAAATTGCCAAGCTAGTGCCATTTGGAATGACTCTGAGTAAAATATTTAATTCAGATGAAAAAACGCTAAAAGAAAAACTTAGAAACGAAGATTTGGCGATGGCTTTAGAGCTTATCAAAGTTTCAGAGGGCTCGGATGATAGAGCGGCTGCATTGAATAAGGCCCGCTCCTTGGAAGGTTCTATGCGAAACACGGGAATTCATGCGTGTGGCGTGATAATAACGCCAAGTGATATTACCGAACATGTTCCAGTAGCTGTAGCTAAGGATTCTGATTTATGGGTCACGCAATTTGATAATTCTGTGGTGGAGTCGGCCGGACTCTTAAAAATGGATTTTTTGGGTTTAAAAACCCTAAGTATCATTAAAGATGCCATTTTAATTGCAGAGAAAAGGCACGATGTGACCATTGACCCCGATGAAATTCCTCTGGATGATGAAGAAACATATAAGTTGTTTCAAAGTGGGCAAACTAAAGGCCTGTTCCAATTTGAGTCGCCTGGAATGCAAAAGCATCTCATTAATCTTAAGCCCGATAAATTTGATGATTTAATTGCTATGAACGCCCTATACCGCCCAGGTCCAATTGAATACATACCTAACTTCATTGCACGTAAACACGGAGAAGAGGAAATTGTATATGATTTGGATGACATGGAAGATCTTTTGGGTGAAACGTATGGGATTACGGTTTACCAGGAGCAAGTGATGCTTCTTTCTCAAAAACTGGCTGGTTTTACTAAAGGTGAAGCCGATAGTTTGCGTAAGGCAATGGGTAAAAAGAAGAAAGATATTATTGACCAACTTCGTCCCAAATTTATTGAAGGTTGTGAGGCACGTGGTCATGATACGGAAAAGGCGGGTAAAGTATGGAAGGATTGGGAAGCATTTGCGGCCTATGCGTTTAATAAATCACACTCTACGTGTTATTCTGTTGTTGCATTTCAAACAGGATATTTAAAAGCTAATTACCCAGCCGCTTACATGGCATCGGTTTTAACACATAACCTGAGCGACATTTCCAAAGTAACAGAGTTTATGGAGGAATGTAAACGTATGGGACTTGTTGTTTTAGGGCCAGATGTGAATGAATCAGAACAAAAATTTGCAGTAAATCAAAAAGGGGAAATTCGTTTTGGTTTAGCTGCTATGAAAGGCATTGGTACAAGTGCTGTGCAATCACTTATTAGAGAACGAGAAGAAAACGGAGACTTTGTTTCCATATTTGATTTTGTAAAAAGAGTGGAATTACGTTCGGTAAATAGAAAATCAATTGAAACCTTGGTTCTTGGAGGCGCTTTTGATAGTATGGGAGTTAAACGTGAACAATTTTTCACAGTGGATATTAAGGGTAGAACCTTTCTGGAAACAGTTGTTAAATATGGCGCTCGATTCCAAGAATCTGCAAATTCAGCGCAGGTTTCATTATTTGGAGAGTCTTCGGAGGTTTCCTTACCGGAACCCATAGTTCCGCCTGCGGAAGATTGGATGATTTTGGATAAATACAACAAAGAAAGAGATGTTGTAGGGGTGTATATTTCAGGTCACCCGTTAGATGATTATAAAGTAGATATGGATAGTTTTTGCAATGTTACTGTAGAGCGTTTACAAAAACCTGATAAAGGAATTATTGGTCCTGAATTACGCTTTGGAGGTATGCGTACTGAATTTAAACCTATGATTGCAAAAAATGGGAATCCTTGGGGTATTGTAACAATTTCTGATTATACCGGAAGTATGGAGGTGCGTTTTTTTAAAGAAGACTACTTAAAATTCAAACACTTTTTTATTGAAAATGACCTGTATCTTTTTTTTCAAGGAAGATTTAATGTACCCAGTTGGATTCCTAATGGTGAGCCAAGATTGCAAATTTCCCATATAGAATATCTGAGTGAAATTCGAGAAAAATTCGCTAAATTTCTACATATTGTAGTAGATATTAATGGATTAAACTCCACTCTTTTAGAGGATTTGGAAGCTTTGCTAAGCGAGAATCCGGGTAAAACTAAGATCAGTGTAAAATTTGAGTTCGAGCATGAAGGGAAGCCCATTCAGATTAACTCGTCCGTCCGTCAATACATGGTAAACCCTAGCAACGAGTTTATGAAAGAATTAGCGGCACTTCCGTATATCAAATACCAGTTAAGTAAAACAAGTATGTAGAAATAGATTTTGAATATGGGCTAAGAAATTAAAGGGCACGATTTACAGTACTTTCCTTTTTTTCCAATTTTGTTACAGCATTCTGATTTATTTTTTTTTGAGACACCCGCAAATCTGAAACCCAATAGTGGGTTTTTTAAATCTTTTGTGCCCCTGCGGTTAATCATCACCATATGTACAAATTAAAATTTAAAATTAGGTTAAAACAATACCTAAAAGTGGGTATTTATAAATTTTAAAAAGGTAAGATTTGAATTGTTTATTTAACTATAATGTTAAATGTCGAAAATGATTAAGAAATGTAATCTCAATATCAAAATTAATTAGACTTGATAGTTTAAATTTGCGCCCGTTAAACACGATAGTAAAACAGATTAAATATATAATTATGGCAGTAGAAATAACGGATGCTAATTTTGATGAATTAGTAATGAATAGCGACAAACCAGTTTTATTGGATTTTTGGGCAGAGTGGTGTGGTCCATGTAGGTTAATAGGACCTATTGTTGAAGAAATCGCTAAGGAACAAGGAACGAATGCTTTGGTTGGTAAAGTGAACGTTGATGAGAACCCTCAAGCAGCAATGAAATTTGGGATTCGTAATATTCCTACCGTTTTATATATTAAAAATGGCGAAATTGCTGATAAACAAGTTGGTGCAACTTCTA
Source organism: Salibacteraceae bacterium (assembly GCA_041563475.1). Taxonomy (GTDB): domain Bacteria; phylum Bacteroidota; class Bacteroidia; order Flavobacteriales_G; family Salibacteraceae; genus CAJXZP01. The sequence goes on from JBFFMY010000005.1 coordinate 6,814, forward strand.
AAGATATTTTAGAAGGTAAATTAACGGCTTTAATGTAATAGAATTAGGATGTAGTAAAAAGCCTATTTACGTTTGTAAATAGGCTTTTTTTTGTTTTATACGGTAGATTTTTTTTTCACCCTAATTCACATGTAATAATTTACTTTTGAGAATTCACGATAATCATAAAGTATGCAAAAGGAGAAAATACATGTAAAAATACCCGCAATTTTTTACTTAGCCGCATCCGTAATAATTCTAGCTGCGGTAATGTATTCTTCCACTATTGTGACGCAATTTTTAATGGCCGTTTTTATAGCCATTATAAGTTCTAAACCCGTTAGTTATTTGAAAAGTAAAGGTGTTTCAAATGGTTTTGCGGTAGCTATTGTAATAACCTTTATATTACTAATTAGTGTTTCATTAGGTGGGATTATTGGTTCATCCATTGCAAATTTCACCTCGAACTTGGATGTATATAATTCTAAGGTTTCCGTTGGTTTGGCAAAGCTTTTTGGTGTTTTAGACTCTCTTGGTATTAATGTTTCTAGAGAAAGGATTATTGGAGCCATTGACCCAGGGGTAATCATGAACTTTACAGCAAAGTTATTAAACGGGTTAGGTAGTTTGATGGGTAATATGGCTATGATATTACTTATTGTTGGGTTTATGCTAGCAGAATCATCTACTTATGGGGTTAAACTAAAAGCGGTGTTAAACCAGCCTGACAGCTCTATATTAGGTATAACGAAGGTCGTTAACCAAATTAACCAATACCTTGGAATAAAAACGATAACAAGTTTAATGACCGGTGTGATTATTTCTTTTATGCTATGGGCCATAGGAGTAGACTTCCCATTTATGTGGGGAATGATTGCATTTCTAATGAATTACATTCCTAATATTGGGTCGATTATTGCTGCTATTCCAGCAATGGTAATGGCTTTTATAAGTCTAGGAGGAGCGGGCGTGTTCTGGACCGGAGCCATTTATTTAGCAGTCAATATGGGGATTGGTAATATTTTAGAGCCTAGAATGATGGGGAAGGGGTTAGGCATTTCTACCCTGGTAGTTTTATTATCCTTAATTTTCTGGGGATGGATTCTGGGAACATCGGGAATGTTTTTATCCATTCCATTAACTCTTGCTGCAAAAATTGCATTTGAATCCAACCCATCTACTAAGTGGATAGCTATTCTTCTGGGTACTAAGGAAGATGCGCTACATAACCATAGTTAGTTCAATAAGGCCTATGTTTGGATAACCCCCACATTATATCTTTCCGTTATGGGATGATGATTGGCCATTTCAATACCCATGGATATCCATGTACGTGTATCTAAGGGATTAATAATCGCATCAAGCCATAATCTACTCGCGGCATAATACGGACTAGCTTGTTCATCGTATCGGTCCTTAATTTTCTTATATAATGCATCCTCATCCTCTTTCGAAAGTAATTCACCTTTGGCCTTTTTGCTGCTCACTTCAATTTGTAGAAGCACCTTGGCTGCTTGGGCACCACCCATAACTGCCAATTGGGCATTCGGCCAACCCACAATCAATCGTGGGTCATAGGCTTTTCCACACATTGCGTAATTTCCAGCCCCATAAGAATTTCCTATTATTATAGTGAATTTTGGAACTACCGATGTGGCCATTGCACTCACCATTTTTGCTCCATCTTTAATTATACCTCCATGTTCAGATCGTGAACCTACCATGAATCCGGTAACGTCTTGTAAAAAAACTAGGGGAATTTTCTTTTGATTACAATTCATAATAAAACGCGCAGATTTATCCGCAGAATCGGAATAAATAACACCACCAAATTGCATTTCTCCTTTCTTACTTTTGACCAATTCTCTTTGATTCGCAACAATTCCAACAGCCCATCCATCAATTCGTGCATAACCCGTAATAATACTCTTACCGTAGTTTTCTTTGTATTCGTCAAATTCTGAATCATCTACCAAACGGTGTATGATTTCGCGCATTTGATACTGTTTAGTATTAGTGTCGGGTAAAATGCCAAAAATATCTATCGGATCTAACTTTGGTTCTTTTGCATCTATTCTATTGAATCCGGCTTTTTCGTAGTCTCCAATTCTCCCAACCAATCTTTTAATTCTATCTAATGCATCTTGGTCATCCGCACATTTATAATCGGTAACACCAGAAATTTCGGTATGGGTGGTAGCTCCTCCTAAGGTTTCATTGTCAATTTCTTCTCCAATGGCTGCTTTAACCAAATAGGAGCCTGCAAGAAAAATGGTTCCCGTTTTATCCACGATCATAGCTTCATCACTCATGATTGGAAGGTAGGCTCCACCGGCAACACAAGAACCCATTACAGCAGCAATTTGGGTTATTCCTCTACTTGACATTATAGCATTATTTCTGAAAATTCGACCAAAATGCTCCTTGTCAGGAAAAATTTCATCTTGCATAGGTAAGAAAACTCCTGCGCTATCCACCAAGTAAATAATGGGTAAATTATTATCCATGGCAATTTCTTGGGCGCGTAAATTCTTCTTTCCAGTAATAGGGAACCAGGCACCTGCTTTAACCGTGGCATCGTTAGCTACTACAATACATTGTTTGCCTGATATGTAGCCAATTTTTACAATGACGCCTCCAGCAGGACAACCACCATGTTCTGGGTACATTCCTTCTCCCGCAAAAGCCCCAATTTCAATTTGGTTTTTATCCGAATCCAACAAATATTCAACGCGTTCGCGGGCAGTTAGCTTACCTTGATCATGTTGCTTTTCAATTCTTTTGGTACCTCCACCCAAACTAATTTTTCTCAACCTGCGATTTAGGTCGGAAACTTTTAATTTGTTTCGATCTTCATTTTTGTTGAATTCCAACTCTTGCTTTTTCGTCATGGTGTTTACTTGAATGGTTCAAATATAAAGGTATTGAGTTGTAATTATAAATTTTTTATGATGGAACTAATTTGATTTTTCTGAAAGTATTTTCCATGTTTGATTCAGGTATAATTCTGTTTCAGGGCCTAAGTTAAATAGAAGATCCAAAACGGATAAATCGGGTTCAAATCCTTGTGAATAAGAAAAAACTTGCTGGTATTTTGGAAAACTGCTGCTTAACGGATGTGATTTCTTAGAAGAATAGTCAAATCGCAAATCATTTTTTTGAATCGGGTTAAATTTTGAAGTGAATTGGATGTTAGCATTTATCTGTAAGCAATTCAATATGGTTCGATGAATATCCAGATTAAAATCAATTAGTTTTTCATAATTGCGATTAAAATAGGGTTCAAATAAATAGGCGTAAAACTCAAAAAAAGGAGAAGATTTATATGCGGAAACAAAGGTGCGCCAATGCGTGCGTTGCCAAGCTTCGAAATTTGAAATTTTGACTTCCGACATCGGCAAATCCTGCGCCCCTTTTTGAACAGGGATATTTAATGAGATTACTCCATTGGTACCAAAAATGCGTGTCCTACTTCTAAAATTTTGTTTCGTGAAATTTTCATGGATATCAAAGTCGCTTTTTAAATGAATGAGTTGTGCATAATAGGAAACGGGACCTGCATATAAAATAGGTGCTTCAACAGGTTTCAAAGATGGTTTAATACTCATTTCAAAAAGGTGTGAATTTGAATTGCTAAAGCTAATTAAAATCATGTTTAGCGAATGAAAAAACTTTGTAAATTAGTTGTGATAAAATTAATGAAGAACACTAAAAAAGCAAAGTTATGAGCAGTGATATTGCATCCGTGGAAGGACGGGTATACGTGAAAGATCTAAGTTTCGATCACGAATTATGGGATAACGAAATGAAGTATTACAGAAATGAACTTGAGATATTTGAACACCGATTAGAACAAGATGTAGTACGTTTAACAGAATCGGAAGCCCTAAGAAATTTAGAACACTTTCAAAATCAATTTATCCGTCAAAATGAAGTCCTTGATATTCTGAATAAAAAGGTTAGAAAAAACCGAAAAAATATTACGAGATCAAGTGTTGGAGGCAGAATAGCAGATGATAATCAACTGGTAAAAGATTACGTTCAGCTGCGTGATGAATTCGAAGTGTTTGAAAAAATTTATTTCAATTTGAAAAGAGATTTTGTGGATTTTAACCACAAACATTTTTAAAATTTAATAAATCCGAGATTAAATCTCGGCTTTTTATTTAGGTTTCGTTTCTATCAATTTTAATTCAACCCTTCTGTTGGCCTTTCTTCCCGTTCCAGTTTCATTGCTTTCAATGGGGTCTGATTCTCCTTTTCCCATATAGCTAATTCTGTTTTTATTTATTTGGTTTTGTAAAAAGTATTTATAGACCGATTTCGCCCGGTTTTCAGATAGTTTTTGATTAGAAGCGGTCGATCCCACATCATCGGTATGTCCAATTATTTGTAGGTTCTTACCTGGGTTTTCATTGATATATTCTAATATCAGTTCCAACTCACGATAGGAACTTTGCAATAACTTATCACTGCCCGATTCAAATTGTAAATTTTCAATGATCAGAGTAGAATCTTTTTCAATGTCGTAAACATAGTTTTCATTGTCATCTAACATTGTCGAATCATCTATGTTTTCAGCCAAAATAGTATCATTTTCTTTATCATATTCCTCTATTTTAACGAGGGAAATTGCATCCACAAAATAATAGGCTTCATGATGCCAAAATCGCAAACTCCACCAATGCTTCTTTTTGAGGCGATCTTTAAAATGCGTAGTCGAAAAATTGCCAATAGATAAATACTTTTCGCCTCCTTTTGAACGGTAAAAGCCAGAAACGCGTATCCAACTGCTGGAATCTGATTGAACGATTCCTCGCGGATTTTCAATGGTAATTTGCGGAGGATTTGTGAATATGAAGTAGTCGGATGTATAGGAAGGTTTTTTATGGTAAATAGAGGCGCCAAATTCTTTCCCGTAATAGTTGGAGTGGTCACTCCAACTGATCCACATTTCAAAATAGTATTTATTACCAGCTTCTAATTTATCGTTTAACTTAACTTGTATAAATTCTCGGTAATCCGAATAAATACGAAGGCCAACATAGGCCACACCATCTTTGGGTTTGGGTAAATTCCATTTTTCGGTATCTGGTGGCCTGTTTTTAGAATTATCTAATACAAAAAAATCAACAGTATTTATAAATCTCCATGGTTTATGCGTATGTCTGCGCCCTGATTTGTATTCGAAATCACCATTGGGAACCAAGTTTTGACCATTGGTTACTATGGGGAATAATACAATACCAAATAATGGCAATAACCACAAAATAAATTTCCCCATCGTTATACAAAGTTTTTACTTATCCTCAATAGTAACAAAAACTCAAAAGAAAATTAATTAAAACAAAGGTTAGTTTGATAATTGAATTTATGCTAATACAATTTGACTTTAATCTTATATCTAAGATTAATCCACTTTGCATTTGGTTAGTTGTCTATTATGTATTCAATACTTCATAGACAACTAAGAACAATTATGGCAAATGCAGATTGTATGGTAAAGGAAAAGGAAGAATTGCGGAACCATAGAATACATGCAAGAATGAAAACCGAAAACAGACTAAAAATGTAGGACATAATTCGATTTTTGGTTAGCATTTATAAGTGATTAAAATTTAATTGAAATATTTCTCAGTGTAACTTGTTGACTATCTTTGAAACTTAACTAGGTAAAAAAGAAACTTGGCAGGTCAAAAGAAATTTGGATTTTTTGCGGGTGTTTTCACTCCATCCCTTCTCACCATATTAGGTGTGATAATGTACATGCGTTTGGGTTGGGTTGTTGGCCACGCAGGTTTAACGGGTTCCATAATTATAATATTAATTGCCCATGTAATTTCTGTTGCAACAGGATTAAGTATTTCATCTATTGCAACGAACAAGAAGGTTGGCCCAGGAGGTGTTTATTATGTTTTGTCTCGGAGTTTGGGCTTGCCTATGGGCGGTGCAATTGGATTTACACTATTCATTGCTACTTCCTTTAGTATCGCTTTGTATCTAATTGGTTTTGCTGAAAATTTTAACCCAGTGCTCGGAATGGGCTCAAGTATTAATGATTTTCGGGTATCTGGTACCCTTGCATTATTGCTGTTAACCATATTGGTTTACGTAAGTACATCAGTCGCTATTAAATCACAGTACTTCATTTTAGCCGCTATTGTTTTGTCGTTAGTGTCTGTTTTTCTGGGAAATGCAGATGCTGTTAATTTAGTTGCGCCAACTTCTAGTATTGGAAGCGAAGTTTCCTTTGGACTATTATTTGGAATATTCTTCCCTGCGGTTACTGGTTTTACTGCTGGTATAGCCATGTCGGGTGATTTGGGAAATCCAAAAAAGGATATTCCAGTGGGAACAATGTTGGCTATTGGGGCGGGACTTATCGTTTATTTGGTATTGGCTATTTTCCTCAGTGTATATGTAAGTGAAGCTCAATTACAATCTAATTATAACATTTTAATGGATATTGCTTTGTTTTCACCATTGGTGATAGCAGGTATTTGGGGAGCTACATTGTCATCTGCTTTGGGCGGGTTACTTGGTGGACCAAGAATATTCCAGGCCATGAGTGTAGATAGGATCACACCTTTTTCTAAAATATTTGCGAATGGAGTTGGGAACTCAAACGAGCCGAGAAATGCCCTGATTTTGACCATTATTATTGCAGAGGTTGGTGTTTTAATTGGGGAATTAGATTCGATTGCGCGATTGGTATCCATGTTTTATTTAATGGCCTATAACTTTATTAACCTTTCATTTTTTCTAGAAAGCTGGGCTAATAGTGACTTTTCTCCTAAGTTTAAAGTAAGTAAATGGGTTGGGGCAATTGGCTTTTTAGCCACTTTTACGGTAATGTTTCAAATTGACCCCGTGGCAATGGTCATGGCATACGTTCTTTTATTCGGATTGTATTTTTATTTGAAACGAAAAGAAATGTCCTTGTCTTCAGGTGATATCTGGGGAAGTGTATGGTCTTCAGTTGTAAAAACGGGTTTGAAGAAAATGGATGGAATGGAGGAACACCAAAATTATTGGCGCCCAAATATTTTGTTGTTTTCTGGAGGAACGAATAAGCGTCCGCACCTAATTGAATTTTCTCATGATTTAGGTGGTAGAACTGGTATGATTTCAAATTTTGATTTGATTGAGACCCCCGATTCAAAGGTTATGTTTCCAAAGCATGAGAAATCTTTAAGCGTTAATGTAGATTTGCCTAAAGGTATTTTCACACGTGTTCAAGAGGTAAAGGATATTTACTCTGGAATCGAAACTATTGCCAGTATTTATGGCTTTTCCGGTATAGAACCCAATACGATTCTAATGGGTTGGCCTAGAAAAACAAATCATGCAGGAAGGTTTGCTCAACTCACTCAATCACTTATAGATTTAGATTACAATGTGCTGTACCTGGATTATGATGATAAGCGAGGGTATGGGGCCTACCAAACTATTGATTTATGGTGGAGAGGAATCAGTAATAATGTTGTTCTAACAGTTAAACTAGTTAAGTTCCTCACGTCTAGTCAACGCTGGGCAAATGCGAATGTTCGAATATTACTTGTAAATGATAATGCGGGTGATAGAATTCAAATTAAAGAAAGTATTGCCTCAATTCTAAATGAATATAGGTTATCTGCAGAAATCAAAATCATTAATAATACCGTTGAAAAGCTGTCTATTTATGAATTGATGAAGCATTATTCAATTCTTACTGATTTAGTTTTTGTTGGAATTCCGGATACTATCGAAGATGAAGATTCATTTGTGGCCAATACAAACAATTTAGTTGAAAATATTGGAACAACACTTTTGGTTCGTGCTTCCTCTCAATTTACAGAAACAAGATTAGGAGTGAGTGCGGTAATTGAAGCTCCAAAGGAGGAATTAAAGATTGTTAATCTAGGTCCTTTACGTACTAAATTGGATTCGGCATTAAATAAGCGCTTTGTTCATTTTGAGAATGAGTTATTTGAAGGGAATAGGTTATTTGTAGAAAATACAGTTTATACCGTTACACAGTCGTATATCCTTCTTTTTGAGGATTATAAAAAATTATTTCAGGAATTTTTTAGTGCGGTGGAAATGAGAAAGGGAAACGAAAATTTCAAAAGACAGTTTAGTTACCTGCAAGAACAAACGGCCTTAAAGGCAAATGAATTTATTGCGAAAAAAAGAGCCCATTTAACAGAGTTAATCAACTCTGAGTTAGTAAAATGGATGAAGTTTAGGAAGCAACTTTTTTCACGTTCTCCAGAAACGGTAAAACGTATGTTAAGCGCTCATGAACTAGAGGTTTTTCCAAAAGATAGTTTCGATATTAAATGGATAAAAAGAGAGCAGCAATTATTCCAGAAAATATTTGATCATTCTTCTATTGCACTGGACTGGAATGATATGATGGTCTATTACGAAGCAACGGTGAACCTTCAAAACATGAAAAAATTGCTTCATGACATTGGAATGATTGAAGCATACAATTTAAAAGCTCTTCGAGAACGTACGGTGGTGGTTATTGAACACATGCTTGATGAAGTTTTAAATCATCCTGAAAAACGAACGGTAATTGTTAATTCGACCAAGAAAAAGGTTTCTGAAGGCCTACTTGAGCAAATTACCTATATGGGAAATAAACCCGACCAAATTTTGGCTTTAGCAAACCAGCGAGATAGAAAAATGGTTCTTAAAATGGTTGAGCTTTCTGAGAAGTTAAATGTAAATTCTATTATTGAGGATTTAGAAGAAGATTTTTCTGTTCGTAAATCGGATAAACTTAGAAATGAAATAAGCGATTACCCAATTTTTTGGGAGCGTAACCAAAACTTGTTTGCAAACTTATTCAAAACGGGAATGATTTCCGCTGGTTTACATGTTGAATTTGTTTATTTAAAAGAGAAAGTTGGACATGACGTACGAGCCAATATGTTTGGTTTGTTTAAACGAATTAGTAAGCATTATAATGGTTTAATCACACCAGATAAATTGATTGACATTGATCAGTACTCCCATTTTGAAGAATCTGAATTGTTGAATTATAACCCTTCCGAGTTTTTATCAAGAGTTCACGAAGAGTTGAGGTTTGACATTAGAAGCCTTCCAGATTCGGTGGATATTCTGAATGAAAATTCAATTTTGAATTTCAACGATTTTCAAGAAAGTGAAGTAGAATTAATAACTATTGATTTACAAAAGATTGCAGATTATTATATTGAACTTGATTTCATTGAGCCAGTTAATAGAAAAATTACCAGAATTTATAATGAGGTTTCAAGCAAGTTCGAGGATATTGGAAATAGGATTTCTTATATTATAGAGCTTAAAGAAAGTCAACAAGATGAAGCCGATATTCAGGTTGACCAACTTACCAATAAGTTGCTGGTAGACATTAATGGGCTCAAAGAATCAATTTCAAAAATTGAAAATGATTTTAATAGTTTTATTGATCAGCAGTTTATTGACGTTTCAAGTAAACTGAGTATTTCAGAACTCTTAACTTCATCATCCAGTCAAAATAGGTTTGTTCACATAAAAAGTGGCTACAAAGGATTTTCTGAAAAATGGCTTAATCTAAACAAACGAATTCAAAATTGGGTGGCTAATTCTGCAGTAGAATTACGCAAAAAACGCTATCAATTAAGAGTTGCAGAATTTAAAGAACAAAACAAAACACTGGTTAATAAACGAGCGCAGTTTCGAGATTTTGTAATTCAAAACTCTTTAAGTGATTCTGTATTGGGAACCTTGCCAACCTATTACCGTCATTTATTCTCTGGTAAGCAAGTATTTAGTAATCAGTTAGCCATTAATAGATTTTCTGAAATGAACCAGGCGTTAGAAACTATTAATAGCGGGGTTTCAGGTGGGTTGTTAGTGGTTGGTGAACCATTAGCAGGAAAATCTCATTTTGTGGAAACTTTGATTCAAACAATTAATCCGCCAAGAATTGTTAGAATTTCCTCTCCGATAAATGGGGTAAATAAAAAAACTACGTTGTTGGGAGCTTTTCGAGAAGCAACAGGTATTGAAGGTAGTTACTTTAACATTATGAACCAATTGCAGGAAGGTACTGTGTTTACCTTTTATAAATTGGAGCGTTGGTGGATCCGTAAATCAGGTGGAGAACGTTTTATTGATGAATTGGTAGGCATAATTGAAAAATATGGCAGGCAACATAAGTTTGTTATGGCCATGAATATTTTCGCTTACGATTTGGTTCGTCAGGTTTCTAAATTAGATAGCATTCTATCATCAACTATTTTGCTTCCACCTGCAAATGCGCATGAAATGGCCGAGATTATGTTTGATCGCCATAAGATCGCAGGTGTGAGAATTCAGTTTTCCGAACGTAAAGATTTGGAAATAAGTAAACGTGATGTCCTATCTAGGTTTGATAAAATTGCACAAGGTGCGAAGGGCAATATTGGTGTAACCATGTTAAGGTGGTTATCCAGTATTGAATTCTTTGAAGACAATGTTGTAGTTGTTAAACAAATTAATGATAAAGGAATGCCGTCTGATTTATCTAAAAAATGGGCTATTATCCTTCTTCATTTGGTTTTACATGACCGTTTAAATTTGGATAATTTAGTGTCTATTTTTAGTGTGCAAGACAAAGAATTAATTTCATCTGTGATTAAAGAATTACACGATGCAGAATTGATTTCTCAGATATCTAAAAATACGTATAGTGTTAACCCATATATGGTGAAATGGGTTATAGAAAATTTAGTTGAACAAAATTATTTGAGAAGTTTTGAATAATATCCTGGAAATAGGGCAATTTGATTTGCCATTTAAAGCATTAATCACTGTAGCGCTTATTAACGTAGTAGTGTTTTTTGGTTTACGCCTCATTAAGAAGTACCTGTTTTTCGTCATTAAATCCGAAAACTGGCGCCTTCGTATTTCAAAAACCTGGAGCAGAATTGCTTTGGTTGTTTGGACGGTAATTTGGTTGGTTTCAATTATTTACTTATTGAAGATGAATTTTTTGGTAACGGTTGTCTTACTAGGGCTTATAATTCTACTTGGTTGGAAATTTTGGGGAGATGTTATTGCAGGAATCACAATTAAAATAGAAGATAGAGTTTCTATTGGCGACTTCTTAAGTAAAAGCCCATATGAAGGTTTGGTTAACAACCTTGGGGTTCGTGGAATTCAATTACGGATGAACAACGGAGAAAATGCTTTTATCCCATACAGACACTTAACGGATTTTAAAGTCCGGAAAACAGATGGGGATGTAAAGAGTGAATTACATACGGTAGAAGTAAGTTTTAAGCCTGAAATAGCCATAGACAAAGCGATGCGAAAACTTCAAAATGAAGTTTTGCAGGTTCCCTATACCTTACTCACTCAACCCGTCAAAATAGAGATTGTTGAATCTACGGATATGAGTACAATCCTAAGAACTGTAATCCCTACACAGTCATCAGAGTATGGGAAGTTTGCTGAGAAGGCTTTGCTAATTGCGCTAAAAAAACAAGGTTTACTAGTGTAAGTAGCTGTTAATTTAACTCGTTGTTATAAAACACTTTGTAAAAGTGCATTCCTTTTTCATGATCGTACCCTTGTTCAATAAATTTATGGGTTGAATCTGCACTGTTGACAGCAATTTTTATTTGAATATTGGTGTCCAGTTTAATTTCGTTTTTAATCTTTTTCTTTTGCTTTTGAACTACGGGAATGGAAACATGAAACGCATCCGGAATAGCTACACTATGCTGGTTTTCATACATTGATTTGTATTGGTCAAATTCCTTTTTCCGATCGTCATTTACTAATACCTCCTCCTTAAACGCTTCAATATTTACATTTTCATTTTGTTCCAAATAAGAAACGGATTTTTGAAGAAAATTTATTTCCTCCGTTCGGTTATCCGTTACTTGCACAACCTCTTTTGCAAATCCTTTACATAAATTTACGTATTCTTTGGTATGATAATATTCATTTTGAGTGGGTGTTATGGATAAAAAATCATGCAACCAATACTCGGTGTCATACGTATTGCTATCTACTGAAAATACACGGAAACCCTCTTCTGGGTTTGAATTTATTATGAAACAACCTTTATCTAATTTTTTAATATCGATACCAGATTGTTCCAATATTTCTAAACTAGTTGCAGTGTTTTCAATTTGAAGAAAGGAGATTTTGTTTTCCGATTTAAATATTCCAATGGCAGAAACCAATTTATCTTCAAATAAAATATCTTCGAAATAGGCTACAAAAACATCGCCCGATTTAATGTGCGGGTGATTGCTTTGCTCATGAAGGTGTTTTACAATTTTGATAGAATTTATATACAGTGAATCTGGATTAGTGAAAATGTCATTGCTAATTCCATTTAACTCGTTATAGGTAAGGTCAACTTCATGACTAAATTGGTTTGCATCCAAAGTTTTTAGGAAAGGTTTTACGAAATAATCGAGCATTAAACTTTCTAATTCTTCGGTTAATGTAAAAGGGCCATCGGAAATAAAAAAGTCTTCTTCATTATGTTTATTCCCTACACGGTGGATTACAATATTCTTAATTGCAACAGTTGAAAAATCTAGCATAAAAGCAAATTTGAATTTTGCCAAATGTAAAAGATTTCTAATCTGAAAAAACGTAAAAAGGGATGGATTCTAGAAAAATTGTCACTACTTATTTTAGGGGGGGAAAAGCGACTATTTCAAAAGGGTAGGTTCTGAATAGTATTAAATAAGGTAAAAAAAGGAGCTATTTCATTGAAATAACTCCTTCTAATAAAATATATTAGTGGTGGTGTCCACCTTCTCCATGAACGTGTCCATGCGCAATCTCATCTGTTGTTGCCTCTCTAACATCCGTAATTTCAATAGCAAAATGAAGCTCCATATCTGATAAAGGGTGATTTAAGTCCAAAGTAATATCTTCACCATCAATTGCCGTTAAGGTTGCAATAGCCATTCCTTGTTCTCCAGTATCAATTTGAACTTGCATACCAACATGCATTTCTTCTTCACCTTGGAAACCAGATTTTGGAACAACACGAACTAATTGTTCGTCTCTATTTCCGTAAGCATCTTCAGGTTGCACAATTACAGAAAATTGATCTCCCTTTACTTTTCCTTCAATTTCTGATTCTAATCCTGGTACTAATGCGCCAATACCTTGAATATATGCAAGTGGATCACGTCCTTCAGAGGTGTCAATCACAACTCCATCTTTATCCGTTAACTTGTAGTGCATCATCACTACTTTGTTTTGTTCAATTCTCATAATTTCATTAATTAGCCGGCAAATGTACTATGACTATATAAAAGGAGTGCCATGTAGATGTAGTCAATTCCCATAGAATTAGAGATTTCATGTAGTTTTTGCTTTTTTTTGATCAAATAAAGAATATTATTCCCATGTGTAGATTGTTAATAATTACCTCAGTAAGAACTACCGAATACCCTTTTAAGTTCTTTTAGTTTGTATTCTTAAAAAACAAAAATTTGCCTTTAGGCAAAGAACCACGGAATATGAAAAAAGTTGCACTTATTGGTGCTGGAAGATCTTCTAGCTCGTTAATAAAATTCTTAATTAGTAATCTTGAAAAGGAAAATTTCACCCTGACTATTGCAGATAGAGAAATTGGGCATTTATCTGATATTGTGGATAATGCAACTGGAGTAGAAGAGATGGTTTTTGATGTTTTTGAGCAAGAGGCCAGGGAAAAGTTGGTGAAAGAATCGGATTTGATTATTTCTATGTTACCTGCTCGATTCCATATTATGATTGCAAAGGATTGCGTTTCTTTTAAGCGAAATATGATTACCGCTTCGTATATAACAGATGAGATGAAGGCGTTGGATGAAGATGCAAAAAATGCCGGAGTTATGCTGTTAAATGAAATGGGAGTAGATCCAGGAATTGATCATATGTCGGCTATGCGAATTATCGATAACCTTCGTTCTAAAAATGCACACTTTTTACAATTTGAATCGTTTACCGGTGGACTTGTGGCCCCAGAAAGCGACAACAATCCATGGGGGTATAAATTCACGTGGAACCCTAGAAATGTGGTTGTTGCAGGGCAAGGTGGAGCAGTAAAGTTTATTCAAGAAGGACTGTATAAGTTTATTCCATATCACATGCTTTTTAGAAGGACGGAGATGATGGATGTAGAAGGCTTTGGAAGGTTTGAAGGATATGCAAATAGAGATTCATTAAGTTATAGAAGTTTGTACGGATTGCAAAATATCCCAACAATGTACAGAGGAACGTTAAGAAGGCCAGGGTTTTGTAAAGCGTGGGATGTATTTGTGAAACTGGGTGTTACGGACGATAGTTACACCTTGGAAGACAGTGATAAATTAACGCATAGATCCTTTATAAATAAATTTCTAGCGTATAATCCAAATGATTCTGTCGAGCTCAAATTAATGCATTATCTCAAAATTGATCAAGATTCTGATATCATGGATAAATTAACATGGTTAGGTATTTTTTCGAATGAGGAAGTTAGTCTTAAAAATGCTACTCCAGCTCAGGTATTGGAACAAATATTAATGAAAAAGTGGAAATTAAATCCAAATGATAAAGACATGATTGTAATGGTTCATAAATTTGGATACGAAATAGATGGAAAACAAGAACTTTTAACTTCATCCATGGTTTCCATTGGAGATGATCAAACATATACAGCTATGGCAAAAACTGTTGGACTGCCAGTAGGGATAGCGTCCTTACTCATGTTAAATGGAAGTTTATCAAAACCAGGTGTACATCTTCCTACCACGCCAGATATTTACAACCCTGTATTAGATGAGTTAGAAAAATTTGGAATTTGTTTTACAGAAAGCAGTGGAGAGTATATTGGCTATAAGAAGATAAAATTGACAGACGATTAGTTTTTAATTATTATTGTGTCATGTTCAATTCGCTAGTTAAAGTACTTGTTTTTTTAGTAATTGGAATGTTTGCAATGACGTTTCAAGCATGTAAACATGAGCCACAAATTGATTATTTAATTCCAGTTAAAGCTACTCCTTATATAATAGACATTCCAAAAGGGTTTCCTGTCATGCCAATTCCGAACGAGAATCCGTTGACCGTTGAGGGTGTGAATTTGGGTAAATTATTATTTTATGATACCCGACTTTCAGGTGATAATTCTCAGTCATGCGCAACGTGCCATTTTGCGCCTTCAAGTTTTTCGGATTCTTCCCAATTTAGCACGGGAATAAATGGGGCTATTGGAAATAGAAACGCTATGGCTATTGTTAATTTGGGATATTCTCAACATTTTTTCTGGGATGGACGAGATGAAAGTTTGGAAGACCAAGCATTGAAACCGGTTGTAAACCCAATAGAAATGAATACCACTTGGCCTCTGGTTTTAAACAAACTCAATTTTGATACGTATTATAGAGAACAATTTAAAATTGCATTCGGGGTGGATGTAATAGATTCATTTGATGTGGCAAAAGCAATTGCTCAATTTGAACGAACGATGATTTCTGGAAATTCAAAATTTGATCAAAATTTAAATGGGAATATACCTTTGTCTGATTCAGAAACTCGGGGCCTGGTTATTTTCAATACGGAGAAAGGGGATTGCTTCCATTGCCATGGAACGATTTTGTTACAAGGCTTTGAATTTGAGAATAATGGCGTTCAGCAAGTGATGGAAGATATTGGACGTGGTGGAGTTACAAATCTATCTACCGACATTGGTAAATTTAAACCCCCAACGCTTAGAAATATTGAACTATCATCTCCATATATGCATGATGGAAGGTTTAAAACTTTGGAAGAAGTTGTAGAGTTTTATAACTCAGGTGTGAATCAAAGTTCCCCAAATATTTCACCACTAATGCTTAAAGCAAATCGACCAAACGGAGATTTAAATTTAACCATTCAGGATAAGGCAGATTTGGTTGCGTTTTTGAAAACCTTAACAGACTCCGACTTTATAAGTAACCCAGACTTCATATCGGAATAGGTCAAATTTTATTGCGTAACAGAATAAAATTTTCTCAAAAGTGATTCTATAATTATAATATAAGCCCCAATAATTCTAGCTGACAGTTTATTTATATCAATTGACATTTTTCTTCTAATTAAAAGAGTATTTAATACGTAAAATTGATAGGGATTAAGGATTTTTATCATATCCACTATCCAGCTAGGTTTATTTATTAACGATATCATTTAAGGGGAGATGAATATCAACACGACACACTTACTACTGTCAATTTTTACTTTGTTTTTGTTAAACGCAACATCTATAGACGCAAATTCACAATGCTTTCAGGTTTATGATGGCTTGGGAAATATTCAAACTACACCTTACTTCGTAGGATGTAGTGGTTCAGATCACACAATTTTTTTACAAACTGACATTGCAATAGGTGCTTATACCGTGGTTTGGGGAGATGGGACTGCAAATTCAACTGGAGCTTCTTTAACACCACCAGCATACCTTACGCATACGTATACTGCAACTGTCGATACATTTAATATCACCATTACCGAAACATCAACAGGATGTAGCGTTAGTGGTGTTGTTGTTTTAGAGGAACCCGTGAATGCATCAATTCAAATTCCACTAGGTGGCGTTACTATGGTTTGTGCACCTTCTCCAATTGACTTTATTAATTCAAGTACAAACGTTTCACCAACTACTACATTTACATGGGATTTTGGTGATGGAACTGCTCCTTTGGTTTTTGGACCTTCAAATAGCTGGCAAACAGTTACGCATGCATATCAAAAAAATACCGTGAGTTGTGAAACTGTAGTTACACTTACAGCTGAAAATTATTGTAGTGCAGGAAACCCTACCATAGCATTATTTCAACCCTTAATGGTGTATGATGTTGATACCGCTGTAATTAGTGCATCGGCAACTTTATTATGTTACCCAGATACAGTAGTACATTTTTCAAATGCAACGATTAAAAATTGTTTACCAGAAGGTAATACCCAACAACGATATGAGTATTGGAATTTAGGAGATTATTGGGGATTAGGTTATGATTCAATTATTCCTTGGGTACCTTTTGATCCTCCAGCTCGCCCTGGACATACCATAGCATTTCCTGGTGTAGGTACATATTCAATCATGATGATTGATAGTAATATGTGTGGGCAGGATACGGCTTATCAAACAATAACCATTATCCCACCTCCAACGGCTGGTTTAAGTTCAATAAACGATTCTGCTTGTGTAGGTGAATTTGTTAATTTTAGTGGTACTTCAGGAAATGGAGCAAACGCATATTACTGGAATTTCGGAAATGGATCTAGTTATACTCAATTAGGTAGTAATCTAAATATTTCTTTTTATGATACGGGAAACATTACCGTTTCAATGATTGCCGGTATAACAGGAACATCAGGTGTTTGTCAAGATACTGCTCAAGCAAATATTTATATTAAACCATCTCCGGTTGCATCTTTTGTTTTAGATCAAAACACAGCATGTGATTCTTTAACTGTAACAATTACAGATTCTACTTTAGGAGCTGTTGCTTGGGATTGGAATTTCGGAAATGGAAATACGTCAACTCAAATTAACCCACCAGCTCAAACTTACAGTGCAGGAACACATACCATTTCATTAGAGGTAACTCACCAAAATGGTTGTTCAGATAATACGAGTAATACCGTAACTGTTTACCCATCACCCGTGGCTAATTTTGTCGCAAACAGCGTTTGTCAGCAAGATTTGGCATTGTTTACAGATTCCTCAATATCTAGTTCAACTGATCCTATTACAAGTTGGAATTGGAATTTTGGGGATGGAAATACATCAACATCTACAAATAGTTCAAATATATATGCGAATATGGGAAGCTATAACGTAACATTAATTGTTGCTACTCCTCATTGTTCAGATACAATTTCCGATTCCGTTATTGTGGAGGTAAAGCCAACTGCTGCATTTACAATTGATAAAAACGCAGGTTGTAGCCCTTTAACAGTGCAAACAACAAATAATTCAATAGGGGCAACTAGTTATATTTGGGATTTAGGTAATGGATACGGTTCATTTTCGGCAAACCCAGCTTTAAACTATATTAATAGTGATACTGTTGATACTACTTATACTTTAACTTTAATAGCTTCAACAACATTTGGTTGTACGGATACTACGGAGCTTCCTGTAACAATTTATGGATCGCCAATTGCAAATTTCACTAGTGATGCAAATCCTGCATGTGGCCCATTTAACGTAAACTTCTTTAACCAATCCCAAGGTGCCATTTCATACACTTGGGATTTTGGAGATTCTTCTTCTACTTCTGTTTTAGAAAATCCTTCACATCTATATACAAATACCACTCTATTTATAACAAACTATCCAGTACAATTAGTAGCTACAAATGCACAAGGTTGTACAGATACAAGCAATCTTAATGTGGCAGTTTATCCAGAACCTAATTTTCCTTTTACAATTATTCCCGATTCAGGGTGTTCTCCATTAGCGGTAACTTTCCCTGCTATTATTGGTGCTGTTGCCTACCAATGGAATTTTGGAGATGGAACAACTTCTACTGGTCAATCACCAACACATACCTTTTATAATTCTACAACAAACGATATGAACTTTAATGTACAGTTAATTGCTACATCACCATTTGGTTGTAAGGATACCACAATAGAAGTTGTAACAGTATTTCCAGAGCCAACTGCAATAATTAACTTTTCTGATACTATTGGTTGTGGACCATTGAGCATTAATGCTATTAACGGTTCTCTAAATGCGTATTCTTATGTATGGGATTTTGGTGATGGTACTACTTCAACTGATACAATGGCAATTCATAATCACGTATACCAAAATAATACCATGGGTCAAGTAATTTATAATACAAGCCTAGTTGCTACAACAAGTCATGGTTGTACGGATTCAGTGAACCAAAACATTACAATTTATCCTCCGGTGGCTGCAGATTTCACGGCCAATTTATTGGGTTGTACACCACTTTCGGTCGACTTTACAAATACTTCAAATGGAGCAAATACGTATCATTGGAATTTTGGAACAGGAGCGGTTTCTGCTTCTCAAGATCCTTCACATACGTTTTTTAGCAATCAAAATACCGATACTAATTATTTAGTAACTATGATTGCTACCTCTACTTTTGGATGTACAGATACAATTACAGATTCGGTAACCGTTTATCACGAAGCTACCGCATCGTTATCCACTTCAGTTATTTCGGGTTGTACGCCTTTGGATGTAATGTATACCAATTCAAGTTATGGATTTGATAATACGTATTTAAGCTATGGAGATGGAACGTTTTTGAACTCTCCATTTACTTCAGCAGTTCATTCTTATGTAAATAATGGTATAGTAACGGATACTAACGATGTGTATATAATTGCAAGTACAATTCACGGGTGTAATGACACTCTTTCAACACAAATAGCCGTTTATCCTCCTGTTCAAGCAAGTTTTACTGGAGACACAATGGGATGTAGTCCTTTTGTAGTTCCATTTACAAACCTGAGTACAGGTGGGGCTTCTTACCAATGGGATTTTGGTAATGGAAGTTTATCTAATATTCCTGTGCCAACAGCTACATTTACAACCGGTTCAACACAATCTGTTTATACAACAACGTTATGGACGACCTCCATTTACGGTTGTTCTGATTCTGTAATCATGCAAATAACGGTGAATCCTTCTGCTGTTGCTAATGTTACTCCAAGTTCTTTAAACGGTTGTACTCCATTAGCGAATACATTCACCAATAACAGTTATTATTTTGATAATATCATGTGGGATTTTGGGGATGGAACAGCTACAAGTAATCCAAATACTCAGATTTATCATACCTATACTAATCCAACTTCATCTGCTAAAATTTATGACGTTGAGTTTATAGCTTCAACCTTATATGGGTGTAATGATACCGCAAACTTTCAAATAGAAGTGTTTCCAGATGTAATTGCGAATGCATCATTTGATACCGTAGGGTGTAGTCCATTTTACGTTAAGTTTCAAAACAAAAGTATTGGGGGTTATGCATATTTATGGAATTTTGATAATGGCGTAAGTTCTACGAATCAAAATCCTGATGAAACCTTTGTAAATAATGGTAATACAGCAAAAGTATTTAACGTTAGTTTAGTAACTACATCGGCTTATGGTTGTTTAGATACATTATCAAGAAATATAACAGTACACCCACAACCAATAGCTTCTTTTGTAGCGACTCCAACAGTTCAATCTTTTCCAAATACCATAGTTAGTGTAATTAATAACACGGTAGGGAATTATTCATTTTATTGGAATTTCGGTGGAGTGGAAAATTCAAATTTGGCAAATCCAAATGACGTTGATTTCTTGAATCCTGGTGATTATATCATTTCAATGATTGTAACCAATCAATATTGTGCGGATACGGCTACGGAAACAATATCTATTCTACCACCACCACCTATTGCTGATTTTAGTGGAGGAGGCGAAGGTTGTACACCCGTTTCTGTAACTTTTGAAAACAGTTCTGTGTATGGAATAGAGTATTTATGGGATTTTGGAGATGGAAATACGTCAATTCAAGAAAATCCAACATATACCTATTTTGTTCCTGGGACATATACTGTTAATCTAACAGTAACCGGATTGAATGGTGTTGAAATTAAAACAATGGTGGATGTAGTAAAGGTTTACCCAAATGCAGTAGCAAACTTCGATTTTCAACCAATCAAGGTTTCTTCACAAGGAGACAAAACGTTTTTCTACAATCAATCTGCCAATGCAGATATCTTCAACTGGAACTTTGGTGACGGAGGTTCATCGGATGAACAAAACCCAATTTACCAATATACTTCCGTTGGTGAATTTCCAATTACCTTAATTGCAAATAACCAATACAATTGTCCAGATACACTTACGCATTCAACATATATGACGGTTGAAGCCAAAGGTGATATTTCATTTCCAAATGCATTTGTACCTAGTGCAAGTGGATCAAATGGAGGTTATTTCAATTCTAATGTTATGGATAACAGTGTTTTTTATCCTATTAGTATTGGAATCAATGAATACCATTTAGTTATTTATAACAGATGGGGAGAAAAAGTCTTTGAAACCTTTGATGTGAATCAAGGTTGGGACGGCTATTATAGAGGAGAATTATCAGCTCAAGATGTTTATGTATGGAAAGCTGATGTAATCATGGTTAGCGGTGAAAGTAAAGTTTTTGCCGGTGACGTAACACTTATACAATAATGAAAAAGCTAACTACCATTTCGTTTATCATTAGTGTAATATTCGTGAATATTGTTAACGCTCAAGATGCGCAGTATTCTCAGTTTTACGCTAACCCAATTTATTTGAACCCTGCTTTTGCAGGAACATCCGAGCAACATCGTATTGTCGGAAATTTTAGAGACCAATGGCCTTCTATTCCAGGGTCGTTTGTATCCTATTCACTATCTTATGATGTTAACATGGCGGAGGCTAAAAGTGGATTGGGATTTTACATCAACCGCGATCAAGCGGGTTCTGGTAGTTTAAGTACAACTAAAATTGGCGGAATCTATGCGTATGAAATTAAAACAGGATCCAATTTTGCAGTTCGACCTGCTATTGGTATCGCATACGGTAACCGAACTGTTGATATTACAAAACTTCGTTTTGGTGATCAATTATTAACGGGTAATGATATTTCATTGCAATCAAATTTGGTTAACGACAAAGTAAGTTACATGGATTTGTCTACCGGTGTAGTAATGTACAGCAACAATTTTTGGTTCGGATATTCTATGTTTCACCTAAATAAACCAAATAATTCTTTGTTAGGGCAAACCAATATTTTATTGCCTTTGCACAGTATGCATTTAGGATATCGCCTTCCTGTTAGTAGAACAGTAAAAAGAGAGGTTGTAAGAAGCTTAACAGTGGCTGTTAATTATAAATCACAGGGGAATTGGGACCAAGTGGATGTAGGAATGTATTATTTTGTTAAACCATTTGTTATGGGAGTTTGGTACCGTGGTATTCCTTTACTGAAAGGATATAAGCCTGGTTATGATAACTCAGATGCAGTAATATTGTTAGCAGGAGTGCACTTTAACAACTTTAAGTTCGCTTATTCTTATGATATTACAATAAGTGAAGTATGGGCAAATACGGGTGGAGCGCATGAATTAAGCGTGATTTATGAATACGAAAACCCACATAAAAAACGTAGAAAAAGACGCGTTAAATTGGCTTGTCCAAAGTTCTAACCAAGAATTAATTAAAACTATCATTTTATAAGTAGAATTTTACTCTTCTTTTCAAATCAAATTGCATTCTCATTGTACCATTGCCGTAGTGTAAGATAAGTTACATTTTTACGCTAATTATTTATGCAATTTTGCAGGGTTTAGTGACCTAAATCAAGGTTTTAAAAGCATTATAAATTAACTTTGTTACATAAAAAAAGAATAAAATGTCGGAAGAAGTAGAGCACTTAAAATGTTTAATTATAGGATCGGGTCCCGCAGGTTATACAGCGGCAATTTATGCTGCTCGTGCAGATATGCATCCAGTTATGTATACTGGAATGGAACCTGGAGGTCAACTCACAACAACAACAGAGGTAGATAATTTCCCTGGATATCCTAATGGGGTTGATGGTACTGCCATGATGGAAGATTTGAAAAATCAGGCCGAAAGATTTGATACTGAAGTTCGTTTTGGAAGAGTTACAGAAGTTGATTTTTCATCCAAACCACATAAGGTTGTAGTAGATGGTAAGAAGCAAATTACTGCGGATACAGTAATAATTTCTACTGGTGCCTCAGCTAAATGGTTAGGATTAGAAAGTGAACAAAGAATTCGTAAAAGTGGAGGAGGAGTTTCCGCTTGTGCCACCTGTGATGGTTTTTTCTATAAAGGTAAAGATGTGGTTATTGTTGGTGCTGGTGATTCAGCAGCGGAAGAGGCTACGTTTTTAGCAAAATTATGTAGAAAAGTGTACATGGTAGTGCGTAAAGATCAAATGAAGGCGTCTAAAGCCATGCAACATCGGGTAAATTCTACCGCCAATTTGGAGGTTTTATACAACACGGAAACAGAAGAGGTTTTGGGAGACACGGTGGTAGAAGGGGTAAGAGTTTTCAATAATATTACGGGAGAAAAAACAGATTTGAAAGTTGATGGATTTTTTGTTGCTATTGGGCATACCCCAAATACGGAAATTTTTAAAGATTTTATTCACCGAGATGAGGTAGGTTATATCAAAAATGTACCTGGATCTTCTAAAACCAATGTGAAAGGCGTTTTTGTGGCTGGAGATGCAGCTGATAAAACCTATAGACAAGCAATTACAGCAGCAGGAACTGGATGTATGGCAGCCTTGGATGCAGAAAGATATTTAGCGGAAATGGAATAAACGCCAATAATAATTAAATTCAAAGGAGGCCTTGGTCTCCTTTTTTTTATATTAGCACGCTCTAGTTTAAAAAAAAAAAATCATTGAGTTATTTCGTAGTCACATTAATTACATTTTTATTTCCTGTTGGCGTACTAGCCATTGGTGCATTAGACGTTTTTGCCAATAGAAATGCAGGGCTCTCACGTACCCTTTTTGGGATATTTTTGTTTACGCTTTTATCCTTTTTTCTATTTAACCTGATGACGGAGGTTGAAATGGGTGCTTTTCAAATTTATGGTTTTGTAATTTTTATGCCTTTTTCAATGTTTGCAGCTCCAATATTGTTGATGTATCAAACTTCATTGATGGGGAAAAAAGACAAACTTTTAGGAAGAGGAGCTACCTACGTTCATTTAATTCCTGCCCTTTATTCGTTAACTATTTTAGTTATTGGGTTATTTATTTTCAAAACCGAAGAAGTAAATGAGATTCTCACGATTCAAAAACTGAATACACAGGTGGTCTCTAAAAATATAGCGAGATGGGTTTTGGTTTCAGCCCATATTGTTTGGTACGTGCAATTATTTGTTTACAATAAAAAAATTCAAAAGGTCTATGCAGTACAGCGTAGAAAATTCGGTAAATTTTATGCCGAATATGAAGAGCGAAATGAACAATTAATGTTACGGCAAGTATTAATTTTGATATTGGTTGGTGTTTATGATTTAATGTTCTGGGTGGTATGCGTTCGAGATCCGTTACTATTAATTATTTCTAATATTATTTTTGGATTACTTATGGGCTACTTGATTATTTCGGGTAGGGAACAAATAGATAAGAAAAAATATAGGATGTATAAACTAAGTTCCCATGAAGATGAGATTGCAGGAAACCTTTTAGCTGCAAATGCGCATAAAAAAAGAATTAAATCCATAAAAAAAGACCGTTAACCACGGTCTTTTTTTATGGATTATTTATAGATAATTTCATGCGTAATTTCCGATGCTTTTTCGAGCATGGCCGTTACCCCACAATATCTTTCTAACGAATAATTTACGGCTTTTTCAACCTTTGTACGATCTAAATCTTTTCCCCAAATAGAATAAGTCAACTTTATTTTCCCATAGTACTTAGGATGTTCTTCTGTAAGTTCTCCATCGGCAGTAACTTTAAAATCAGAAAATGGAACACGCATTTTTTTCAACATTGAAATTACATCCATAGCTGTACAGCCTATTAGACCAACTAAAATGAGAGGCTTGGGTCTAGGTCCAAGATCATTTCCGCCAAATTCTGGTTCAGCATCTAAAATCATTTCATGGCCGTTAACCTCACCCTTGAAGGACATTCCTCCATTATAACCAAAAGTAATTTCGTGATTCATGATATTTCTTTTTTGTTTTGAAGTACAAAATAGCGGCATTTATAACTACCATTTGGTGATATTTATCATTTTGGGTATAAAAAAAGCGGTCTGTTAGACCGCTTTTAAGTTTCGTTAAGGAAGTTTAGAAAAAATAACTAAACCCGACATTAATATTTAGAAAACTATGCGTTGGTCCGCTATTAGATGGTAGGATGTAATGATATTTTGTATTCACAAAAAAGTCAGCTGAACCTCCTGTGGGGAAAATAACCCCTGCCTCAGGGTAAAATCCGAAATTCCAAGTGTTTTGATCAAAAGCAAATCCACTGATATCAAACCTTTGTAATACACGATACAAACCAGCTCCAGCTCCAATGAACGGTATTACTTTTCCTTCTGGGTTTATATGATACGTTCCAGTAACGGTCATTGGAAAATAATTCAAATAACGAACTTGTGTTCCTGCCAATGTTAAATTTAGATCTGGAATTTCTATGACGTCATTTTCTACTTTTTGACTCATTATTTGCCAAGCTATATTAATGCCAACAGAGACTTCATCATTCAACATTTTTTTCCATTCTAATCCCATTGCACCCCAACTGTATTTACTAATGAAATCATGTGTTTCACCAGTAGTTAGAGCAGTATTATACGTGATGGCAAAGAAATTATCCTGTGCGTCTGTCTTAATCGTTGCTGCCAAAAGGGCTATCCCCACTAAAATAAATTTTAACTTTTTCATAGCTTCTATTTTGTAAGGTTTAAATATTGAGATTGATTAAAGGCTTGGTTAATGGAATATTCAATTCTTGAAATGGTGTTACTAGAAGAATTTAGAATTCCGTTTAAGGCACCATTCCATATTACCTTTGCCGGGTCATCATTAAAATCATGGTTTTTTATATCCTGCATGGTCATCACAATGGTTCCTGTAGTATAACTGTAGTAAGAAACTCCACCTCCGTACCATGGGTAACCATATCCATATCCTGGATATCCATACCCTGGATATCCATATCCTGGGTAGTAAATGGCACCTGAAACTGTACTGTTCCATGTAGATGATTCAATATAAACATCAGGTGTATCACCAGCTAAAATTTGATTCCGTGTTAGTTCTGTCCACCCATAATTCAATAGGTTAGTACGCATCGTACTTAAAATTGCATTGGCTTCATTTAGAGGGTAATCTGGTTTCGTTTTAGAAGAATCATAAACGATTATTACAGAATCGTAAAGATAGAATGTCTGATAATTGTCTTTAAAAACAACATCATCCGCATAACGCGTTCCAATGATATCATAATCATTAATTGTTCTATCTTTTTCTGGGTAACAGGAAACTACGAGTCCTAAAACCATTGAAAAAGAAATCCACTTTAATAGTTTCATATTATTCAAATATTTATTTGGTTATAATTTACGCACGAAATTAGGGCTATTCTATTCCACATACAAGACCTAGAATTATTAAATTGAATAGATGGTTGTATGAATTTTTGTCACGAATAATCGGTGATTAGTGTAGGTAATTGTTTAATGAACGACACCATGTCATAATTTTTGCTTTGGTACAAGTATTGAAAAGAGCGACCTAATTAAAATTAGACAAATGGCAAAAGGAAAAATAAAAGTAGAATCGGGAAATATATTTCCTGTAATTAAAAAGTTTTTATACTCGGATCACGAGATTTTTTTACGTGAATTGGTTTCAAATGCGGTTGATGCATCTCTTAAATTAAAAGCATTGAAACAAGCTGGAGAATTTTCTGGGGATGTTGACGATTTGCTTATTGAGGTTAAATTAGACAAAGATGCTAAAACACTTACCATTTCGGATAACGGAATTGGTATGACAGAAGAAGAAACTAAAAAGTATCTGAATCAAATGGCATTTTCTGGAGCGGAAGAGTTTCTTGAAAAGTATGAAAAAGAAGGTAAGGATGCAGGTATTATTGGTCACTTTGGGTTAGGTTTTTATTCTGCCTTTATGGTGGCGAAGGAGGTTGAGGTAAATACAAAATCCTACAAAGATGAACCTGGTGTTCAATGGGTGTGTGATGGGGACCCAGAATACACAATGAAGAAAATCCCTAAAAAGAATAGGGGAACGGATATTGTTTTGCATTTGGATGATGATTCTTTGGAGTTTTTAGAAGAGAATAGGATTTCCGGAATTTTAAACAAATACTGTAAATTTTTACCCATAAAAATCAAATTTGGGACTGAAACAGAATCGTACGATGACCCTAGTGGTGAAAAGGATGAAAATGATAAGGTAAAACAGCTTTCTCGGGAAGTAGACAACATAATTAATAACCCTGAACCGGCTTGGACAAAGAAGCCAGCGGATTTGGATGATGCGGAATACAAGAAATTTTATTCGGAACTATATCCAGCTACATTTGAAGAGCCGTTGTTTCATATTCATCTTAATGTGGATTATCCATTCAATTTAACGGGGATTTTATATTTCCCGAAATTGTCGAATAATATTCAAGTTCAGAAAAATAAAATCAATCTGTATTCCAATCAGGTTTTTATCACCGACAACGTGGAGAATATTGTTCCTGAATTTTTAACCATATTGCATGGTGTAATTGATTCACCAGATATTCCTCTGAATGTTTCTCGCTCGTACTTGCAAGAAGATAAACACGTGAAGCAAATATCTTCTCATATTTCTAAAAAAGTGGCAGATAAATTGGCTTCCATGTTTAAGAAGGATCGAACTGATTTTGAAGCCAAGTGGGATGATATTAAGGTATTCATGGAATATGGTGCGTTAACAGATGAGAAGTTTTTTGATAGAATTAAAAAATCTCTATTGTTTAAAAACACGGATAATGCGTTTTTTACTCTTGCCGAATACGAAGAAAAAATAAAAGCTACACAAACAGATAAGGACAATAGAGTAGTGTATTTGTACACCGATAACACGGAAGATCAACATGTGTTTATTGAAAGTGCGAAAAACAAAGGATACGATGTTTTGTTGTTTGATACCCCTTTAACACCTCATTATGTACAGTTTTTAGAGACTAAACTTGAAAAGGCTTCTTTCGCACGAGTGGATGCGGATACCATTGATAAGCTGATTAAAAAGGATGAGGCAATTACTTCAAATTTAACAGAGGATCAGGAGAAAGAATTGAAAGAGGTAATCGATAAATTGGTGGATACAAAATCTTATTCAGTTCAATTTGAAGCCTTAACCGAAAATGATGCTCCGATGATTATTACTCGTCCCGAGTTTATGAGACGAATGAAGGATCAACAAGCCATGGGTGGTGGTGGTGGTATGATGGGAATGGGAAATTTCCCAGATATGTATAACCTTATTGTAAATTCAAACCATCCATTAACTAGCAAAATTTTGATTGAAGAAGATGCGGAAAAGAAATCGGATTTAGCCCAACAAGCAGTTGATTTGGCATTGTTGTCTCAAAATTTATTAAAAGGAAATAAGCTAAGCGCGTTCTTAAAAAGAAGTGTAGAGTTGATTGATTAATGTAATTATTAAAAGAGGCTTTCGAAAGAAAGCCTCTTTTTTTTATCTAATTTTACACAGTAAATATCTAAAAATAAAATTATGAAAAAGTGGTTAATAGCGATTGGAGTTTTAGTGATAATTGGATTTTGGTTTTCAGGAATGTATAATTCAATGGTTGAAAAACAGGAAACGGTTACTCAAACTTGGGCTAATGTGGAAACTCAGTATCAAAGAAGAGCAGATTTAATTCCCAATTTGGTTAATACTGTAAAGGGATACGCAGAACATGAACAACAAACGCTTACTGCAGTAGTAGAAGCGAGATCAAAGGCTACTTCCGTGAATATTGATCCAAGTAATATGACTCAATCTGACATTCAAAACTTTAGTGCTGCGCAAGGCGGTTTAGGAAGTGCTTTATCTAGATTAATGGTTGTGGTTGAAAAATACCCCGATTTGAAAGCCAATGAAAATTTCTTGCAGTTGCAAGCTCAGCTTGAAGGTACTGAAAATAGAATATCGGTAGCACGGAAGGATTTTAATGATGTTTCTAAAGATTACAATGCCTATGTTAAGAAGTTTCCACGCGTGATTTTTGCAGGGATGTTTGGTTTTAATGAGAAACCTTACTTTGAGTCTAAAGAAGGAACCGATGTAGCACCTGAAGTTCAGTTTTAAGAAACAAAATAATAGGATATATAGTAAAGGGTTTCTAAACGGAACCCTTTTTTATTTACCAAAACTTTCAAAAACCCCCAAACCAAACAATGCAAAATCATACTTCACAGGATCCTTTGGGTCCAACTGTTTCAGTTGAAACATTACTTCCTCTAGCGCTTTCCAATCGTTTTGTTTACGAGTTAATAGTCCTAATTTCCTGGATACGTTTGCTGTATGCACATCTAAAGGCAAATACAAGTTTTCAGGATTTAGCTTCGTCCAAATTCCGAAATCTACTCCCTTTTGAGCGGGTCTAACCATCCATCGTAAATACATATTTATCCTTTTAGCTGCGGATCCTTTTATAGGATCAGAAACGTGTTTTTGCGTACGTGGGAGATGCAGAGGTTTAAAAAACAATTTCTTGAAGTTTGAAATATTTTCGTCCATTTTATTTGGATAGAAGGAGAAAGCTCCTTCTAACCCGCCATGATTAATGTACAGGTTTTGAAGCGATTTCAAAAAAAACTTTAAATCCTCGAAGTTAAAAGTGCGGTGTTTGAAATTAGAAAACGACTCTAAATCATTCTCTGTGAAATTCGAAATAAAATCATGTGGGGCCATATCCATATTTTCAATAAGGAATTTGGCATTTTTGATTATAGTTGGTCGCTGGCCCCAAGCAATTGTTGCCGACAAGAATCCAGCGATTTCAATATCTTCTTTTTTGGAGAATAAATGTGGAATTTGAATCGGGTCGGAACCGATAAAGTCAAGGGTTTCATAGAATTCTGCCTTTTGATTAAGAAAGTCTTTTAATTCGTTGAATTCCATTCAGTTTATAAGATTTTTCCGTCCTTCATTTCTAATTTTCTATCGGCCATATTTGCCAACTCTGTATTATGCGTAACGATTACAAATGTTTGGTTATACTTCTCTCGTAAATCAAAAAATAATTGATGCAATTCTTTAGCTGAGGTGGAATCTAAATTTCCTGAAGGTTCGTCCGCAAAAACGATGGCGGGTTTATTTACTAAAGATCTCGCAACAGCAACGCGCTGTTGTTCGCCCCCAGACAGTTCGGATGGTTTGTGATCCAATCGATTTTCCAGTCCCATAAAGGATAGATATTCCGTTGCGTGGTTTTCGGCTTCAGTTTTTGAAAATCCTGCAATGTATAGAGGCAGAGAGGCATTTTCTAATGCTGTAAATTCTGGTAGTAGATGGTGAAACTGAAAAACAAATCCTATGTTTTTATTTCTAAAGCTAGATAACGCTTTCGATTTTAAGCGGCTAACTTCCGTATCCAGTATTTTTATGGAACCGGTATCCGCTTTGTCAAGTGTGCCCAATATCTGTAGTAATGTGGTTTTACCCGCACCAGAAGCCCCAACAATAGAAACAATTTCACCTTGTTTAATTTCCAAATCCACTCCTTTTAGGATTTCTAAATCGTCATAATTTTTGTGCACATTGGAAGCCTCAATAACTGTCATAATGGGTGTTATTTATGCCCACGAAAATAGGGAAATATAAATTTAAACCTAAAACTAATCTTCCCATTTAGCTTGTTAATAGTTATTGGAAATTCATTTTTTATAGCCCCTAATTTCTTGAATTTAATCTTACTTTTGGGGCTTCAAAATTTGAACTAATTTTTTAAAGATATATCAATGAATCTGCATGAATATCAGGGTAAAGCCCTTTTGAAAAGTTACGGAGTTGCCATTCAAGAAGGAATTGTAGCAAACACTCCGGAAGAAGCTGTTAAGGCTGCCAAAGAATTAAATAAAACTACTGGAACCGATTGGTGGGTTATTAAAGCCCAAATACATGCCGGTGGTCGTGGTAAAGGTGGCGGTGTAAAACTGGCCAAATCTTTAGATCAAGTAAAAGAAATTTCAGGGAATATTATTGGAATGAACTTAATTACTCCACAGACCTCTAAAGAAGGGAAATTGGTCAGTAAAGTACTGGTAGGTCAAGATGTTTATTATCCTGGTGCCTCAGAGCCAAAAGAATATTATATGTCTGTTATGATGGACCGTCAAGCAGGTAGAAATATTATTATTTATTCTCCAGACGGAGGAATGGATATTGAAGCAGTTGCTGAGAAAACTCCGGAAAGAATTTTCAAAGAACAAATTGATCCCAAAGTAGGGCTTACTGGATTTCAAGCACGTAAAATTGCTTTTAATCTTGGATTAGTTGGAAAAGCAAACAAAGAAATGGTGAAATTCGTATCTTCATTATATAAAGCGTACGAAGGAATTGATGCTTCATTATTTGAAATTAATCCAGTATTAAAAACAAGTGATGATTTAATTATCGCGGTAGATTCAAAAGTAACCATTGATAACAGTGCGTTATATCGTCATAAAGATATTGCTGAAATGCGCGATATTACAGAAGAAGACCCTTCTGAATACGAAGCGGATAAAGTAGGATTGAATTTCGTGAAGTTGGATGGTAATGTCGGTTGTATGGTAAACGGAGCTGGTTTAGCAATGGCTACTATGGATATCATTAAAATGTCGGGTGGTAGCCCTGCAAATTTCTTAGATGTAGGTGGTACTGCAGATGCTCAGCGTGTAGAGCAAGCATTTCGCTTAATTTTAAAAGATCCTAAAATTGAAGCTATTCTAGTAAATATTTTTGGTGGAATTGTTCGTTGCGATAGAGTGGCACAAGGTGTAATTGATGCCTATAATTCAATCGGAGATATTAACGTACCCGTAATTGTACGTTTGCAAGGAACCAATGCTGTTGAAGCGAAAGAATTAATAGATAATTCAGGACTTAAAGTCACATCTGCTATAACTCTGCAGGATGCTGCTAATAGAGTAAGAGAAGCGGTTTAATTCACATTAAATAAATTTTAAAACCTCGATAATTTATTTTATCGAGGTTTTTTTGTGACCAGTAGTTTGAAACTGGAAAAATTAGACCCAAAAAAAGCATCAAGTACTCTTGATGCTTTTTTTAATTATATGCAACCTACTGTTTTATAATAGCTATTGTAAAATCCCCAGATTTACTTCTCAGAGTTACGTAATACACTCCAGATGTAAACTCTGACAAATCGATTATTGATGTGTTTTTTCCATTAGAAGAATTTGCAAATTGAGTTTTAACAACTTGCCCATTTGAATTCATAATGTCTAACCTTATTTGTTCTGTTTGATCCAATACAAATTCAATATTCACGGAATTTATTACCGGATTTGGATAGGCAACTATTTTTAATTTATCTATGGATACATTTTCCACTGAGGTAATATCATAGTTGTTTTCAAAATAGGTTTTGTATGCACCGGCTCCATGCGTTGCTACTACGCAAAAACCATCACTAATTCGGTGATCAATTTGTTCAATAACAACGTTTCCAATAACATCAGATGCTTGTTGAATCCAATTAATTTCTGTTGCATCTAGGTCGTTAGTGGCAAACAAACCAACGGATGTACCTAAGAGAACAACGGTACCATAATCAGTTGAAATAAATCGGGCCCATCTAAATGAAGGTCCGCTTCCAATATAACCCAATTGAGGTGGGACTCCAGGGTCTGAAACACCTTTTAAATTACCCTCGATATTGATCCAATTCGTTCCCCCATCTTCCGTATACCATCCGCTAATTGTATTGTAATTAGAATAAATTACTATTACCTTATTGGCATCGTATGGATCAATAGTGATGTTAGAAGTGTATCCACCGTTTGTAATACCACTACTAATTTCAGTAATAGTAGGATTGGCAGTACCGTCATCTTCCATACGATATATTTTACGAGAATTAGTTCCAAAATATACCACACCTGGATCACTTTTTGAGGCATCCACAGCAGTAATCGTATTACTTACAGAACCTAAATTTGTCCAATTGTTTTGATTGTTATCTAATCCATTCAAATCGCTATTTCTCCAGATATCACTACCTATAGGTAAATACATTCTGTTGTTATCAGAAGCATCTAAAACGTAAGGATGGTTAAATAAATAGCCAGATGAAACACCCGGAGGGCGGACATTTTTGGTAGAACCAATCCTTACACCGGATGCATTTAATTTCATTCTTCGGATATATCCGTTTTGGGAAGAAAAGTAATACACTTCTGTACCTTCTTCTTTGGCACAATAGGCACCGTCACCACCCATCTCAAAAATCCAGTCGGTTAGCGTATCTGCAGAATTAGTCCACCAACTTCCATTATCTTGATAACCAGAAGTTACAATTTCATTCTCTGTTAAATGATCAATCGCCATTCCATAAAACTGGGTTGTTTGATATCCATTATTAAAACTTTGCCAAACTACTTTACTGGCTATACAGTTCGTTGTGAAATGTAGGCCACCATCCGTACCAGCCAGAAGTTGATTTGGATCATTTGGTAGAAATGCTAAACTTTGTTGATCAGGATGTTGATTATCTTCATAATAGTCCCAGCTTACATAACCATCAGCGCCATAACCTCCAATTTGGTTCATAGAATTTGAACTAGCAAAACCAACCGTTGATCTAAAGAGGTTTGTTGCACCAAGAAACACTGTGTTTTCATCGTTTGGTTTTACAGCTAAACTCATGCAATAAGAACCTTGCGTGTTCAAAGAATATCCTTTTGCCGGGGGTAGATTGTTTGATCTATTTTCCCAAACCCCATTAGATCCAGCTCCATTCCCTGATTGATACGTGTATTTCCAAAAACTCACATCAGAACTTCCTTTACCTGGGGTTACGGAATAGAAATAAACAATGTTAGGGTTACTTGGGGCTTCAGCAATTAATGTCTTGTCATGATTAGATGGTATATCAGATGGCGAAATATTGGCCCATGTTAAGCCATCATCTGATCTCCAAAAACCTTTTTGATTTCCATCAGAACTAATTGTTGCGTAATGGTTTCCATTAGAGGTTACAATAATATTTGTGTATACATTACTATTAACCCCAGATGATCCGTCTAAAATTAATTTCCATGTGGAGCCACCATCATTACTCCTTTGAATTCCTTTATATGTAGCAGCATAAATAATATCACTATCGTTACGCGAAGGGTCTATCGCTACATTGAAAATGTATTTAAAAGCACCACCCTTATGAGGTAAAACGGAGGTACTTGGTAAAACATTCCATGTAATACCATGGTCAGTTGATTTATACAAACCACTTCCTATATACGGTGCTGAAAAACTCTTACTAGCGGAGTTACCTATATTTTCACCAGAACCGTAATAAAAGACGTTTGTTTTGCCGGAACGGATATCTTGTTTTACACAGGATACGGCAGATTGGTCTTCAAAGTTTGTGGCCCGTTTCCAGGAGGTTCCGAAATCGCGACTTCTCCACATTCCTCCAGAGACACCACCCGCTAAAATAACATTGGATGAATCCACATCAAATGAAATGGCACGCGTTCGTCCGCCTACATTTCTTGGACCAATAGGTTCAAATATTTGTAAACTTGCCCGAGTTGATTTTGTATAAGATTTAGGCAGAGTGGAGGCAAAGGCCAATTCTCGTACGCGAATGTTTACTGGAATTTTACCTGTGGCAGGATCCTTTAACTTTTCGAACTCATATTCTGCTCGTCCAATTGGTGAAGTTTCATTTTCCGAATTCAGTTCTTTTTGTTCGCCAGAACAAGAAATGATTCCCACTCCCAGAATGGCCAGAGCCAAGTATTTTTTTATACGCATAAAATTCTTGATTTTAATTTTCGAAATGATTTAAAAAATATTCACAATAAATGTATTGCAAACCAACTCAAATCATAAGTAGCAGAATTTGTTCGGGTGTAAAAATAACGGCTAGTAAACGTTCTATCAAATGAAATTTAACGGAAGGTTAAATAATGACAAATTAATGCGTTTTTTAACGCTTAATTAGGAAAGAAAAATTAATTCTTAATGAAATTACGCCAACTTATTTCTTTTGTTCAGTTCCTAGATGCCATTATTTTTTAAATATAGAAATATGCGATCAAAAAAAAAGCATCAAGGCTACTTGATGCTTTTTGAAATTTCATTCAATCTATTGTTTCACAATTGCTTTTGTAAAGTCGCCAGATTTGCTTCTTAAGCTTACATAATAGATTCCTGAGGCAAGCTCAGATAAATTGATAGTTGAAGTGTTATTTCCAATAGAAGCACTCTCAAAATGTGTCTTAACAACTTGCCCATTCGAATTCATGATATCTAATCTAATTTGCTCTGGATATTCCAATGTAAACTGCATATTCACAGCGCTTATTACTGGATTTGGATAGGCAACAATTTTTAATTTATCTACAGCTACATTTTCAACGGAGGTAATATCATAATTGTTTTCAAAGAAGGTTTTGTACGCGCCTGCTCCATGGGTTACTACAACACAAAAACCATCACTAATACGGTTGTCAATTTGCTCAACTACTACATTTCCTATTACATCAGAGGCTTGCTGAACCCAGTTGATTTCTGCCGTATTTAAATCGTTGGTTGCAAATAACCCAATAGACGTTCCCAACAGGATCACAGTTCCATTGTCGGTGGGTACAAAACGAGCCCATCTAAACGAAGGTCCATTTCCTCTATAATCTAAAGAAGGCGGAACTCCCGGGTCAGGATCTCCTTTAAGATTCCCTTCAATATTAATCCAAGTATCCCCACCATCTTCGGTATACCAACCGCTAATAACGTTATAGTTTGAATAAATTACCAAAACCTTATCTGAATCATAGGGATCTATGGTGATACAAGAAGCGTAACCACCATTGGTAATTCCATTTGTTATTTCCGTAAAACTAGGACTAGAGGTTCCGTCATCCACCATTCGGTAAATTTTCTTGGAACTCGTACCAAAATACACAACTCCTGGATCACTTTTTGAAGCATCTACTGCCGTTACTCTATTACTAACAGTAGCAATCATAGACCAATTATTCTGGTTGTTATCTAAACCATTTAAATTACTATTTCTCCATAAATTAGTGCCCTCTGGTAAGTACATTCTGTTATTATCAGCAGCATCTAATACATAGGGGTGAACAAATAGAAAGTCATTTGAACCAGATGGAGGAACGTTTTTTGTGGATCCAATTCGATCTCCGGATGAATTCAACTTCATTCGTCTAATGTTACCATTTTGCGAGGAAAAGTAATAGACATCTGTTCCTTCTTCCTTAGCGCAAAATGCACCATCACCACCCATTTCAAATTTCCAGTCTGAAATAGTATCCGCAGAATTAGTCCACCAACTTCCATTATCCTGAAAACCAGAAGTAACGATTTCATTTTCTATTAAATGATCAATTGCCATTCCATAAAACTGCGTAGTTTGATATCCATTATTAAAGCTTTGCCAGATTACTTTACTCGCCATACAATCGGTTGTGAAATGAAGACCACCATCTGTACCAGCCAAAAGTTGATTTGGATTACCTGGAACGAAAGCGAGGCTTTGTTGATCTGGGTGTTGATTATCCGTATAATAATTCCAATTAGAATAACCGTCTGCATCATATCCACCAATTTGATTCATTGAATTAGTACTCGCGAAACCGGTTGTAGACCGGAATAAATTAGTTGCGCCTATAAAAACGGTATTTTCATCATTTGGTTTTACTGCCAAACTCATACAATAAGAATCAAACGTTTGCATGCTATAACCGTTATTAGGAGGGAGGTTATTGGTTCTATTAGACCAAATGCCATTTGACCCCGCACCGTTACCCGAAAGAAAAGTATATTTCCAAAAACTTATAGCCGACACACCACTATTTGGAGTGTTACTATAAAAATAAACGATGTTAGGATTACTCGGAGCTTCTGCCATCACAGTTTTTGCATAACTGGATGGAAGATCATTAGGAGAAATATTAACCCATGATAATCCGTCTTCAGACCTCCAAAAACCAGCTTTATTTCCGCTAGAACTAATTGAAGCGTAATGAACTCCGTTGTTCGTTACAATAATATTTGTGTAATTGGTTCCGTTGGTAATAGTAGATGATCCTCCTAAAACTAATTTCCATGTTAAACCCCCATCATTACTTCTACGAATTCCTTTTGGGGTAGCAGCATAAATAATATCACTATCATTTCTAGATGGGTCTAGAGCAATATAAAACACATAACTAAAATCACCTCCTTTATGGGGTAATACTGCCGTGCTTTGAAGTAGAGTCCATGTTTGTCCGTGATCTTCAGACTTATAAATTCCGCTACCTAAATAGTTAGCACCTTCACCACTTGCGGAATTAGCTCTTGCTTCACCAGAACCGTAATAAAAAACGTTAGATTTACCTGGACGGATATCCTGTTTTACACAGGAAACGGCTGATTGATCTTCAAAATTGGTTACGCGTTTCCAAGAACTTCCTAAATCTCGACTTCTCCACATTCCTCCAGAAACACCCCCAGCTAATACCACATTAGATGAATCAATATCAAATGAAATAGCACGTGTTCTTCCGCCAACATTTCGTGGCCCAATAGGTTCAAATATTTGTAAACTTGCCCTAGATGATTTGGTATACGATTTAGGTAGAGTAGAGGCAAATGCTAATTCTCGTACGCGAATGTTTTCTGGAATTTTACCTGTAACTGGGTCCTTTAACCTATCGAACTCATATTCTGCTCTTCCAATTGGTGAAGTTTCTTTTTCTGAATTCAATTCTTTTTGTTCGCTAGAACAAGAAATGATACCAATTCCTAGAATGGCTAATGCCAAGTACCTTTTAATGTGCATAAAATTCTTGATTTTTAAATTCGATATGATTTTAAAAACGGCAACAATTTTTAATTGTAAATCCCCTTAAATCATACGTAGCAGAATTTGTAAAGGGTAAAAATAACTGCTGTTGCACTTAATATAAAATGAAATTCAAACTTTGGCTAAATAATGACAAAATAATGGTTTATTTAACGCTTGAATAGGGAAGAAAATTATTTCTTAATAGCAATAATTCTAGTTTCCTCTTTTAATTCAATTCCCAAATCTTTTTCGAAGGCTTCAGTAATGTGCTCATAAGCTTGATAGTTTTCATTTTTCCGAGCAGATTCTCGTATTTCTACTAGAAACTTAACCAAAGCATCCGTGCCCTCATCTTCCCCAATAAGATCCTTTCTTTCCTTGAGTGTTTTAACAATTAAATCCTCAAAATGAAATGTATTAGATTTTGATTCCATCACCAATGTATTTTAAAAACTCTGATTTTGTTGAATCTTCACAAAATTTACCGCTATACTCAACAGTTACGGTCGTACTTGTTCGGTCATTAATTCCTCTACTCGTTACACATAAGTGTTGCGCTTCAATAACTACAGCAACATGTTCTGTATCTAGGGAAGTTTTTAATTCCTCTAGAATTTGAATAGTCAAACGCTCCTGAACTTGAGGTCTTCGTGCATAGAAATCTACTATTCTGTTTATTTTGGATAAGCCAATTACTTTTCCTGTTGAAATGTAAGCCACATGTGCTTTTCCTACAATAGGTAAAAAATGATGTTCACATGTCGAATTCAAGGAAATACTTTTTTCAACCAACATTTTATTGTAATTGTATTTATTACTAAATGTTGACATTTTTGGTTTGTTAGCAGGGATTAAGCCACTAAAAATTTCATTAACGAACATCTTAGAAACGCGATGTGGAGTACCTTTTAAACTATCATCCGTCATGTCTAAACCTAAAGTTTCCATGATTTTATAAAAATGCTCCTCTATAATTTCTTTTTTCTCGTGAGGTTGCTTGTCATTCGCATCTTTTCTTAATGGTGTAGCGGATGAGGAACTAACGTGAGAATCTCCCATGTCTTCCATTTCAGTAACACTTA
The DNA here is from genome assembly GCA_041563475.1 of Salibacteraceae bacterium. Classification (GTDB taxonomy): domain Bacteria; phylum Bacteroidota; class Bacteroidia; order Flavobacteriales_G; family Salibacteraceae; genus CAJXZP01. The sequence continues at coordinate 45,467 of JBFFMY010000005.1, forward strand.
GAATATCGTCTTTTCTCATTTTTTTGCGGTTATAGACAAACAATATAGTTGTCCAATTTTAGGGGGCAAATGTACGTGTTATACCTAATGTGCAAGAATGTTAGTAGTATATTCTTTTGTTAATAGTCTATAGAAGTAATTAATAGGTGATAATATTTTAGGGTGCCTGCCCTGCAATAGGTATGAAAAACTGATATCAATCATCTCCCTTGATGAAGCATATAACAATTTATCTTTTACATTTGCCTTATTAAGAACAATTCTAAATAAGGAAATGATGAGAGTTTTTATAGCCGATAGTAATCACATTATGAATATTGGATTAAAATCTATTATTGATGCTATAAAAGGTGTTGAATGTGTGGGAGTTGCAGATTCAAGCGGAGAGTTGATTCCGATGATATTAAATGCAAATCCAGATGTTCTATTTTTAAATTACTCCTCACCCTTAATTTTAGATGATGATGTGGAATTGGTCATAAAAACCATGCCTAGCATAAAAGTAATTGGTATTACAGATCGCCCAGAGCATTACTCGGTAGTTAAATATATTTCGAGCGGTATTGATGGGCATCTTTTATATTCTTGTGATGAACAGGAGGTAGAGGAGTGTATATTTTCCGTAATGAATAATGAAAGATTTTTCTGCGGAAAGGTTTTAGAAGTAATTGATAAAGAAAATACTACAAAAACCTTTACCTGTGAGGGTGTGCGTTTATCGAATAGAGAAATTGAAATAATTGAACTTGTAGCAAAAGGTCTAGCGAATAAAGAAATTGCCGAAGAGTTATTTCTTTCCGTTCATACTGTTTTGACCCATCGGAAAAATTTAATGCATAAATTGGGATTAAAAAACACCGCTGGCCTAGTAGTTTATGCCGTTCAAAACGGATTGCATTCTGAATTCAATTAAGTTTATTTTTTTCTTAAACCCTCACTTATTTTTGCGCAAAATTTTCAAATGAATAAAGTAGGATTATTTTACGGTTCTGATACGGGAAATACAGAAGTTATTGCTGGACTTATTCAAAAAATGATTGGAGAGGAACGGGTTGATGTAATAGACGTGTATGATTGTAGCCCAGACAGTTTTGATAAATACCAAAATATTATTATTGGATTATCAACTTGGCACGATGGTCAATTAGTTAGTGCTTTTGATGATTTTGAAAATGATTTTAAAACCATTGATTTCACGGGTAAAAAAGTTGCTTTATATGGTTTAGGAGATCAATTTGGATATGCTGACTATTTTATTGACGGAGTAGGTATTATTGGCGAAATGGTGAAGGAGCAAGGTGGAGAATTGGTTGTTCAATGGCCCACTGAGGATTACGACTATGAAGAATCAAAAGCGGATTTAGGTAATGGTTTTTTTATGGGATTGGCACTAGATGAAGATAATCAAGAAGACTTCACCGAATCCCGATTAGAGAAATGGGTGCCCATGGTATTGGAAGCTTTTGGTGAAAAAAAATAAGTTTGCGATTAATCCTTTCTTAACTCATCTAACTTTTTGGTTTCTTGTTCAAACTTAGACCAAAGTTTTGAGCGATCAAGAGCATTCATGTAATTAATGATTTCGTCAATTTGTTTGGCCAGTTTTACATCTTTTGGGTTAATTTCCAATTTAAAGTCTTGTAATACTTGGGTGACTTTTGTCTTTTGTTTTCCTGGAAAAGTCTGAATATTGTAATGATAGGGTCGTTCTAAAATATTGATGTAAAAGTCATCCCAAGAAACCATATTCCTGTCCACGAAATACCGAATTAATTCGGGCAAATACGCCACATTTAAAAGGGAGACTGTTGGGGATATTTTAAAAGAAATATTCGAAAGTTTATGGATTTTTGCATAGTTGGAAATTATTCGGTCCCAATTTGTGCCACTTCTAATATACTCCCCTAAACTTTCAACGGCATCAATGCTTGCTAAAATCTCCACTTCCTTAAAATGGGTCCATAAATCTAAAACATTTTGGCCTTTAAAAGTTAAAACAGAAAAATTGGTGTTATAACGCAGTTTCATTTGCGATGCTCCTTTCTCAATGAGCCAATTTAGCAGTTGGTAATGTTCTTCCGTAACCAAAGGCTCGCCACCAGCAAGGTATATTTCTTTAGCTCCTAATAAGGATGGTCCAACCTTTTGGATAAAATCGGCATAGTTTTCTATGTTTTTGATAACAGCTTTTGAGCCCTTGTTGGTTCCAAGTTTTTTTGCATCCTCATACCAAGCCGAACTGGCTCCATGCCAACAGGTACGGCACTTAAAATTACACACATTTGAAAATCGTATGTCGAAGTAAATGGGAGGAGTAATATTTGAAATGTCTACATCAGGGTATTTTTCAAATGTTTCTTGACGAATACTTGTTCCTCCGGCCTCTTCCAGTTTAAAACAACTCGCACACCTATTATCACGTTCCCCTTTGGCAAACTTCTCACGAATTTGAGCAATGGAATCACCCTTCCAAATACTATCAAAATCATCTGTATTAATATTTCCGTATGGAATATTTGCTACGCAACAAGCCTTCGCAATTCCATCATCTCCAGTATGGAAATGAATCCAAGGCATTAGGCAATATGGCTTTTTTACAGTCAAATTTTTAGTTGCGAAATCAAATTTATTTATGAGATCAAAAGTATCATTAATACCCTCATTGCCGAATGGTAAATGGTTGATTGTATATTTGTTTTTACAATTAAAAAATGCATCATGATTACAGTTATTTCGCCTGCTAAAACACTCGACTTTAAAACCCCATTTATTTCTAAAATTGAATCAAAACCCTTTTTTGAAAAAGAACCTGAAGTAATTATGAAGAAACTAAAAGGGTTGTCTCGAAAAAAGATATCAACCTTAATGAGTTTGAGCGAAAAATTAGCGGACTTAAACTATCAACGCTACCAGATGTGGGATTCTGAGCCTGATTCTGATAAAATTAGACAAGCAGTAATGATGTTTAAAGGAGAAGTTTATTTGGGGTTAGATGCACCCTCTTTAAATGAAAATGAAATTCAGTTTGCCCAACAAAATTTGCGCATTTTATCTGGTTTATACGGGTATTTAAAACCTATGGATCAAATTCAAGCCTACCGTTTGGAGATGGGAACTAAAATTCCAGTGGGTACGAAAAAGAATTTATATGAGTTTTGGGGAGAGAAAATAGCCAATGAAATAAATGCAGAATTGGAAATGCATGAATCAAAGGTGTTGGTAAATCTGGCTTCTAATGAATATTTCAAGGCTGCGAATGTGAAAAAAATCAACTACCCAATTATAACTCCAGTATTTAAGGACGCTAAGAACGGAGAATTTAAAATGATTTCCTTTTTTGCGAAAAAGGCCAGAGGGACTATGTCTAGATGGATAATTCAAAATGAAGTGAATGAACCAAAAAGGCTTATGGAATTTTCCGAAGATGGTTATGGCTATAATGATTTGTTGAGTTCAGGAAATGAGATTGTTTTTACTCGCGGGTAATGGTTGCTTGAAAATAAAATTTCAAGAAAATAAAATTAAAAATATGTTTCTTTATCCCTGTAACACAGCATAACTGAATTTCTCTTTTACCAATTAATTCTGTTACCTTCGTTTCCATGCACAAAACCAATAAATGGATGCGAAAAATCAAATTTATTTTGGTATTCACCAGTATTATTTTCGGTGCGTATTTCCTAACCAGTTTTGTGAGTAGTTCTTTTTCTGGAGAAACTAAAATTACAGAAATTGAAAATCCAACTACCAGTAATCCATTAAATTGGGAAAACCCTACAGTAGAAATCAAACATCATTTTGCGTCAAATAATTGCACTTCTTGCCATTATCAATTGGAACATATCCGAGCTGAAAACTCTGGGATGATGCAGGAGATTCTAGAAATTTCAGAAAAGGCTGGTGCACCGGGAAACGACTGTATTGTATGTCATGGAGGAAATCCAAACGGAACTCGTGAAAATACTGCGCATATTGGTATAGCAGAGTATTTTAAAACAAATCCAGGACCTAAAAACTTTTATCCAGAACCTAGTAGCCCTTGGATTAATGAAAATACCTGTGGACTTTGTCATGTGGAGCATGTAAAAACGCAGTTTACATCTTTAATGTTTACGGAGGCGGGTAAGATTCAAGGTACCTTATGGGGTTTCGGAGGTATGAATGGGTATAATCATGATATTGGTAATTACGATGTGGAAGAAGTGTCTGTTCATGAACGTTTAGGTACGGATGTGTACAAAGACTATATGGAAGAATTAAGAGAATTAGAACCTCAAATCTTTCCAAGTAAAATGAAACAACTCCCTGCTGCGCCAACTGCAGATGAGGTTATGGAAAATCCTCAGTTAGCAGTCTATACCTATTTGCGCCAAGAATGCCAACGCTGTCATACGGGAAATAAAGGGCGTCAAAAACGAGGAGATTATCGTGGGATGGGGTGTAGTTCATGCCATATTCCTTACGGTAATGAAGGTATTTATGAAGGAAGGGATCCCATGATTAACGGAAAAGGGAAATTATTGGTTCATTCCATTCAAGGAACAAGGGAAGCCAAAGTAACCGTTCACGAAAAACAATATTCAGGAGTGCCAGTGGAAACTTGCACTACTTGTCATGATAGAGGAAAACGTATAGGCACTTCGTATCAAGGGTTAATGGAAACAGCATATTCATCCCCATTTATGGGAGATGGAGAAAACCAACCGAAATTACATTCAAAAAATTATTTACACTTAAAATCAGATGTACACTTAAGAAAAGGAATGTTATGCCAAGATTGCCATACTTCAGGCGATGTGCATAGTGATGGTAGTTTGGTAGGGACAACATTAGCTCCGGTAGAAATTGAATGCCAAGATTGTCACGGAACGCCATCAAAATACCCATGGGAATTAGCTATAGGATATGGTGATGAGGTGGGAGGTCTCCCAAATAAAAGAACAGAGCCAAGAGGGGTGACATTTGAATTAGCGAAGCACATACGTCAAGGAACAGTTTACGATCCAGAAGATGGGTATTTAATTACCGCTAGAGGGAACGCATTGCCTAACGTAGTTAAAAAGGGAGATACCATTATTTTACATTCAGCTACTGGAAAGGACCTTTCTATTAAACCGCTAAAATATTTGGTTGAAAATGATGAACTGAGTTTAGAAGCTGAGGTTGCCATGGTAACGGTTGAAAAGCATACGGAGGAATTGGAATGTTATACCTGCCATGCGACATGGGCTCCTCAATGCTACGGCTGTCATGTTAAGGTGGATTATTCAAAAGAGTGTTCCCAAAAGCCCGATTGGGTGGCTATGGGAGCTGATCATGATGAACACGGTTTAACAGCGGATGCGAGAGGTGAATTGGAAAATTATTTAATTGATGGCGAGGTAAGTGAATCAAGAAGCTATTTGCGTTGGGAAAACCCACCCTTGGTAAGAAATGGAGAAAATAGAATTTCACCAGCAATTCCAGGATGTCAGACAACTATTACCGTTATTGGGAAAAATGGAGAACCTTTATTAGTGAACGAAATATTTAAAATTCCGAATGTAGAGGGAGCAGGGGAAGAAGGCCAACTTGGGATTGATGTTTCTCCTGTTCAACCTCATACGGTACAAAAAGAATCTCGGGCGTGCGAAAGTTGTCATACCAATCCCCAAAGTATGGGTTACGGAATCGAAGGAGGTACAATCTATGAGGATCCTTCAAAAGATTTTGATGTGGAAATTGGTTCTGGAGCGGGATCTCCTTTAGCTCAAAATACTCAAACGCAAGTTCCAGGTATACCCAATTTAACTATGGATTGGTCTAGATTTGTTACAGAAGATGGAGTTCAACTGCAAACGGTGGGGCATCATTTTAAGAATTCACGCCCGCTAAATAATGAAGAGCGTCAAAAACTGGATAGACGTGGGGTTTGTTTGGCTTGCCATCAAACTATTCCAAATGGGAGTTTGGCCGTTGATCTTTTGCACCATGTAAAGGAAGTAAGTGGACAAGAAGTTGGAACAGATGATCATATTGGGATTTTGAATAAAATTCTTCTTTTGGGGGCTTGGGTCCAAGTCTCATTTGGATTAGGTATTATTATGATACTATTTTTGATTTGGAAACGTCTGAGAAAAAGTAAAGCAAATTCTTAACTTTTAAAATTTAAAACCCCATAATTATGAAATATTTGAATTTTAACCTCTTGATTTTGCTGTTTGTAAGTCTTTTCGTGATGAAAAATGGAAAATCGCAAAACATTACTGTTGATTTTGATATTGGAATTGGCGCATCTTATATCGTAGAGAATATTCAAGATGGAAACCGTGAATTATCCCCCTCTTTTAGTTCCGGATTTGGATTGAAATATATGGCCTAAGAGGCTTATTTCGGATTTCATCTTAAATTTTTATACATAACCACAACATTTGATTCTTACTATAGAAATGGTAATATTGCTAGTTTTACATCTTCCTTTATGTTAGAACATTTAAATAATACTAAAAGGTGGAACATTGGTTACAATTTTGGAATGGGCTTTACCTCTGAAAAATATAAGGTTCAAGGGTATGAATTTGAGGGGTATTCCTATGAAGATAAACGTGGTTTCATGAGCATTTCAGCCGCTGGAATCTTGTCGTATAAAGCCGGTGAGCGAAGTAATATACGTTTGTCTCCTATGGTGTTATGGACTGACCCGATTAATACTTTTAAACCTAATTATTGGGTTCCCGGAGGAGAGGATATAAGTTTTTTGGTGCTTTTAGGATTTGAGTATAGGTTGAAGTAACTCAATATTTATTTATAGAATTCAAAAGCGAGTATTTCCTTTCATGAAGCTATTAGTATCAAAAAGTAATGCGAAAAACCGTTAAGGATTTTAGTGAAGAGTATCAAAGTTGGGACAACCACTATGAGCTAATACTTGGTTAGTTTAAAGTAAATCTAATTACTTTTGAGCCCTGAATTTTCGCATGAATAAAAAGCTAATTTCATCTCCATTACAAGGTTTTACAGATTATAGGTTTCGTAATGCTATCCATGACTTATTCGGTGGAATTGATGCGTATTATGCGCCTTACATTCGGTTGTATGGAAAACTAGAAATTAAGTCTGGTTACCAACGTGATTTACAACCAGAGAATAACCTCGTTCCAGAATTGATTCCTCAGGTTATGACGAATAGTGCCGAGGAATTTTTGTTCGTTACAAAATATGTTCAGGATTTGGGGTATAAAGAACTAAATTGGAATCTGGGTTGCCCATACCCTATGGCAACTAAAAAGGGAATGGGATCGGGACTTATTCATGATGCACGAAAAATTGATGAAATATTGGATGAGGTACATTCTAAATCAGATATAGTTGTTTCCATGAAAATGCGGATGGGTTACGAAACTCCGGAGGAAATATTAGATGTATTTCCCATATTGGATAAATACCCATTAAAAAACGTGGCAATTCATGCCCGAATTGGGAAGCAGTTATATCGTGGTACGGTAGATTTGGAATCATTTGAAAATTGCCTAGGAAAATCCAAACATCTCATTTATTACAATGGGGATATTACAACCGTAAATCAGTATAATGAAATGGTAGAAAGGTTTCCTAGTATTGATCATTTTATGATTGGTCGGGGATTAATATCCGACCCATTCTTGCCAATGATGATAAAAAAAAATCAAACAGATTACCCAGATAATCGAGTGGAGTTATTAGGACAATTTCACGACTCCTTATTTCAACAATATGATGAAGCTCTTTCAGGTTCCAGCCATGTTTTGTCTAAAATGTTGAATTTTTGGGAATATTTCTCTTTAACCTTTGAAAATCCGCAAAAGGCCTTTAAAAAGATTAAAAAGGCAAAAAACATAATTGCATACAAGGTTGCGGTTAGAGATATTTTAAACACTGAAATTCAACACTTTAAATAAGGTTTGACTAGGGAGTATTTTTCTTTTTTTATTTCTATAAGTTTGTGTCAAATAATTCATCAATGATACGTACTATATTTATTTTGCTTTTCAGTATTGTGGTTGTACCCTTCGTTTCCGTTTTTTTTGGGGAGTCTTTAACAAACCAACAAGTTGATATTTTAAAAACTTCCGCGCTCATTGCCTTCGGCATTGCACTAGTTTGTTTTGCGCTTAGCGAATTAACCAATAACTACAGCCAAACGGATAAAATTTGGAGTATTGCTCCAGTAATATATGGATGGTATATCGCTTATGCAGGAGAGTGGAATGAGAGGGCTGTTTTAATGGCCGTATTAATTACGATTTGGGGAGTTCGTTTAACCTACAATTTTGGAAGAAGAGGTGGATATAATTGGAAATTTTGGACGGGAGAAGAAGATTATCGTTGGGAAGTTTTACGTAATAATGATATTTTCAAAGGACGTAAATGGAGGTGGAAATTTTTTAATCTTTTTTTTATTTCCTTATATCAAAACGGACTCATTTATCTCATAGTGGTTCCATGTATTGCCGTTTTATCAAATTCTAAAAACCCAGTCGGAATTTGGGATGTTTTGCTCTCCTTTGCTTTATTAGGCTTTGTGATTATTGAGTTCATTGCCGATAAACAGCAATTCGTATTTCAAGCTAAAAAGCATGAAATTTTCATTTCAGGTAAACCATTACCTGAGCTTTATGTTACCGGATTTATTAAAAGCGGTTTTTGGAAATATATGCGCCATCCGAATTATATGGCCGAACAAGCGGTTTGGATTTGTATTTATGGTTTTAGCGTTGTAGCCACCGGTGATTTTATTAATTGGTCAATGGTTGGCTGTTTATTGTTACTTATTCTGTTTAACAGCAGTGCCGATTTTAGTGAAGGAATTTCCGCAAAAAAATACCCGGAATACAAAGATTACCAAGCTAACGTTGGTAGGTTTTTGCCCAAGCTGAACTAGTTCATGGTTCTCTATTGTTTGATTTACGCAAAGTAAAATCTCACGTATAACTTTTAGGCATGGAGAATGGTCTATAATGGAGATTACACTATTTTCGAATTTCAATTAGTTAACAAAATGGCGTCAGGATTTTTCGCATTACTAGATGATATTTCCGCTTTAATGGATGATGTGGCATCCATGAGTAAAATTGCAACGAAAAAAACAGCGGGTATTTTGGGCGATGATTTGGCCGTGAATGCGGAAAAAGCTTCAGGTTTTGTTTCTTCTAGAGAAATTCCTGTTTTATGGGCCATTACAAAAGGTTCGTTTTTAAATAAACTTATTATACTGCCTTTTGCATTTTTGCTTAGTGCTTTTGTTCCTTGGCTTATCACACTTGTTCTTGTGCTTGGCGGAGTCTATTTGGCGTATGAAGGAGTGGAGAAAATTTACGCGTATTTATTTCCGCATACACACGCAATTACGGTGGAGAGTGGAAAAAATTTAACTAACGAGGAAATCCTAGAATTAGAGAAGGCCAAGGTGAAATCTGCTATTTTCACTGATTTTATACTTTCTGTTGAGATTGTCATTATTGCCTTAGGATCTGTATTAGAAAGACCAATTATCACTCAGGTTTTGGTGGTTAGTTTCATCGCCATAGTAACTACTATTGGCGTTTATGGTGTAGTTGCCGTAATCGTTAGAATGGATGATGCGGGATTTTATTTAATGAGAAAAAATGAAAAAGGTTTTCTTAATCAATTCGGAAATCTTTTGATTCATGCACTTCCGTGGGTTATAAAGTCTTTAGGCCTTATAGGTACTATTGCCTTGTTGCTCGTTTCTGGTGGGATTTTCGTTCACAAGGTGGATTTTCTTCATCATTTAGTATTGCCACTACCTACTATTTTAATGGAGTTTATTACGGCTTTACTGGTGGGTTTTGTTGCCTTAATAGTAGTGAAATTACTTAAATCTGTAAGGAATAAAAATTGAATTTTTCATTTTAGCTTTAATATCTACTTTTGAATAAACAATCAGCCTATTTATGGATTGGTATAATAATTGACAATACAAGTTTAAACCATACTCTTTATTTGGCATATCTTTACATCACTAAAATCAACTAAATTGAAAACATTACCAACCATTATCCTATTAACCATCGCTTCATTAAGTTTTGGTCAAAAACCTAAATTTGATTATCCTGATACCCTTTGGGTGTATGGAATATCTGAAGACCCAACTTATGGAATCACTCCAGAAAACCCTATAAAAGTTGGAGGAGGAGTTTTCCCAAAACATGTTTTTCGCTATTTAAGTAGCCTAACAAATACAGATGGAACGAATGTTTCATTTGAATTTATTGGCGAATGTTGTAATGAAATTACCAATAGGGAGGAGCCATATACTTCATACGCAATACGTGTTTCTGAAGGAAAGAAGACAACTCTTTATTTTGATAGTTACGAATGGGAGGAACCAAAGATTATTGCCGGATATAATTGGAATGAAACGCGTAAGGGATATTATGGAGAATTGAATAGTGATTCAATTTCAGAAGGAAAGGGTGTTTATTTTTACCCCAATGGAACGTATTACAAAGGAATGTGGAAAAGTGGTAAATATCAAGGTAAAGGCACACTAACTTACGCGGATGGAAAGAAGTTTGTGGGTTTATGGGTTTCTGGAAAAAGAAACGGGTTTGGCCGAGAATATTATGCCCCCAATTCATCCATCAAATACATCGAAGGCTATTTTGAAAATGATAAACCAAAAGGCGATTTTTTCATTATGAATTCTGATGGTACTAAATCAAAAAAGGAATATAAGTAGATTTCTGAAATTAATTTCCGGTTCTTTTTTGAGTAATTAATCAGTTATTTCTTAGGGTTCGGCTTGTTATGTCTTCATCATACCTCGTAATGAATTTATCGATATCTTCCTCGTTTAAATGCCAGTCAGAATCTATAACTTCGTCAATTATCAACCGTTCCATAATTATTCTGTAGTGCAATTTGGATTCTGATGATTTTTCTGAATCAGTAAAAAACACCTTCACATAATCATCACCGAAATATTGAGGTGTTTCATTATCATTTTTATGTATGTACATTATTTCCTTATCCGACATTAAGTCATAAATGTAGAAATAGCCTGCAGAATGTTTTAGTTTTAAAACCTGTTGTTTCTTGACAGTTACAAATCCTTTTTTATAATCAAATTTGATCTCACTTGTAAGTGATTTCTTGAGCGGTAATCCCAAAGGCTAGGAATAGTAATATTAGTACAGTCCCAAAAGACTTATACACTGCAGTACGATTTTTTTGTGGTTATTGGTTTGTGTTTGCTTTGTTTTCTACAAGTTTGCTTGATTCAACATTACGTTATTTACTAGGAGCAAAGTAATTTTTAACCCATGCTATTATTTGATTGTCGGTCATATTATCCGCTTTTTCAATAGAAATATTTTTATGTTGAAATTGGGAGTGATTTTCCAATAACTCTTTATAAAATTTCTCACCTGTCTGCGCAGGACCAAAAATAACTATAGTCTCAGCACCTGCAACAGCTACGACTATATCCTTAAAGAACTCTGCTAATTGATGTTTTTCCCTTTCTAAATATTTACTATCCTGTACTACATCTTGTGGCCCACCTTTTAATCGCGTTCCGCTTCCGCCACTTGGATGGAAATCTTCAATGGTAGACATAATCCTATCAAGTTTTTCATTTCCAGGTTCAATAGAAACAATTTTCGCTTCTCTTTTGTCAATCCAAATTCCTACTTTTTTCATTGTACTATTATTAATTATTAATAATTTCCGTTAGAATACAGCTAAACAGCATGTAATTGAGCGGTTTCTTTAGGGTAAAAAAGTCCATTAGGGTCCTGTGTATATGAATGAATGAAAGTACTAATTTTAGCCCAATTAATCAACAATTTAAATGGATGCTGCGAAACCATAATTATTATTTTTTACTCCTTTTGCTTTGGTGTATAACGTCAGCAAAAAGTGAACTATTTAAGGTTAAGATTTAAGAGAGAGGTTTTTATATTTTTATAAACCTTTAAATCAACCAGAGATGGCAAAGAAGAAAAGTACAAGTGCACTAATCAGTGACTTAAAACGTAAGACAAGAAAAGTTTACGGATCAGAAGAGAAAATCAGGATTATTATTGAAGGTATGCGTGGAGAAACCTCTGTTGCAGAACTATGCAGAAAGGAAGGTATTAGCCAAGGGAATTACTACAAATGGGCTAAGGACTTCATGGAAGCTGGAAAAAGACGTTTAAGCGGAGATACCCTTCGTGAGGCAAATACATCTGAAGTACATGAACTCAAAGGAGAGAATAGCTCGTTAAAGGAACTTGTGGCAGAGTTGTCTCTGGAGAACCGTGTGTTGAAAAAAAACTTAAGTGGAGACGCATAAAAAAACACCGATATATGCATTACAGTCAAAGCGAAAAGCACGAGATTATTCAACTTGTTGAGCGATCTGATCTCGGTGTATTGAGAACACTTCGAGAGCTAAAAATTAATAAAACAACCTTTTATAATTGGTATCGATCATATTTAGATAAAGGGTATGATGGGTTGGCTCGAAGACCATCATCCCGAAAGGGAGCTTGGAATAAAATTAATTTAGAAGATCGAGATAAAGTGGTTGAGATTGCATTGGAAAAACCAGAGATGTCCTCAAGAGAAGTTGCTTGGTACATTACTGATAATTTTAATTATTACATCAGTGAATCGAGTGTTTACCGTATTTTGAAGGAGAATGGACTGATTTCCACTCCTGCATTTAGAGTCATGAGTGCTTCAGATAGCTTTCATGATAAAACAACCGCAGTAAACCAAATGTGGCAAACTGATTTCACTTATTTCAAAATAATTGGATGGGGGTGGTATTATTTATCTACTATTTTAGATGATTACAGCCGTTTTATCGTAAACTGGAAGCTATGTGCTAATATGAAAGCGGAAGACGTTAAAGACACCTTAGATGAAGCTAGATTACTTGCTAATATCAGTGATGAAGCGGATCTTAAATTATTATCAGATAATGGGTCTTGTTATATCTCAAATGAACTCGCGGATTATATAAAAGACAAAAACATGAAGCACGTGAGAGGAAGACCTCTGCATCCACAAACACAAGGGAAAATAGAGCGTTATCATCGTTCAATGAAAAATATTGTTAAGTTGGACAACTTCTATAGTCCAGGGCAACTTGAACAAAAACTACAAGAGTTTGTCCACTATTATAATTACAAAAGAAATCATGAGGCATTATTCAATGTTACTCCTTCTGAGGTTTATTTTGGACAAGCTCACAGGAAAATAAAACAACGAATTAAAACAAAAAGACGAACTTTAAATGCTAGAAAAAAACAGTATCAACATTTATTCGTAAATTAGTAAACTCTATCTTATTTTTTAACTAAAAAAGTTCAATTTTGTTTGAAGACTTATAGCTTTGGGTTGTTTCTTGTACTTCAGGTTCAAATAATGAAACTGCAGGTCCAACTGATTTTTGTTCAAAAATCAACAGTACGGTGAAATCTAATTTACGATCTGAACTAGCTGATTATTCTAAATTAATGCAAAATAAAACGGGTGTTTTTGTTTTGGAAGAGGGTAGTGGCTCTATGATGACCCGAGCTTGGCTGTGTGAAAAATCTGAGCAAACAATTGATATTCAGTATTTTATTTTCTATACAGATAATGTTGGTCTTATTGCCTGCGATTATTTGGTAAAAGCTGCCGATCGTGGGGTGAAAATTAGAATCATTGTAGATGATATAATGGTAGATGCGGAATTGGAAGATGTATTAATGCTGGATTCACACGAAAATATATCTATTAAAATATATAACCCGGGGGTTAATCTTGGAAAAAGTATTTATGGCAAAGCAAAGGAGTTTGCGACTAATTTCAGATCTGCGAATCAGCGTATGCACAATAAAACATTTATTGTAGATGGTAAAGTAGTCATAACCGGAGGTAGAAACATTGCGGATGAGTATTTTGATTACGATCATGAATACAATTTTAGAGATAGAGATGTTTTGCTTTTTGGGAAAGTTACGGAGGAAGTAAATTCTTCTTTTAACCAATTCTGGACGAGTAAACTAAGTGTTCCAGTAATTAAATTAGCAGAAGATAATTTCAAGTACGATACAAATTCAAATCGTTTTGATAAATTACATGAATACGCTTGTGACTCTCAAAATTATTGGCCTCAAGTGAGAAAACAGGTAGAAAACTTAGCGGAAGTTTTTGAGGGTATAAAAGAATCAAATCGAATTAACTGGGTTGAAAATGTCCAGTTTGTTTCAGATAACCCTGGAAAAAATGATGGTACGGATGGATTAGGTGGAGGCGGAGTTACCACAAGTTCGTTAATAGAATTGATTAAAAATGCTAAAACTTCCATTGATATTCAAACACCTTATTTAGTAACAACAGAACTAGGAAAAAGCCTTTTTACAGAAGCGGTAAAGCGGGGAGTGAAAATTAGAATATTAACCAACAGTTTAGCATCTACAGATAATACAGAAGCGTTTAGTAGTTATCAATCGGATAGAGAGGAGCTTTTGAAGACAGGTATACATATTTTTGAATTTAAACCCGATGCAGCTGTACGCAGCAAAGTTATGGCTGGTGAATTACGAACTACTTTGGATCATCAACCAATTTTCGGACTCCATGCAAAGTCCATGGTAATTGATAAAGAAATTACTGTTATAGGCACTTTTAATTTAGATCCTAGAAGTGCCAACTTAAATACAGAGTGTTTTGTGATTATTCCATCTACTGTAGTATCTAATGAGGTATTAGTAGGAATGGAAGAAGAATTTAAACCAGAGAACTCATGGAAAATCACGCTAGAGTTTAACCCTGATTCTGAGGTAGGTATCTCTAAAAGATTAAAAACGTGGAGTAGGAAGGTTCTTCCAAAAGCAATTTTATAGATTATTAAATATTAAACCCTTTCGTATATAAGAATACTTACTTATTTGATGGTTAATGTGTTAAAAATAATTTAACTCTAATTTCGCGATTTTAAATTTTCTATTGTCAGGATATTGTCTTTTACTGTTTAAAAAAACAACAAAAAGATTAAACAATAAACATTTTGTTTAAATTTGTACCGAAACAATTAAACAAAACAGTTCTTTGAAACCCGTTAAAAAGGTTTAGAGTAATTCAAATTCGTTACGTGTAAAACAATATCTAGTGAATAATGTGATGTTTTTAATCATAATGATTTTAACGAATTTGATGTGGTGATTTATGAAGTGGTAAGTTAGATAGTTAGTTCATCCCTTTATCAAAGAAATTCCAATTTAATACAATTGGAGCATTACCTCGAGGAGTATATTAAATTATACTTCTAAATATGAAAGCGTGTACGCTCAAGCACGAATCATAAATAAGTAAAACACCTGTTAGTTTAGTTAATCAAGAAAGGTTCTAGTTGTATGGCTAGAGCCTTTTTTGTTTTATACGTATTTCACACATGTGAAGTTCCAGATTTAGATTGGTTTTTTGATATTCGTCATTCTTAGAAATGTATTATTTTTAGCATCAATCAAACGAAATTGAAACCATGAGAAAACGAAGAGCAAAATTTAATTGATAAACTAACCAAAAAATATCACGAATTTGAGGAAATGGGCCTAAAATCCTATCGTGCATATCTGGAAAAGGAATTTGAAAATTCTAAAAACGCAGATAATAAAAAGGCATATTCTAAATACATTGAGAAGGAAATTGTACGTGCAGATAATAGATTAAATGCATTAAAATCATCGTAACGTTTGGAATCGAATTTACCTTTAACCGCTTGTTTACCAAATTTTATTCATGGATTATTTTAACCAAGAAGGTAAACGTTTGATTTTTAGAAAGCTTAGTCTAGAAGATATTTCGGCATGGGCATTATTTTTTAAAGAGAACAATCGAATTCATTTTTTAGGAATTGATACCTCTAAATCGGATCTAGAATTGGCCACAGATTGGGTTTTGAGTCAATTGCAACGGTATTCTGAATTGGGTTTTGGTCATTTAGCCGTAATAAAAAAAAACACGCATGAATTTGTAGGAATGGGGGGTATTATTCCACGAATTGTGGATGGCAAAAAGGAGTTTGAAATTGCATATTCTATTTTACCTGAGTATTGGAATAAAGGTTTTGCTACAGAAATTGCGCAGCAATTAAAACGATTTGGTTTGAGTGAATTACAATTACCTCGAATGATTTCTATCATCGCTGTAAACAATGATGATTCCGTAAATGTCGCCCGTAAAAACGGAATGAAATTATGCAATATCACTAATTACCTCGGAATGGAGGTGGGAGTGTATGCAGTTGAAAGCTGTAAATAACCGAAATTATTTTCTTCTTCTCGTTTCTTTTGGATTATTTCTCGTTTCTTTTTTACCTGATCTACTTTTGGGGTTAAATTTTTTCCCTGTATCTGATTCTCGCAAATTTGATTTAAACGGTTTTTTCTTCTTTCCTTTGAATTTTCGTTTATCTGGATTGGTAGCATCTGGATCTGTCAATATTTCATTTGAAATAACTTTTGGCTTTCCTTTACTAGGAAATTTCAATAATTTCTCTGCTAAATCTAATCGGTCAATTTTACCTAATTGACTTCTTATCCAACCGTGATTTTCTTTTTTATACCAAAAGAAAAAACGATGCTGATTTTTCTTTTCTGCGGATGTTTTTGCCGTGTAAACTGGTTCTAAAGTGTACGGATGAAACCCTGTGTAATAAGCCACCGTTGCTACGGTCATAGGAGTTGGAGTAAAGTCTTGAACTTGCTCCAATTGAAACCCCATGTCTTTCGTATCTGCAGCTAAATTGGCCATATCTTCTTCGGTACACCCAGGATGACTAGAAATGAAATAAGGGATTAGTTGCTGATTTAAATTGTGTTTTTTATCAATCTCATCAAATTTCTTTTTGAACTCCTGAAAATGTTCAAATTTGGGTTTACGCATCATTTTCAAAGTATTCTCAGAACTATGTTCAGGAGCCACTTTTAGTCTTCCAGATACATGCCTTTTAAGTACTTGTTCCATGTAGGGTTCAAGAGAATCATCCGCTTTTTTGTTATAGCTACGTGTCAATAAATCGTATCGAATACCACTTCCAATAAAGGCCTTTTTCACCTTAGGATTAGCGTCTACCTTTTTATAAATCTCAGTCATGGCTGAGTGATTTGTATCGAGATTGTCGCAAACTACTGGATGAATACAAGAAGGTGCTACGCATTTATCGCAAATAGACTTTACCTTTCCTTTTAATTTGTACATATTAGCGGAAGGACCCCCTAAATCAGATATATAACCCTTAAAATCTTCCATTTCGGTTACCTGATCAACTTCCTTTAGGATTGATTCTTGCGATCTACTCGCAATAAATTTCCCTTGGTGAGCTGAAATAGTACAAAAACTACATCCTCCAAAACATCCTCTATGCATATTAATGGAGAATTTAATCATGTCGTAAGCCGGAATCGGACCACGAAATTTGTATTTGGGATGGGGTAGTCGGGTATAGGGTAAATCAAATGCTCTATCCATTTCCTTTTCGGTCATGGTATCAAAAGGAGGATTGATAATTATTTGTTGATTTCCTGATTTTTGAATTAATCTATAGGCATTTACTTTATTCGATTCTTGTTCAACAATTTTGAAGTTTGCGGCAAATTTCCGTTTGTCGTTTAAACAAATTTCATGGGAAGTTAATTCTTTGTCTTCCCAACGTTTATTTTTTGGGATTTCTTCGGAAATAGGCTTCATATATGACGTTTGTTTCACCATTGTTAGTTGGTTAAACGGCACACCCTTATCTAGTAATTGTAAAATTTCACGTAAAGGAGATTCTCCCATTCCATAGACCAATAAATCGGCTCCACTAGATTTTAAAATAGAAGGAAGGAGTTTATCGCCCCAATAATCATAATGTGTAACTCTTCGTAAAGAAGCTTCAATACCTCCGATAACTACAGGCGTATTTGGATATGTTTTTTTAAGTATTTTGGTGTAAACTGAGACCGCATAATCGGGTCTAAAACCCGCTTCGCCAGCTGGAGTGTAGGCGTCTGTAGATCTCTTTCGTAATCCAGCGGTATAATGGTTAACCATAGAGTCCATGCACCCCGCGGTAACTCCAAAAAAATATTTAGGCTCACCTAATTTCTTAAATTCATGTAAATCATCCCGCCAATTAGGTTGAGGAATGATTCCAATCTTGAACCCATAGCTTTCTATGATTCTACCAATAACTGCAGGCCCAAATGAAGGGTGATCTACATACGCATCACCCGAAACAAGGATGACATCGAGTTGTTCCCAACCTCTGCTTTTTACTTCTTTCAAAGTAATAGGTAACCAATCTGATAATGGATGATGAATCATGGTGCAAATATACGGTTAAGCACATGTGAAACTAAAAAGGGGATTTTGTTTTCAAAATCCCCCTATAAATATTTTTGTGATGATTACTTGAATTAGTAAATCAATTCTCTTTCTGCTTTTACTTTATCGTTAGAAATATATTCATCATATGTCATTTGTTTATTAATGAACCCCTTTGGACCAATTTCTAAAACCCTATCCGCAACAGAATTAGTAAAAGTATGATCATGGGAAGCAAACATTAAAGTTCCTTTGAAATCAACAAGAGAGTTGTTAAACGCTTGAATAGATTCCAAATCTAAGTGATTTGTTGGTTCATTTATCATTAAGAAATTAGCTTCGGCAAGCATCATTCTTGATATCATACAACGTACTTTCTCCCCACCTGAAAGTACATTAGCACCTTTAAAAGTTTCTTCTCCGGTAAATAACATTTTTCCTAAAAAGCCCCGAACATACACATCGTCCTTAATCTCAGAAAACTGTTTCAACCAATCAATGAGGTTATCCTTCGTATCAAAAAACTTTTCATTATTTGCAGGTAAATAAGCGGTAGTCATGGTTTGTCCAAAATAAAATGAACCAGAATCTGCTTTGGATTCTTCATTTAAAATTTTGAATAATTCGTGAATAGCAAGCGTATTTTTACTAATTATCGTGATTTTATCTCCTTTAGAAACGTTTAGATCCAAATTTGAGAAAAGAGGTTTCCCGTCCAAATTTTTACTCAACCCTTCAATATGTAGAATTTGATCTCCAGCTTCTCTTTGTTGAGTAAAGAAAATGGCAGGGTATCTTCTAGAAGATGCTTGAATTTCATCTACATTTATTTTATCTAGCAACTTTTTTCTAGAGGTGGCCTGTTTTGATTTAGAGGCATTTGCGCTGAATCGGGCAACAAATTCTTGGAGTTCTTTTTTGCGATCTTCTGCTTTTTTATTGGAGGAAGCTTTTTGACGTAAAGCTAACTGGCTAGATTCATACCAGAAGGTATAATTACCTGTGAAAGTTTTTATTTTTCCAAAATCAATATCAGCAATATGCGTACAAATTGTATCTAAAAAGTGACGGTCATGCGATACAACTATTACAGTATTATTAAAGTTTAAAAGAAAGTCCTCTAGCCAAGATATCGTTTCCATATCCAAATCATTGGTAGGTTCATCCAAAATCAAAATATCGGGGTTTCCAAACAGTGCTTGTGCTAAAAGTACGCGTACCTTAGCAGAACCTTGCATATCCTTTAACAATTTGAAATGCTCGTCTTCATTAATATTAAGGTTACTTAATAAAGAAGCTGCATCAGATTCAGCATTCCACCCGTCCATTTCGGCAAATTCAGCCTCTAATTCAGAAGCTTTAATTCCATCTTCTTCATTAAAATCGGGTTTAGCGTAAATCTCATCTTTTTCTTTCATGATTCTCCACAACTCCGTGTGTCCCATCATCACAGTGTCTAGTACCGTAAATTCATCAAACTCGGTATGGTTTTGACGTAAAACCGCCATTCGTTTACCGGGTTCAATACTTACATGACCAGAATTTGGAGAAATGTCGCCAGCTAAAATCTTTAAAAATGTTGATTTACCTGCTCCATTTGCACCAATAACTCCGAAGCAATTTGAGCCATAAAATTTGACGTTAACTTCATCAAAAAGAACGCGTTTACCGTATTGGAGAGAGACATTATGAGTAGAAATCATGACTTGGAATTTTGAGCGTGCAAAAGTAGTGAAAGTTTAAGGTTTAAGGGTAATTGACCCTTGTTTTAATCTCAAATTGATTATTTTGATGAGCCAATTAAATTTATAGACTATGCATGCAATGAACTTCAAATTGAGACCATGGAAATTATCAGACGCGAATAGCTTAGCAAAATATGCAAACAACCCATTAATAGCGAACAACCTCACCAATCAATTTCCCCATCCGTATACATTAGAAAATGCCGTTGCATTCATTGAAATGGCTAGAGGGTTGAGCCCCACTCAAATATTTGCAATAGACATTAATGGAGAAGCGGTAGGAGGAATTGGTTTACACGCACAACCGGATGTATATTGTAAAAACATGGAACTTGGGTATTGGCTAGCTGAGCCGTTTTGGGGTAAAGGAATAATCACCAAAGCTGTGAGCCAAATTGTAGAATACGGATTTAAAAATTTTGACATAACCCGTATTTTCGCAAGACCTTACGGACCTAATATAGCGTCTCAACGTGTATTGGAAAAAGCAGGTTTTAAACTAGAAGCCCATTTAGAGGGTGCTTTTTTTAAAAATAACACATTTTTAGATGAATTAATTTATGGAATCCGGAGGCCCGTTAAATAACCGTTATTGAATTCTAAGCTTTTAAAATTTCTATGTAAATAATTTTATCTTCGGCCTCCTTAAATTAGGCACTTATGAAGGTAAAATATTTCTCCTTATTGGTATTTCTTTCCATTTCAATTTCAGGTATTTCGCAATGCTATTGGCAACAAAAGGTGGAATATAAAATAGCAGTTGATTTAGATACAAATACCCACAAATTAGAGGGGTTTGAAACATTATTGTACATTAACAACTCCCCGGATACCCTAAATAGAGTTTACTTTCACCTGTATTACAATGCATTTCAACCGGGAAGTATGATGGATGTAAGAAGTAGAACTATTAAAGACCCGGATAGACGAGTAGAGGATAATATTTACAAATTATCTGAATCAGAACAAGGATATCAGAAAATCAACTCGTTACTTCATGATGGTGACCCCGTGGATTATAAGATTGAAGGAACAATTTTAACTGTTATTTTAAATAGACCTATTGAGCCGCAAAGCATAGCAATATTTGAGTTGCAATTTGAAGCGCAAGTACCCTTACAAATTCGAAGAACGGGTAGAGATAATAAAGAAGGTATTGAGTATACCATGACCCAATGGTATCCGAAAATGGCTGAATATGACCAAGACGGTTGGCATGCCGAAGAATACATTGGTAGAGAGTTTTACGGTGTAATGGGTAATTTCGATGTTACTATTTCCATTGATTCTGGCTATACAGTTGCAGGTACGGGAGTTGTATTAAACCCAAATGAGGTAGGGCACGGTTACAGTAGGTTCATGCAGCCGAGTGATGAAGAAAAATTGGTGTGGCATTTTTTCGCAGGAAATGTGCACGACTTTGCTTGGGCGGCTGATCCTGATTATACCCACGATATTGTTCAAGTGGACGACAGTTTAAGGCTTCATTTTTTTTATCAAAGTAATTTGTCTAAACAATGGAAGGAAGTTCAAAATGACGTGGTAAGTATTTTTAATACAACCAATCAAACCTTTGGTCGATACCCGTATACTGATTTTTCCATTATTCAGGCAGGTGATGGCGGAATGGAATACCCCATGTGTACAATGATCTTAGGAGATGGATCAAAAGAAGGTAAAATTGGTTTAATTGCTCATGAGGCTATTCACAATTGGTTTTATGGGGTTATCGCTACGAATGAATATCATTATCCATGGATGGACGAAGGAATGACAACGTATGCTGAAGAATACGCGTTGGACAAATTATACCAAAAAAATGGTGTTGGATTCCTTGATCACGAATATGAAAGGTACAGAAAATTGGTTGGGCTTGGAGTCGGAATTGAAGAACCAATGTCTACCCCAGGTGATTTGTTTAACTTGAATTTTGCGTATAGCGTGAGTTCATATTCAAAAGGGGCGATTACCCTAAATATGTTGAAATACATCATTGGAGAAGAAATATTTTACTCCGTAATGATGAACTATTTTAATACTTGGAAATTTAAACATCCTAGACCTGATGATTTTATTCGGATTATGGAGTTAGAATCAGGTTTAGAGTTGGATTGGTTTTTTGAGCATTGGCTGTATACTGTTCACCACATTGATTATGGGGTTGATTTGGAGCAAGGAGAATATGGAAAATCAATTGTTCATCTTTCCAACAATGGACAATTCCCTATGCCCATTGAGGTCGAGGTACATCTAAATTCAGGAAAGGTAGAAACGTATTACATTCCTTTGCGACAAATGAGAGGAGCGAAAGAAATAAACGCAACGGTGTTGGATAGCTGGGCTTGGGTAAACCCCAATTATGATTTTGAAATTAATCATGATATATCAAAAATTAAAGAAATAATTATTGATCCTTCAAATTCATTGGCTGATATTAATCCCGAAGACAATGTGTTTCCTCATGAAGCCAAATCAGATTCACACGAAAAGAAAAAAAAGGGAAAGAACTAATCCGGAAATATTGAAATGAAAAATAACAAAACCACCCTGATAATAATGGGAATTGCGTTATTAGCGTTCCTTCTTGTTAAAATTGCTCCATTAATTAGTTGGCCCAAAACACATGAGACAGGAAAAATTACGTATAAAAAGAAGGAAGTTTCCCAGACTCGATCGGTTAATCTAGCGAAAAATGCGTGGTTTGTGGAACCAAATGGGGATACTTTAAAAGGAGTAAGAATTGAACAAGTTTCATCTAATCATTTATTTGGGAAAGAACGGATGATACAAGGTTTTGGAAATTTAATCCACGTACCAAAAGAAAAACGTAGTCTGAAATGGGTGGAAAATAGTAATGTTTCGTTGGATATTATCTTTCTTACGGCTGACGGCCAGGTAATTTTCTTCGTGAAAAGTGTGGATACCAATTCTCAAATAAACCTTCCAAGAAATCAAGAAATAGAGTATGTGTTGGAGTTGAAGTCAGGGTTTATAAATAGAGTAGGCGTTACTACATCTAATCGTCTTATTTTTGAGGAGTTTTAAAACTAAAATTATATACAATGAAAAAATCACTGATATTAATTATCGGAATTATTCTTTTTTCCAATGCTGTAAATGCGCAAAAGGCGTTCAAAATATACTCCAAAGAAGGGAAGGAAGTTTCGTTTGAAAAAATGGTTAAAGCTCTTGCGAAATCAAATGTAATTTTATTTGGAGAACAGCATAACAACCCTATTTGCCACTGGATGCAGCTTAAAGTTACCCAAGGGGTTTATGAAATAAATGGAAGCCTAATCATGGGAGCTGAAATGTTTGAATCGGATAATCAATTACTTGTAAATGAATATTTTGAAGGGTTTATTAGAACAAAGGATTTTGAAAAGGAAATGCGATTATGGGATAATTACAAAACGGATTATAAACCGTTAATTGAATTTGCAAAAACCAATAATATTAATTTTGTTGCTACGAATGTACCCAGAAGGTATGCGGCTATTGTAAGTAAATATGGATTTAGTAAATTAGATAGTTTATCGGAAGATTCTAAGGCTTATTTCGCGCCATTACCCATTCTCTATGATACGTTGAATCCAAGCGTTAATAAAATGTTGAATATGGACTTTGGCCATGGAAAGGGAGGCCCGCAAGCCGAATTAATGGCAAAAGCACAAAGTGTAAAGGACGCTACAATGGCTTATTTTATTTTAAAAAATTATGAAAAGTCATCTACTTTCATTCACTTCCAAGGTGATTTTCATTCATCAAATTCCGGTGGAATTTATTGGTACTTAAAAAATCAAGCACCTGAAATTAATATATTGACAATAAGTTCTGTAGAAGCAAATGGAGATTTGAAGTTTGAAGATGCATACAGTGATTTGGGTGATTTTATTCTTGTGATTGCTGAAGACATGACTAAAACTTACTAGACTGGAAGGAGTCAAATATTAATTATAAGTTTTGGTTTTAAACTTAATACAGTTAACATTTTTCTGCAGAAAAATTTATTACTGAATCAATTTTAAATGTACATTTGTGGCCTAATAATTATTATAATGAATAAAGGAAAAGTAAAGTTTTTCAATGACACCAAAGGTTTTGGTTTTATTGTTGACGAAGAATCAAAAAAAGAATACTTCGTACATGTATCAGGTCTAATTGATGAAGTTAGAGAAGACGATGACGTTGAATTTGAATTAACAGAAGGTAGAAAAGGATTAAACGCTGTAAATGTAAAAAAGGCGTAATTTTATATTATTTTTTGTCTTAAGCTTGTCGTTTGGCAAGCTTTTTTTTTGCTTAATTTTTCACAAATTCTTTGTCTGTAAGTGATTCCAGAAAATGAAGTAAATCCAATTTTTCTTGTTCCGTAAGAGTGAAGGGTTGTATTAGTTCACTTTTGTTTGGATGATTTCCTCCCCCGTGTGCTAAATAATCAATAACGTCTGGTAATGTTGTCATTGTTCCATTGTGCATATAAGGACCAGTTATAGACACATTCCGCAGAGAGGGCACCTCAAATTTACCCGCATCCTCTGAATTCATAGTGATTCGGGCTCTTCCGCTATCTTGATTTTGAATTTCTAATCCAATATTTTGATAGGTATAATTCGTGAAATTCGTTCCGCTATGGCAGAGGTTACATTTTAATTGGTTAGATGTAAATAATTGTACCCCTCGCTTTTGAGATGGGGAAAGGGATGAAGAATCGCCATTCATGTAATCGTCAAATGCAGAAGATTCAGAAAGCAAACTACGCTCATAACTCGCAATTGCTCGTGTTATTCCAAAAATTGTTGGAACAGTATCAAAAGCCTTTTGAAAAAGTTGTAAGTAGTGTTGGTCCTGATTTAGTCTTCCTAATATTTCTTCAAAATCTCCCGCCATTTCTATCGAATCAATAATGGGGGAAAGGATTTGTAATTCAATAGTTCTAACGCCACCATCTTTATGGAACAACGATTTTTCAGCAACGTTCAAAATAGAAGGGGTATTTCTAAATCCAAGTTGCCCATCTGTACCAACGCTAAATTGTACAGTATCCGAAAATGCAAATTCAGGAATATGACAAGAAGAACAAGAGATGTTGTTGTTTTTACTTAACCGCGAATCAAAAAAAAAGCTTTTTTCCTAATTCAATTTTTTCGGGACTTGAAAAATCAACCACTTGAGTCAAGTTTTCTTTTAAGGCAGAATTGCTTGGGATTTTTTTTTGTTCAACATTGCAACTAATGAATACAAGGAAGATCAAAAAAAGAAAATGCGGCTTCATTTTAATAGAAAGCAGTGGTGAAATTATCCATATAATTGACAACTAAATCCAAATTGTCAACTGTATGTGATTGTCCGTTTTCTGATAAATCAAAAGTATAATTGGGGTTAGTTAAAATATGGTAGATGTCTAAGTTAATAGAGACTTCTGTTCCGCCCGTAGCAATTGTAAAAGGTCTCGCTACAATAATACCCGGTCTATACAAGCTTTGAGTTCCCGTATGAATCACAAAACTCGTAGTGTCATTGTTGTATATTTCGTGACCTTCTAGTTTAGAAAAAATATACTGAGTAGACCAAGTCCAATACATGTTATTTGTTATGCTTAATGGATGTTCTATAGAATAAGTAGCAGGATCTTTAAGGTTTAAATCTTCCCTAACACCTAAATCAAACGAAATGGCACTGTAATTTCCAGCTGGAATTTCCCCAACTATTGCAGACAAACTGGAAGGGTTTTCTACGTCAATTAAAGCGATATCCTTAATGAATTTTTTTTCTCCAGAACTGGAGATTGCAGTGATATTGGATAAATAATATTTCTTTTTTGTAATCCACATATCCCTTCCTTGTGGGCCCTGAAATATTTTGTTTAAAATCAATTCTTGGCCGTTAAAAAAATGATTTACGGAAACCGTAATTGGTTCGTTTGAAGGGGTATTGGGTGTATCTTCAGTACATCCTACAAAAAATAGCAGATTTACACTGATGATAAGTCCAATTAAATATGTAATACCATTTTTCATAACAAGTGATCTTTGGTTATTTTATGCTAAGTTACTTCCATTTTGTTTTATAGCAAATGACTATTGTTACATTTAAATTTAATCCTATTTTTTGCATTCAAAATTTAACTTTTTTTAAGTGCTGTTAAAGATTTGTTAAGCCTTAAAATATAGGCTTTAAATCATCATTTTTGGAGTCACGTTACCATAGAATTATTTTTTGTTAAAACAATAAATTTAAAAAATGAATAAGGCTTTTATCACTTTTATTTTTTCATCCCTATTTACTTTCCAAGCTGTTGCTCAACATGATTTCACTTTTAGAGTTAATGGAATTTCGGATACTACGGTTTATTTGGCTAACTATTTTGGAGGCAAAATGTATTATAATGATACTACTGTAGCGGACGCAAAGGGAGTCATTCACTTTAAAGGAAAAGAGACTAAACCGGGAGGGATTTATGCTGTTGTATTTCCAGACAATAAAACGTATTTCGAGGTGGTTGTAAATGAACCAAAAATTGAAATGACGACAACGTTTATCGACCCTGTTGCAAACATGATTGTAAATGAATCAGAAGAAAACAAAGCCTTTTATACCTACATGAAATTTGTTACCGCAACGCAAAAAAAACTGATGGGGCTTTCTAAAGAGAAAGAAGAAACAAAAAATGAAAAGGAAAAAGAAAAAATTACTGCTGAAATAAAGCAGGAACAGGAACTCGCAGAAACGTTTAAAGCAGCATATTTGGAAAAGAATAAGGATTTATTCGCAGCAAAAGTTCTTCGTACCTCAGATGATGTGAATGTGCCTGAATTTAAAGATGCAGAAGGGAAAATGGATGATGAAAAGCGCTACATTTATTACAAAGCACATTTTTTAGATAATGTTGACTTAACAGACGATAGATTATTACGTACTCCAGTCCTAAATCAAAAAATAGCTACGTACGTTGAAAAGTTAACGCCACAAGTGCCGGATTCCATTTGTGCATCAGTTCAATATCTCACTTCTAAAACATCAGATACTAGTTTGATTTACAAGTTTATTGTTCAATATGCTACCAATACGTATGAAAAATCTGATATTATGGGAATGGATGCTGTTTTTGTATGTATTGCTGAAAACTATTATTCAAATGGAAAGGCATATTGGTTAGATGAGGACAAAACCAAAGAAATTGTGGATATGTATAATGTGCGCAAGAGCTTAATTGTTGGTAAAAAAGCGGAGAACATAATTTTAATGGATGTGGATAGTAATTGGCGTTCTATGTATGACATTAAATCTAAATACACTGTGCTGATTTTTTGGGATCCAAATTGTGGCCATTGTAAAAAAGAAATGCCTAAGCTAAAAGAGTTTTATACGGAATGGAAAAGCAAAGGGGTAGAGGTTTATTCCGTAAGTACGGAATTTGACAATAAGGATTGGCCGAAATACATTAAAGAAAAAGGGTACACGTGGATTGATGTTTCTGATAATCCAGAGATAAATAAAAATGCGTACAAATACATTCAAGAAGGGAAAACCACATTAAACTCATTGAATTTTAGAGACTATTGGGATATTTTTTCTACACCTCAATTTTATTTGTTAGATGAGAATAAGGTTATTATTGCCAAGAAAATAAATGCGGAACAATTGCCCGATTTCATAAAAAGTTACGAAGACCGCCAAGCAAAAATCAAAAGTGCTGAATCAAAAACGAATTAAGAAATCTTGTTTGGTTAAACGCGAATCAAAGAAAACAATACCTATAAAAAACAAATCAAGGGTCACTACAGTTTTGTGGTGACCTTTTATTTTTCCCCAAGCATTCCGCATACCTTCCGACCAATGAATGTCATCAAAAATGAATATGCTTTTATTATTCGTGTATTTGACTGCTTGTTCAAAGTATTCTAGCGTTGGAACTTCCTGATGGTTTCCATCAAAAAAAACCATGTCAACACATTTGTTTTCGGCTAATAATAATGGTAATGTAATGCTGAAATCACCCAAAATAGGGGTGATGTTTGAAATTTCAAGATTAGAAAAATTGGTTACTGCCTTTGCTTGAGTATTTGGGCAGCCTTCTAGACTAAACACCTTAATTTTAGGGTTAGCTTTTGCAAAATATAGTGTGCTTAGTCCTAAAGAAGTTCCTAATTCAATTACCTGTTCAGGTTTAAAATACTGTGCCATTCGGTAAAAAAGCTTACCATATTTTGCGTGTTTTGACGAGTTCCTTGCAATATCTTTTATTTGTCTAACACGGTTAGAATTAATAGTCGATCCGGCTCCCAAATCGGTTATTTCAATAATGGACGAATCTGAAAGTAAATTTTTTTTAAGTTGAATTATAGGTTTAAAATCTTGGAGGTCTTGATCATTATATAGCACTTGTTCCAAGAAATCGTAAACAAAAGGAGAGTGTATTCCATGCCGATTGTAGGCACGGATAAAATGACTGAAATAGTTGAAAGCAATTTTAAATTTTTGTTTCATGAATTTTTTAGTCATAAAAAAGGGGTGGAAAACCACCCCTGAAATGTATTAGATAATATGAAATTACATTCCGTATTTTTTCATTACTTTTTCACTAATTCCAGTGTAAGAAAAACCGCCATCATGGAATAAATTCTGCATGGTCACCATTCGCGTATAATCAGAGAACATCATTACAGTATAATCTGCACATTGCTCAGCAGATGCATTTCCTAATGGAGATATATCTTCTGCGAAGTTTATAAACTGGTCAAAGCCTCCAACTCCTTTACCAGCAGTAGTTAACGTTGGTGATTGAGATATTGTATTAACACGAACTTTTTTATGGTTCCCATATTGATAACCGAAATTACGGGTAATAGATTCCATTAATGATTTGGCATCTGCCATGTCATTATACCCTGGAAACGCTCTTTGTGCAGCCACAAAAGATAAACTGATCACGGAACCCCATTCGGCCATTGCATCTAGTTTAAAAGCAGTTTGAAGAACTCTGTGTAAAGACATTGCAGAAATATCTAACGTTTTATGAAACCAATCGTAATTCAAATCTGTGTAATGCTTACCTTTTCTAACATTAGGCGACATTCCAATAGAATGCAAAATAAAATCAAGTGGTCCACCCAAAATTTCAACAGCTTGTGAAATCAGGTTTTCTAAATCCTCGTTGCTTGTTGCATCTGCAGGTATTACTTGTGATCCTGTGTCTGCTGCAAGTTTATTTAACTCACCCATTCGTAAAGCTATAGGTGCATTTGTTAGCACGAAACTCGCGCCTTCTTCATGCGCCTTTATAGCTGTTTTCCAAGCAATAGAATTTTCGTCTAAAGCACCAAAAATGATTCCTCTTTTTCCTTTTAAAAGATTATTTCCCATGTTAAATTATTTGAACGGCAAAGATATTATTTTATACATATAAGCAATTCTTTTTCAAAAGCAATCTAATTTCCGATAGGTGAATTATTTACCTGATTTGGGTTCAAAATAATATCGGATATCTAGAGATAAATATACTCCAGTAAGATTGTAGGTTGTAATAGCCCTAGAACTATTGTAATACCCAACTAAGGCTTTAAAGGGATCACCAAACGGTTGATTGAATGAGAATCCAGTATAAAAAGAACCACTTTTAGCGGGATGGATTTCCCATCCAATATTGGCCAAAAATGAACCTTGGATCCAACTTTTTCTTTGAATTTCTACTTGCCAATAATAATCTCCTTTGAAAACATCGCTGGGATACAAATCTAATTGGACACCCAGCCCTGCTACAAATATGGAATTGTTGGATGCTCTTAAAGTCACCAACCCCTTTAATGGAATCTCATAGCCAATAATTCGATAGTCCAAATTCCCATTATAGTTCCCATTGGTGCTATCAATAATGGCGGTATAATTTCTTTGGACAAAGCGCAGCCCAGATTCAATTCCTAATGTTTTATTGAAGGACTTTCGGATGGTCATTCCAAATACATAACCAAAATTTGATTTATTCTCTAAGGAAACACTATCCAAATTTTGAAGGTTTGTTCCACCGTTGAAATAATTACTTGCAATCATTCCTTTAAACTGAAATCCGCCACTATAGCCTTTATCCTGGCTAAAAATAGTCGTGGAAATGAAAATAAAGAAAAGAAGAAATACCTTGTTCAAATCAATGTGCTTTTAAATAACCAATTACCCCGATGCCTAAAATTAGTATCATTCCTATAATCATTGCATACCTAAAAAGATTATTAGCAATAAAAGGTGAGCGAAATTTACCAATGGTTAGGTGGTTGAGGGTAATTGCCCTTTTTGAATCTAATTTACTTAACGCAAAATAAAACTTATACGTTGGTTCTTCCATATCCGCATACGACTCAAAAGAAATTTTTTGTTCTTCAAGTAATTGATTAAAATAAAGACTTTCTTCCTCAGACTTAAAAAAGAAAACAACGTATCTATTGTCAGAAGGATGTTCTCTCCAATTAGTGAAATCAAATGACGGTAGATTCATAAAATTTTAAAATGCCGATTAACCTATTTAAACCAAATGGAATTATATGGTACTGAGCTGCAATTTTATATAATTAATGGCAATGTACTAGGGAAAGCGTTGAATAAAAAACAGAATTCAAATTATATTTTTATTTGATAATTCCCTCCGGAAATTATTAGCCCTATTTTCTTTCCCGAAAACTCTTTTTTGTTTTTCATTACTGCTGCTAGGACTGTTGCTGATGAAGGTTCAACAATAATTTTCATTCGTTCCAAAATTAATTGAAGTGCGTGTTTAATTTCTTGATCGGAGACCACAATAATTTTCTCTATCCCATTTTTAATAATGGGCCACGTTTTATCTCCCAACGTGGTTAGTAATCCGTCTGCAATGGAATTCGGAGTATGACTTAAAATTCTTTTTCCAGAAATTAAACTTCTATATGCATCGTCAGCGCCTTGTGGTTCTGCCGCGTAAACAAGTGTTTTAGGAGAGAAATATTGTGCAGATAAAATGGTGCCACTGAGCAGTCCTCCGCCACCAACAGGTGCAATGATGATATCCAAATCCGGAATGGTTTCAATGAGCTCTTTAGCACAAGTTGATTGTCCTGCTATTATTCTTTCATCGTTATACGGATGAATAAAAATGGCTCCTGTTTTAGATATAATATTTCGAGTAAATTCTTCTCTATCCTTTTGGGTAGAAGGACAGAGAGTTACTTTAGCCCCATATCCTTTTACCGCATCAATTTTTACCTTTGGTGAATTGGAAGGCATGACCACAAAACATTTCGCTTGTGCCATTTTTGCCGCTAAAGCTAAAGCTTGCGCATGGTTTCCAGAGGAGTGAGTTACCACACCATTCTCTAATTCTTTCGGTGATAATTGCAAAACGGCATTTGATGCACCTCTAAATTTAAAAGCTCCCACCTTTTGAAAGTTTTCACATTTAAAGAACAGTTCACATTCAGTTAATTCGTTTAGGGTAGTGGAAGTTAGAATTGGGGTTGCATGAATTACATGTTTAATTCGGTTGTGGGTATCAATTAATTCTTTTTTGGAAATCATGTAAGGAAGATTAACTCAACGGTAAACTTACCATAAATGTGGTTCCTTGATTTTCAGAACTTGTAAACTCCAAATTACCGTGTAGCTCTTCGATAGATTTTTTAACAATAGCTAATCCTAGGCCTACTCCTTCAATATCCGTGGTGTTGGAAGCACGATGGAACATTTCAAACAAAAACTTTTGATCTTTTTCTGGAATTCCTAATCCATAATCAATTACATCAAAATGCAAAATTCCTTCATCTAAATGAAAATTAACTTCAACCACTTCCGCATCTGGAGAATATTTAGCGGCATTACTCAAAAGGTTAGTTAAAATTTGGGTAAACAACCTTTTGTCTGTCTTGAATAGTACTGGAACTTCTGAACCAAATTCAATTAAAAAAGAATGATTTTTTCCAACGCCAATTTCAATTTGGGCTACGATATCTTCAACTAACTCCCGTAAATGCACAGGTTCAAGTTCTGGTTTAAGTGCGCCAGATTCCATTTTACCAATCATTAAAGTTTCATTGATAATGTTCGTTAAAGAATTTACAGATCTATCAATGTTGTGAATGTGCTTTAATACCTTTTCTGTGGGAGAGTTATTTTCTAAATGCATCTCAATTAACTCCGCAGAACTTTTTACACTCGTCAAAGGTGTTTTTATTTCATGAGAAATTATATTCACAATTCGAGATTTCAATTCGTTAAGTTCCCGCTCTTTTGCGAGTGATACTTTGAGTTGCGCTTCCGATTTCTTTCTTCGAGAAACCTCATTTTGTAAATCTTTGTTTTTATCGTGTAATTCTGAGGTTCGTTCTTTAACTTTTTCTTCCAGGTTAATATTTAAAGTTTGTAATTGTTCTTGGCTGGTAATTAATTCCTTTTCTAGCTTAAATCTTTGCATAGAAAGTTCAATTACCGTTTGTAAAACACCTTCTTTTACTGGCTTAGATATATAACCATAGGGGTGAGAATTCAACGCACGACTCATGGTATCCTTATCAGAAATACCTGTAATGTAGATTACCGGTAAATCGTGGTTGACCATAATCTCATTTGTAGCTGTAATACCATCAATTTCACCTGGTAAAGAAATATCCATTAAAACTAAATCTGCTTCAGTCGTTTTTAATATTTCTAAAGCCTCTGGTCCAGAATAAGCAATTCCTACAACTTCATGTCCCATTTGAGTAATGATTTTCTGCGTAAACATTGCAGTAACCATATCATCTTCGGTAATGAGAATTTTATACGACATGTAGTTTTATTTTTGTGGGGGATAAAAATACGAATAAGAATATATTGTAAAAGGAGATTGGACGAAATAAACATAAATTTGATTCGAATAAACTATTTAGTTTAGTTAAATTTGTGCTCACAAAATTTTTTATGAGAGGTAGAAGAATTAGTATTTCCTGTGATGAGTGTTCTGTTAAGAATATTTCAAAGTTTGGAAATTTGTGTTCAAGTGATTTGGATAAAGTAAATTATAGTAAGTCTTGTACAGCATACAAGAAGGGACAAATAATATTTCATGAAGACACTAGACCACTTGGTGTTTTTTGCGTTAATAAGGGCAAATTAAAGGTGTATAAAACTGGAGACGATGGGAAAGATCAAATCATTCAGATTTCTAAGCCCGGAGACTTGTTAGGTTATAGGGCCATGATCGGAGAAGATTTATATCCTGTTACTGCAGAGGCTTTAGAAGATGTTCAAATTTGCTTTATCCCAAAATCAGAGTTTAATAGGCTATTGGATGAATCTGAGGATTTTGCCAAAATGCTATTAAAGGAGGCTTGTCATGAATTAGGAACTATGACGGAATCCTTGACTAACTTGGCTCAAAAATCGGTGAGAGAGAGATTAGCAGTAACTTTGTTAATGTTAAAGGATACTTATTTTGATTCGGAAAAGCCAGATGAACCAGCAGAAATTAATTTAACCCGAGAGGATTTGGCTAATATTGTTGGAACGGCTACTGAAACCATTATTCGTTTACTTCATGATTTTAAAGAAGAAAAGTTAATTCAAACGAATGGACGAAAAATTTTAGTTCTTGATCCAGATCGCCTGGTTAAAGTTGGGAATATTTACTAAAGGAAAATTTTAAACATAAAAAAAGGGACGCAATTTACGTCCCTTTTTTTATTGGAATAAATATTATTGGATAAATACTTTTTTCGCAGCTGAAATTCCATTTTCAGTTTGAATCGTTACAATATAAACACCTGAGGTTAAATCGCTAATGTCAATGTTTTGGTAGAAATTTTGTCCTCCAGCATTTGGTAAAACAGTTTTAACCGTTTGCCCAGTAATACTTAAAACATTGATTTGAACATTTTGATTTGTGTTTTTAACAAATACAGTCATCAAATCTCCAGAAGTAGTAATTTTAGAAATGTTTGCTTTCGATAAATCACCAACGCTAGTTGCCCAATCAAAAGTGAAATCACTACAAAACTCCTTGTTTGCATCCGTATTATTGTATAAAAAAGGACTTACTAAAACTACAATTCTTTCCAAAGAAACACATAACTCATGCGAACCAGGTTGCGTGCTTGCAGCCCAGCTATTGGTTAATGTAACATCGTAGGATTGGTTTGCATCCACCGCTAAAGCAATGGTTTTTACCCATTCTGTTCCACCCAAATCAGGATCATCTAATTTAACACCGTCTAATTTAACATTGTAATTGAAGTTAGAACCTACACCAAAATTTGTGCTACTTGGGTCGTTGTTTGTAATTGTAATCATAATATCCGTAAGAACCGATCCGGTTCCAGAACCATCAATAAATACAGTGCCCGTTGGCTTTAAAATAGCATCTACAGAAATGGCTGTTGTAGATTGAGCATAGGATAAAGACCCCAAAACCAATGTTATAGAAAATAGTAAAAGTTTTTTCATAATGTTTGTTTAAGTTAATGATAAATAATGGGGTGAAAGTTAAAATAATAAAAGTGATATGGAAAACTTTTTTAATTAAACTGAGAATCAATCTTATTAATTGGTAAGGCGTTTTATACCTTTGAAAATTAAACTCACAACTCAATGATTATGAAAAAAATTACTTTGTTAATAATGTTTGTATTTATTGCAACATTTACGTTTGCCCAACAATCTTTAAATGAACCTAACCACAGGAAAACGGGGGATATTTTTTCGATCAAGGGTAATTCTAAGTCTATGACTGGATCTATTACCGCCTTAAACAATTATGTGGCCGGTTCCACAATGGATTTGCTTTTCTCCCTTAATTTGGTAACTCCTGATTTTGAATATGGCGATTCTTTGTGGATTCAATTTCCAGCAGGATTTACTATTAACTCCGCATCTGACCCATTCGCAACCGCCACTGAAACGCAACCCGATGAGGCATTAAATTTACCTATTGTTTCGCCAAATGTATCTTGGGGAGATAATGATAATCTTTATGGTGGGATTGAGCCAGGAATTCATAATTTTTATGTGAATGTAACCATTCCTGCCGGTGTTACCGGATCTCAAACTATTACTTGGTATTTGAGCGGAGATGAATATGGAGCTGCGCCTAACTTCACAAATGGAGTTGGAACTATTAATCCCTTACCATCTGTCGCCAATATTATGTTAGCAGGTACGATGGATAATAAATATTATGAATATCCAAGTGTACTTCCTCGTGATATAAATTTTGAAGCAACCATCACTAATAACGGAGCTAGTTTAACTGCACCTACAAAGGGTTCAGTTTCCATTCCATCAGTAACTTTTTCTGATTCTGTTTCTGTAGTAGTTCCTATGGTAACTGGTGCTAATCAAACATTAACGTGGACGAATGCGTCAAATGTTTCTTCTGTTGGTATGCATAACGTCTATTTTGATGTGCACAATGTAAATGATTTTAATCCTGCAGACAATAAAGATACTTTGACTTTTATGGTAAGTGATTCTGCTTATTCCTATATGGACACTCTTACTGATGGTGCCTCTTTTGGAATAGGTGATGGAGCTGATGGTATCTTAGGAAGTGTTTTCGATATACCTATCACGAGTAATATTAGCTCAGTTTCTTTTTATAGTCCTGCTCCAGACCCAACTGCGTTGGTTTCATTTGTCATTTATGAAGTGGGTGCAGGAGGACCAACATCTGTAAAAGTATTTGAAAGTGACACCTTTTCAACTACAGGAACTTCTCCCACAATGTTTAATAGACCGGTAAATATTTCATTAAACGGTGGTAGTAAATATTTAATTGGTGTAAGGGAACAATTAACAGGAAGCATGAGAATTGGATCAAATCCAAATGGCTATTTCCCAGATTCTCATTATGCATTTTTTCAAGGTGCTTGGTTGGAAGTTGGTGGCGCTGGATTCCCTCTTTCGGTTTCTATAATTCCAAACTTCTCACAAAGTTGTCAATCTAATTTCACCTTTGTAGTTGATGCTGTAAATCCAATGAAAGTGGCTTTTACGAACACTTCATCCAATCCAGGTGGTGGTTCATTAGTTTACTCTTGGGATTTCGGTGATGGTGGTGTAGCCAACATAGATAATCCTGTGTACACGTATACTTCAGAGGGTGTATTTAATGCTTGTTTAGCTATTACGGATGGTGGTAATTGTACAAGTTCAAATTGTAGAACCGTTACCATTGATGATGGAATTAATAGTGTTCAAGGAATTCCAGCGAATGCATTGAAGGTTTATCCAAATCCGAGTACTGGTGTGGTGAACTTCACATACAATAAAGAAGCGAGTGTTTCCGTATATGGAATAGATGGGTCTTTATTGAAAGTTCTTTCTACAAGATCTGGCAATACAGAAATTGATTTATCTGAATTCCCAAAAGGAACTTATTTGTTAAAGGTAACCTCGGAAGAAGGGGTAACTATTAAACGAATATCTTTGGTTCGATAGATTTATAAAATAAGTTAAGCCCGACTTTTGCAAGTCGGGCTTTTTTTATTTCAAATTTTAAGGCTTGCTCAGAACGACATTGTTTAACTCAGCAATAATTTTTTCTGATACTTTGTGGAAATATCTTTTTTGCTGGTAGCCTTTAATCCATTGGGCTCCAGTCATTGAGTTGGTTATAAAGACTTCTTCAGCTT
This sequence comes from Salibacteraceae bacterium, assembly GCA_041563475.1. Classification (GTDB taxonomy): domain Bacteria; phylum Bacteroidota; class Bacteroidia; order Flavobacteriales_G; family Salibacteraceae; genus CAJXZP01. Next base: position 82,164 of record JBFFMY010000005.1, read on the forward strand.
GTTCAAGTGCATTTATTCCTACGGGAGTTTCCAGAATTTCCATCCCCAAAGTAGTGGCTAATTTTAATATGTTTTGGCGCATAATCCCAGGCAAACACCCTTCCGATAATGGGGGAGTTACGAGTCGGTTATGAATTACAATAAAAATATTGGAACTAATGGTTTCGCAAATCAGTCCTTTGGAATTTAGAATAATTACCTCATCTACAGATTGCTTTATTTTCGCTAAACCAGCTTTAACAAATAACAACGCATTTGCGCTTTTGAGGGCAGAAAAAGAATGCATAGGTTTAAAAATATCTTCGAAAACTCCAATTTTTAAACCATCCGTGTTTAATTCAAATTTGTTTGCACTCGGCCACGTTTCTAAAACAACGCTAACCTGATTTGTTTTAGGAGTATATAATCCCCCATCATTTCGGTATACGGTAATTCTAAGTCTAGCACCTTCATTTAGCCTGTTTCTAGA